>NZ_JAOARZ010000015.1:0-167108 GCF_025210255.1 Donghicola sp. | reverse complement strand
CCGGGTGCGGCTGCGGCGTCGGCGGCGGCCTGCGCGGCGTCTGCGGCTTCCGCTTCGGCTTCGGCGTCGGCTACGGCTTCGGCTTCAGAAGAAGCATCCTCTACAGCGTCTGTGCTGTCATCCTCTTTGTTGGCAACATCTGCGGTGTCATCCGCAGCCGTTTCAGGGGCCACAGTTTCGGACTCTTCGGACTTTACCTCAGCACCGGTTTCCTGAATTTCGGACGACGCGTCTTGCGTCTCTTCCGGCTTGGCTGGTTTTTGGTCCATGGTCGTCTCAACCCCCCTAAAATCAAATAGCCTTGCGAATATCTTCGCCGCAACTTAGCCCCTTATTTAGGGGCTCACAATAAATCCGTCCTCGTCAAATAGACCAGCAATGCCCTTTGCCATAGCAGGACTATCCGCCCTTGACGCAATAATAATGGTTTTTGCCCATCCTTGCGGCAATTCTGACGCAACCGCCCAACTCATCGCGACAACATAACGCGGGGCAATCCCGGTCACTTGTTGCGCTAACAGCTTGGCACTCCGCGGAGAAAACAACGGCAAGACCACCGGAGAAGTTCCATTAAGCAGAATTTTCGCATCTTCGGTCAGGGAAACGGGCGTCTGAGCATAGACCACTTTTTCGCGCGTTAGGATGCCGTGAGTCGACAATCGCTGCGCAACATCGCCCCGCGAAACCTCGCCGCGCAAGTGCAGAAGCGGTGCTTTGGGCCCCAGACGGAGCAACCCCTCAACCAGCTCATCCGCATCATCGCCCATTTGGCGTGCGGCAAACCCCGCAGCAGCGGCAGCGGCTGTTGTGCGCTGTCCGACCGCATAGACCGGCAGATCGCGGCGATCTGTCTTGGCGATCAACGCATCGACACCATTTTTCGATGTGACAATCAAACCTTTGACGTGCTCTAGTGGCAGCAGATCGGGCAGGGTGGCGATGTCCAAAACCGGTGAGATTACAATCGGCATCGCGCATGGCATCACTTGAGCCAGTTCCATCGCAAACCGCTCGGCCCCTTCGCGCGGGCGCGTGATCAGGATCTTGGCAGCGGGACGGTCCATCAGGTCTCGGCATTGTAAGGTCTTTGTCCCAGTGCTACCTCGGGACAAACCGCCCTGCAATGAAAGAGACAGATGTCCGACCTGACGATCCTTGGTATCGAGAGCAGCTGTGACGACACCGGCGCCGCCGTTGTGCGCGGGACTGCGGGCAACGCCCGTGTGATGTCGAACATCGTGATGGGGCAGGCCGAATTGCACGCAGCCTTCGGCGGAGTTGTCCCCGAGATTGCCGCCCGCGCCCATGCCGAAAAGGTCGATCTGGCGGTCAAACAGGCCCTGTCCGAAGCCATGGTGTCCTTGTCCGAGGTTGATGCGATCGCCGTCACTGCGGGCCCGGGCCTGATCGGCGGCGTCCTGTCCGGTGTCATGTGCGCCAAGGGGATCGCAGCCGCTTTGGGCAAGCCCTTGGTCGGGGTGAACCATCTGGCGGGCCACGCGCTGACCCCGCGCCTGACCGACGGATTGACCTATCCCTATCTGATGTTGCTGGTCTCGGGCGGGCACTGCCAGTTCCTGATCGTGCGCGGACCAGACGAATTCACACGCGTCGGGGGCACCATCGACGACGCCCCGGGCGAGGCGTTTGACAAAGTCGCGCGACTGCTCGCGCTCCCCCAACCCGGTGGCCCCTCGGTCGAGGCACGAGCGCGCGAAGGCAATCCAAAGCGCTTCCGCTTTCCGCGCCCTCTGTTGGATCGCGAGGGCTGCGACATGTCCTATTCCGGTCTGAAAACCGCCGTCCTGCGCGCGCGGGACGAGATGATGACCGACAACACCCTGACCGCCCAAGACCAAGCCGACCTTTGCGCTGGCTTCCAAGAGGCTGTCACTGCCGTTCTGGCCGAGAAAACCCGCCGCGCCCTGCGGGTCTACATGGAGCTGAACCCCAGCCAACCCATGATCGCCGTCGCAGGCGGGGTCGCTGCCAACCAAGCCATCCGCGCGGCGTTGACCACGGTCGCCGAAGAGGCAGGCGCAGGCTTCACCGCACCGCCCCTGAAACTGTGCACCGACAACGGCGCGATGATCGCCTATGCGGGGCTGGAGCGGTTCGCTTTAGGCGAGACCGACGACATGGCCCTGCAAGCCCGCCCGCGCTGGCCTTTGGACAAGAAATCCGCACCCATGATCGGCAGCGGCAAAAAGGGAGCCAAAGCATGAGCGTTTCGGTTCTGGGGGCAGGGGCGTTCGGCACCGCCTTGGCCATCACCTTGGCCGAGCGTGGCGTGACCCTGTGGGCCCGTGATCCGGATGCCGCCACTGCCATGCAAAAGACCCGTGAAAACGCCACACGACTCAAGGGCATCCAACTGCCCGACGGTCTGACTGTGACCAGCGATCTGGCCGCCGCCTGCGCCGCCGATACGATCCTGATGGCCGTGCCGATGCAATCCACCGCCGCCTTTGTCTCTCAGAATGCGGACCTGCTGCGGGGCAAGACGCTTGTCGCTTGTTCCAAGGGCGTCGATCTGACCAGCCTGCGCGGCCCGACCGCTATTCTGGCCGAAGTCACGCGCGCCCCTGCGATCATCACAGGTCCCAGCTTTGCTATCGATATCGCCCGAGGACTACCGACCGCGCTGACGCTTGCCTGTAAAAACCCGATCCTTGGCGAAGAGCTGCAAGAAACCCTTAGCTCCGCGACCATCCGCTTGTACCGCAGTATGGACCCTGTGGGCGCGGAACTTGGCGGCGCGCTGAAAAACGTTATCGCCATTGCAGCGGGGGCTGTAATGGGTGCAGGCCTTGGAGAGTCTGCCCGAGCAGCTTTGATCACCCGCGGATTTGCCGAGATGATGCGGATCGCAGGACCCCTTGGCGCGATCCCCGAGACGCTGATGGGTTTGTCCGGGTTTGGCGATCTGACGCTGACCTGCACGTCGCCGACCAGTCGCAACTATGCGTACGGCTT
This sequence comes from Donghicola sp., assembly GCF_025210255.1. Taxonomy (NCBI): domain Bacteria; kingdom Pseudomonadati; phylum Pseudomonadota; class Alphaproteobacteria; order Rhodobacterales; family Roseobacteraceae; genus Donghicola; species Donghicola sp. The sequence continues at coordinate 164,132 of NZ_JAOARZ010000015.1, read as the reverse complement.
CGCGTTAGGGCAGGGTGCGGACTATGACCCTACCATCACAGTCGAAGGTGCCGCGACCGCCCGCGCCGTCGCCCGTCTGGCCCATGACAAAGGCATCGACATGCCAATCACCTCGGTGGTTGCCGCGCTGGTCGAAGGCCGTCTAGATGTATCGCAGGGCATGCAAACATTGCTGTCCCGCCCATTGAAAGAGGAAATCTGATGCTGTTTGCCCTGACCGCCCGTGACAAAGCTGGCGCCCTCGAGGTTCGCAAAGCCAACCGCGATGCGCACCTTGCCTACATCAAAGACACCGGCGTCGTCGCCCAAGCCGGCCCTCTGCTGGATGCGGCAGGCGAGATGTGCGGTTCGCTGGTCATTCTGGATGTCGAGGACATGGACGCAGCGCAAGCTTGGGCTGCAGGCGACCCCTACAAAGCGGCCGATTTGTTCGAGTCCGTCGAAATCATCGCGTGGAAAAAGGTCATCGGCTGATGCGCTACTGGCTGTTCAAATCCGAGCCTGACGCCTGGTCCTGGGACAACCAAGTCGCCAAAGGGGACGAGGGCGAGGAATGGAACGGCGTGCGCAACTACCAAGCGCGGAACTTCATGCGCGAGATGAAGGTGGGGGATCTCGGGTTTTTCTACCACTCGCAAAAGGACAAAGCGATTGTCGGGGTGGTCGAGGTGATCGCCGAGAGCCATCCCGACAGCACCACCGATGATCCGCGCTGGGACTGCGTGGACATCAAGGCTGTTGGCCCGTTCGCCACGCCAGTCACTTTGGATCAGGTCAAAGCGGACGAGCGTCTGGCGCAAATGGCGCTGGTCAAACAGTCCCGCCTGTCGGTGCAGCCAGTGACCGAAGCAGAGTGGAAACTTCTCTGCGATTTGGGCGGCTATACTAGATAAAGACGATGCCTTTGACGCGGCGGGAGTAAGTAAGAGGTCTGACGCTAAGAAGGATATTTAAATGCAAAGGGGTACTATTTTAGTGCCCCTGTTTATTCGTATTCGGATGGAATTAGCTCCATATTTTGCATTCTCGTATCGATCCAACGACGGTGTGCATGACTTGTTTGACAAAATTAAATCTTTCATTTTTGGCAGACTCTTCTAGTTCGTTTTTCAGGAGGTTCAGGAAAAGCTTATCTATGATTTGCATCTGCTCTCCTTTTCGAGGGCCTTCAGGTATCACCTCTCCCTCTAAGTCAATCCGAAAAGGATTTTGATCTTGCCCCATAGCCTCATCAATTTTTACCATCAGAACATTTATCACTTTCTGATAGGCTATGCCTTGCGCTTGGGAGGATACAACTCTATCGGCCAAGTATTTCATATATTCGTTTGCGTCATCCAGTTCGCCGTTGAGGCGTGCGCATTCATCCAAGGCCTCCATAGCGTTGCGATGGCTGCGACGCGCACTACGCATTTCAATAGCAAGACGAGACATATTTAGACTTCTTTGTTTAATGTAGCGGGGTCCGGCCAAGCCAATGGCCGAACCCCTTTCCCCACATGCTCCCACACACGCGATGGATTGGTTCGGCCATTCTGGCCTGTTGATTTATGAATAGACCGTGCGGTGCCCTGATCGCAAACAAATAGAACAGGGCATTTTAGTCGATTGCGCGGTCAATTGGCTTTGAGGCGCCAACTCACAAAAGGCTTTAGCCGTACACGGACTCTTTGCCGAAGTGCTTGACCAGCAGATAGTAGATGACAGCGCGGTACTTGTTGCGCTCAGAACGGCCGTAGGTCTCGATCACAGAATGGATCGCCTCCATCAGTTCTGGACCATCAGTCATCCCAAGTTTCTTGATTAAGAAACTCTTGCGCACAGTCTCCAGTTCACTCGGCTGGCTTCCTGCAACGGTCGCAGCATCGGCATTGTAGATCGACGGGCCGCACCCGATCGTCACTTTTGTCAGCAAATCCATATCGGGGTCCATGCCGCATTTATCGCGCAGATCCTCGGCATACTTGGCAATCAGATCGTCTCGTTTTCCCATAGTCACTCTCCCTCTTCGGGCTGCTGCCCTTACTCGCTAAAATTGTGAAAAGCGTAAGAGCGGGATTGCCTCGCAGACAAGGGAATTTTGCATCCGCCGCGTTTTCGGCAAAGAAAAGGGCGCGCCGCACTGGCGCGCCCCATTCAAACCTATACGCTCGGAATTACGAGTTGTCGGGCATATCCGGCATGGTCTCGGCGGTCATGGCATCCGCGATCACCATATCGTCGGGCAGGCTCTCGATCGCACTCTCGTCAATCTGCGGCATCTGCTTCAGGGCCTCAGCATCTTGCGACAGGATCAGAGTCTCGTCTTCGGCAACGGTGAAATCATTCAGCGGCAGGGCAACAGTGTATTCGCCTAGGCCAAGGAAACCGCCCACGCCAACAACGACTTCTACACCGGTTTCGCTTGCGATCACGTAGTCAATCTCGCCCACATCATCGCCGTTAATGGCCTCTACCTCCATCCCGATGACCTCGCCTACAGTTTTCTGAGCCAGTGCCATTTCGGTGTCGGCTGGTTCGGTCGACATCATCGGATCGGCGCTCATGTCAGCTTGGGTGCCCATATCAGTCGTGGTTCCGATCTCGGTGTCGCCATCCATCGGTTGTTCCATCATGATCTGGCCGTCGACCTCGCTCTGCGCATTCATGTCGATGTCGTTCATTTCGGCATACGCCGTACCAGTCATTAGGGCGGTGGTGGCAGCGGCGGTCATCAGTTTGGTCATAAAGGTCATCGTGTTTCTCCTTCTCCAGTTGCGGTGTGATGGGGAAACAGAAAAGCCCCGGCGAATGTTTCTGCCGGAGCTTGGAACTGCCAAATTTGGCGGTAAGTTGCTGTGACTGCGGGGAAGCTCTGTGCAGGTTCCCGCCGACAGCCTGTTAGTAACGGTAATGTTCCGGCTTAAAGGGACCTTCGGGGGTCACGCCGATGTAATCCGCTTGTTCTTTGTCCAAAGTGGTCAGCTTCACACCAATCTGGTCGAGGTGCAGGCGCGCCACCTTTTCATCCAGATGCTTTGGCAGGATGTAGACCTTGTTGTCGTACTCGTCGCCTTTGGTCCATAGCTCGATCTGGGCCAGAACCTGGTTGGTGAATGAGGCAGACATCACGAACGATGGGTGACCAGTTGCGTTACCGAGGTTCAGCAGGCGGCCTTCAGAGAGCAGGATGATCTTGGCGCCGCTCGGCATCTCGATCATGTCCACTTGGTCTTTGATGTTGGTCCACTTGTGGTTCTTCAGGTTGGCGACCTGAATTTCGTTATCGAAGTGACCGATGTTGCCGACGATCGCCATATTCTTCATCTCGCGCATGTGCTCGATGCGGATGACGTCTTTGTTGCCGGTGGTTGTGATGAAGATGTCAGCGGAGTCCACGACGTCTTCCAGCAGGACAACTTCGAAGCCGTCCATGGCCGCCTGCAGTGCACAGATCGGGTCAACTTCGGTGACTTTCACACGTGCGCCTGCCCCGCGCAGCGATGCGGCCGAGCCTTTGCCCACGTCGCCGTAACCACAAACCACAGCCACTTTGCCGGCCATCATCACGTCGGTCGCACGACGGATGCCGTCAACCAGCGACTCTTTACATCCGTACTTGTTGTCGAACTTCGACTTGGTGACCGAGTCGTTCACGTTGATCGCGGGGAAGGGCAGCTGTCCATCGCGCACCAGTTGGTACAAACGGTTCACGCCAGTGGTGGTTTCCTCGGACACGCCTTTGATCTGGTCGCGCACTTTGGTGAACCAGCCGGGGCTCTGTTCCATGCGCTTCTTGATCTGCGCTTTGATGACTTCCTCTTCCTCGGACGAGGGGACAGGAATGATGTCTTCGCCAGCTTCGGCACGTGCACCGAGCAGAACGTAGAGGGTCGCGTCACCGCCATCATCAAGGATCATGTTAGGGCCGTCTGCGAACATGAACGACTTGTCGAGGTAGTCCCAGTGCTCCTCAAGGCTCTGACCTTTGATCGCGAAGACGGGGATGCCCGCTTCGGCAATCGCCGCAGCCGCGTGGTCTTGGGTCGAGAAGATATTGCACGATGCCCAACGCACGTCCGCACCCAGCGCCGCCAGCGTTTCGATCAGAACCGCTGTCTGGATGGTCATGTGCAGCGAACCGACGATGCGCGCGCCTTTCAACGGCTGGCTTTCACCGTATTCCTCGCGCAAAGCCATCAGGCCCGGCATTTCGGTTTCGGCGATGTCCAGTTCCTTGCGACCAAAGGCGGCCAGCGAAATATCCTTGACGATGTAGTCGTTAGCCATGGGCGGCTCTCCTTCGATCTAGCGTCTTTTGCCGGTCGAAATAGCACTCGGCCGCCATATCGACAATGCGTATGAAAAAATGCATTTTTACTGTTTCCACAATGGAAACATTATCCTAAAGTGTAGGGGCGAAGCGGTTCTGCAAGGTCCGCGTCGTGTTTTACCAAAGTACAATTATTGAACACATTAACCCTCAGTGGGAGCAACATTTTCAAACGGAGCGCACCACAGTATAATATCGTTTTGCGAAACAATAGCACCCCCATGCACTGTTTATTCCTGCAACCTGTGCGGAATGGCTGATTGATCACGACAATCTGTCATTCTTGCTGACGGTCCCCAACATACCCCAGCACACAGCTTCGCTGGAATCGCAGGTGTCGGCCCATTCAGACCGGCATTGGCGGGCAAGGTGATACGAGGGGCCGGATTGGCCTTGGCCAATCCGGCACTGTAGTAACGAGTAACCTGGTACTGGATGGCGCGGAGGGCAGCACCGCGCCATTTTCTTTTGACTTCTGGCATTCTATTCATGGCACACCATCACAGGAGTGCCCCATGCCCCCACCTCCCAGAGCTTGGCAACGCATGCTATCCGGTCGTCGTCTGGACTTGCTGGACCCAACCCCCATGGATATCGAAGTCGAGGATATCGCTCACGGGCTGGCTTTCGTCGCGCGATGGAACGGGCAGACAGTCGGGGATTATGCCTACTCGGTCGCCGAACATTCCTTGCTGGTCGAAAAGATTTACGCCCTTCAAAATCCCAAAGCTCCGCCCAAATGGCGGCTGGCAGCGCTGCTGCACGATGCACCGGAATACGTGATCGGGGATATGATCTCGCCGGTCAAAGCGGCAGTTGGCCCGTCCTATTCAGAACTGGATGAAAAGTTGGCTGCAGCAATTCACATCCGGTTCGGCCTGCCAGCCGCGCTGCCAAAGACGGTCAAGGCCGCGATCAAGCGCGCCGACAAGGTCAGCGCATGGCTTGAGGCAGTGAAAATCGCTGGATTCGATGAGACAGAGGCCAACAAGTTCTTTGGCCGTCCATCAGAAGAAATCCTGAACAGTATCTCTATCGACTTACGTCCGCCGGTCAAAGTCCGCGAAGATTACACCAAGCGGCATGCTGAACTGCTCGCCCTTATTTAGGCGAGCGTTTGGCCAGAATGCGCTGAAGAGTCCGGCGATGCATATTCAAACGGCGTGCCGTCTCGGACACGTTCCGATCACACAGCTCATACACGCGCTGAATATGCTCCCAACGAACGCGGTCTGCGCTCATCGGGTTTTCCGGCGGCGGGGGCAGTTCGTCATCGGTGGCCAGTAAGGCGTTGGTAATGTCGGTCGCGTCTGCGGGCTTCGACAGATAATCCGTCGCGCCGATTTTCACGGCAGCCACCGCGGTTGCAATCGCGCCATAGCCGGTCAGCACAACGATCCGAGAGTCAGGTCGTTTTTCTCGCAGAGTTTCGACGATGTCCAAACCGTTCCCATCTTCGAGCCGCAGATCAACAACGGCAAAGGCCGGAGGCCGCGCCGTGGCGACAGCTTTGCCACCCGCAACCGAGTCCGCAGTCTCCACATCGAACCCACGTTTTTCCATAGCCTTGGCAAGGCGCCGCAGAAACGGTTCGTCGTCGTCGACCAGTAACAGTGTCTTGTCGACGCCGATATCAAGCTGTGCTTCTGCCATCGTAAAACCTCCCCACCGATCCGCCGGCCATCACCTATATCTATGTCCAAGGTGTGACTGCGTCAAACCTTCACATTCACGACTTAGCATCCAGAAAACATTGAATGCCGTCAGCCATCTGCTCTGGGCTCAGTTCGCGGCGGTAGAAATCGAGAAAGCCATCCTCGGGCGTGACGAGGTAACTAAATGTTGAGTGGTCGACCAAATACCATTCGGGATCGTCGGACTCATTCTTCTTGTAGTAAGTCCGGTAGGCTTGGCTTGCCGCTTTGACCTGCTCGGCGCTTCCGGTCAGCCCGATCATGTCAGGATGAATATTCTGTGCGAACTCTCCGACGACTTCGGGCGTGTCCCGCTCTGGATCAATCGAGATAAAGACGGGCTGAATATCGTAGCCTCGTTCAGTCAAGATATCCACGGCATCTGCATTGCGCACAGTGTCAAAGGGGCAAACATCGGGGCAGAAGGTATAGCCAAAGTACAGCAGCGACGGTTTGGTAATGACATCGGTGTCAGTTACGACCTCGGCGCGACTATTCAGCAACTCGAACGGACCACCGATCGCACCTGCACCGCCAGCCACTGCGCTGGTCCGGCATTCGGCAAACTGATCTTCGGGCCCTTGGGTCAGCACGAAAGCCGCCGTCCCGCCAACCACTGCCACGACCGCAGCGGTTGCTCCGATTGCTAGTGCTTTCCGCATCGCCTTCTCCTTTGTTTGTTCGGGCCGTTGATCCCAAAACCGGTGGCCCGTAACAATGGTTTACCTTGTCGCAACCCATGTAGGCATCGCTATGGCAGATACCAGCCTCTTTTCGACCGGTTTCGGCGGTCCAAACCACTTCGTGCGTCTTCGGACCATGATCCTGCTGCGTTGGCTGGCCATCGGGGGTCAGTTGATGGCGATTGTGGTGGGGCAGTGGCTCTATGGCCTGCAGCTGGAGATTGGCCTGTGTTTTATGGCCGTGGGCGTCTCTGTGATTGGCAATCTGATATCGCTGTTTGTCTTTCCCCAAAACAAGCGCCTATCAGAGACCGAAAACTTCCTCATGGTCCTGTTCGACATCCTGCAATTGGGTTTCCTGCTCTACCTGACGGGCGGTCTGCACAATCCCTTTGCCCTGCTGATCCTCGGACCCGTGACCGTGTCCTCCGCGGTAATGAGCCTGCGGTCCTACCTGATCCTTGGGATGACGGCAGTGGTGATCGTGTCCCTGCTCGCCAAATATCACCTCTTACTTACAACGCAGGCGGGCGAGGTGCTGCGGGTTCCGGATCTCTTTGTCTTTGGCACGTGGCTGGCGATTGTGATCGGGGTGATGTTTCTAGGCCTCTATGCGCGGCGTGTGACGTCCGAGATGCACACCATGTCGAACGCCCTACAGGCCACACAGATGGCCCTCGCCCGCGAGCAGAAGTTGACCGACCTTGGCGGCGTGGTGGCAGCGGCAGCCCACGAGTTGGGAACTCCACTGGCAACGATCAAGCTAACCAGCGCCGAACTGGCCGAGGAATTGGACGATCGCCCCGAACTCCAAGAAGACGCCCTGCTCATACGGCAGCAGGCGGATCGTTGCCGTGACATCCTGCGGACGATGGGTCGCGCTGGCAAAGATGACCTGCACATGCGTCACGCCCCATTAACGACAGTTCTGGAAGAGGCCGCAGACCCCCATCTCATGCGCGGTTCTCAGGTGATCTTCGACTGGCCAGAGGATTTAGATGCAGAAATCCCGACGATCCTACGTCGGCCAGAGCTGATCCATGGTGTTCGCAATTTGGTCCAGAATGCGGTCGATTTTTCCCGCAGCAAAGTCTGGATCGAAGCTCGGTGGACCGAAAATACGATCACAATCCGTATCATTGATGATGGCAAAGGCTACCCTGTCAGCATCATTGGCCGCATTGGCGATCCCTTTGTGCGCCGACGCCGCGCAGAACGCGACCTGCACCAAAGACCCGAATACGAGGGCATGGGTCTGGGGCTCTTCATAGCGAAAACGTTACTAGAACGTATAGGCGCCGAATTGACATTCGCAAACGGATCTAACCCATTGGACCCCGAATCACTGGGCACAGAACAGTGCGGTGCGATCGTCGAAGTGGTGATCCCGAGGGCAAAAGTAGAAGCCTCTAGTGACCAAATTGCACAAATTGGCGCTGAAAACCCGTATTTCGAATAATTTTCGCAACATGATAGTTGCGCTAATGCTTTATCTCTCTACCGTGAGCTTATCTCTTAGGGAGAGTTACATGCCACCGTTGCCACCGCATCTTGTACTAGTTCTTGTGGCCTCTTCGCTCCTGGCGGGCGCATTAGCCGCTTTGGCAATTTTGATTGCCACGCACAACAAAGAAATGCCGGAGAAGCCCGGTCAGAAAAGCGCGTCCGGTGATCATCCAACGGATGATTTGTCCGACACTGCGATTGCACAAAACCCCGAGGCTCTTGGGGGTGCCCTGCTACAAACATTGACCAAGACGATTGCCCATCTTTCAGTCGGGATCGCCATTTTCGACAAGGACGGTCGAATGGTGTTGTTCAACCCTGCCCTGATGGAACTGTCGAGCTTGCCGCTTGATCTGCTGACTAAGCGTCCACGCCTGTTTGACTTCTTTGACCAGCTGCGCACCCAAGGTATATTGCCGGAACCGAAGGACTACGCAAAGTGGCGCAATCAATACATGCAGCTTGGGAATAATGCTCCGGACCTGCTCGAAGAATTGTGGAGCCTGCCATCCGGCCTGACCTACCGCGTGACAGCGCAATCCCTGCGCAACGGGAACATGTCCCTTATGATCGAGGATATCTCGAACGAGTTGAGCGCAACGCGCGGCATCCGTGCCCGCGTCCGACAGAACGAATGCATCCTCAACAGCATCGACGAACCGCTATGCGTCTTTTCCGGCACCGGTCATCTGTCATTCTCTAACCGCGCATTCAAGGAACGTTGGGGCACCCCCGAGGCACGATCTGTCGGCAAGATGAACGACGCCATCAGCCGTTGGAAGGCACAAACCACTCTGAACGCGAACTGGGGCAAGCTCGCCGCGTTCTCTGAACAGCTGGATCACCGCAATGAATGGAGCTTTGATGCGGCCTTCCTTGACGGCGACAGCTACTCGGTGCGCGTGAACCCTGTGACTGGCGGCGGAACTATGCTGCGGTTCTTGCGACAGGACGCGATGGATTCTCTGTTCGAAACTGCGCAGAGCAGGTTGCAGGTGGACGGCGCTCGGTCCATCTTCGCAACCGATGGAAAAGCTATTTGAACTTCGCAGTCCCGAGGACACACAGGACCTGGCAGAGCGCTTTGCCCCGCAGCTGAGCGCGGGCGATATCATCCTGCTCGAAGGCCCGATTGGCGCAGGCAAAACACACTTCGCGCGGTCCCTGATTCAGGCCCTGCTGCCCGAGCCAGAAGATATCCCGTCACCGACCTTTACGATCGTGCAGGTCTATGATGGGCCGGATTGTGAAATTTGGCACAGCGACCTCTATCGCCTGAGCCATCCTGACGAAGCGATTGAACTCGGACTAGAAGAGGCGTTCGAGACCGCAATCTGCCTGATCGAATGGCCAGATCGGATGGGTGACGAAACTCCAGAGGCAGCCTTAAAAATCACGCTAGATGTCTCTGACGACCTACAAGCGCGCACTGCGGTGCTCAGCTGGACCGATCCGCGGTGGGGTCAGAAAATCGAGGCGGTGTCATGAGCGTCACCGAATTCCTCACCCTCGCAGGCTGGCAAAATGCGCAAATCAGTCCGATGACGGGCGATGCCTCTGCACGCCAGTACTCCCGCCTACAGCGCAAACAAGAGACTGCCATTCTGATGCAGGCCCCCCAAGACGGCAGCACGTCTGCCTTTGCGCGGGTAGCTCGTTATTTGCGCCAGAGCGGCTTGGCGGCCCCTCAGATTTTCGCCGCTCAGCCAGATCAGGGTCTGCTACTAACCGAAGACTTCGGTGCCTATCGGTTCGCTGACATCGCGGACCAAGCACCGGACCGAGCCACATCTCTGTATGCTTTGGCGACCGACGTCCTGATCCACCTGTCTCGGATCCCCGCGATGGATGGGTTGCAGCCCTATGACGGCAAGACGATGGCCGCGCAGGCAGAGCTGATTTTTGAGTGGGCACTCCCGGCCAAGCCTTTGCCCGACCTCAGATTGGCTAAGCCACTGAACAACGCACTGAGACAGGCGGCGCGCCCCTTTGACCGGATGCCCCGAGTGACGATGCTGCGCGATTACCACGCCGAAAACCTGATGCTGAGGGACGCTGCGGGCATCCAAGCCGCTGGCCTACTCGACTTCCAAGATGCAATGGCCGCGCATCCGGCCTATGATCTGGTCTCGCTCTTGCAGGATGCTCGGCGGGATGTTGATCCGGCGATAGAGCAAGAGATGACCTTCCGTTACATGGCCGAGACGGACTGCGACAGCACCGACTTTTACGCAGCATATGCGTTATACGGTACGAGCCGCGCACTGCGCATTCTGGGAATATTTGCGCGTTTGGCCGCCCGCGATGGCAAGACGCGCTACCTCGATTTCGTGCCGCGGGTGCGCGCGAACCTCGAACGGAACCTCTCTCATCCCCATCTGTCAGAGGTCGCCCGGTGCCTCACCCCTTGGCTGGAGGCCACAGCATGACCCTGCGCTTCCCAGTAATGCTCTTTGCCGCCGGGTTCGGCACGCGCATGGGCGCACTGACCCAGTCCCGCCCCAAGCCGCTGGTCGAGGTCGCGGGCAAAGCACTGCTCGATCATGCTCTTGCTCTGGTTTCTGAAGCAGGCGGTGGCCGAACCGTCGTGAACACCCATTACCTAGGCGGTCAAATTGCCGACCATCTGACGGGTCGCGACGTCGCAATCAGCCACGAGGCACCCGATATTCTGGATACGGGCGGAGGATTGCGAAACGCTCTGCCGCTTCTTGGCCAAGAGACCGTCATGACCCTGAACACCGATGCCGTGTGGGCGGGGCCGAACCCTCTGACACAACTTGATGCAGCTTGGGACCCTGATCGCATGGATGCGCTGCTGCTTTGCCTACCAAAGGAAAACGCTCTGGGGCACAAGGGCGACGGCGACTTCATTGCCACCGCAGATGGTCCCGCCCAGCGCGGCCCGGGACTGGTCTATAGCGGTGTGCAGATTATCAAAACCGGCGGCCTATGGGACATCGCCGAAGATGCCTTTTCGCTAAACGTGCTCTGGTCAGACATGATCGACCGCGAACGTTTATACATCCTGCCCTACGCTGGCCATTGGTGCGACGTGGGCCACCCTGCTGGTATCACCCTAGCCGAAGAAATGTTGGAGACTCATGGCTCTGTTTGACCCGACCGACGGCCCTCGTGTTTTCGGCCTGCCCATGGGGGCAGACTTCACGCGAGAATTCACACTTGGGCTGATGGATCGGCTGGATGGCCTACCACCCCATGAACAGGCCCGCGTCGAGGTGTACGTGAACACCGCGCGGATGAAGCGCAGGATGCAAGAGGTCTTCGACGAGCGTGGCGCTCGCCTGCTGCCGCGCATCCGCCTGATCGGCGAGCTTGCGGATTTGCCGGGCCCAGACCCGATGCCGCCTGCTGTGCCCGCTCTGCGCAAGCGGCTGGAACTGGTGACGCTGATCCGCCAACTCTTAATCAGCGCGCCGGAGATCGCCCCACAAACGGCACTCTTTTCCCTTGCGGACTCGCTCGCTGCACTCATGGATGAGATGCAGTCCGAAGGGGTCGATCCCCAGCGCCTACAGGAGCTAGATGTCTCGGACCAATCGGGACATTGGCAACGCGCACTAGCCTTTGTTCAGATCGTCGAACAATTCTTGGAAAACAGCGCAACACAGCCGGACAGGCTTGGCCGTCAGCGCATGATTGTCGAAGCGCTAGACACCTACTGGCAAGAGAACGTCCCCCAACACCCTGTCATCATCGCGGGCTCTACTGGCTCGCGGGGGGCGACGGCCGAGTTCATGAGGCTTGTAGCAGGTCTGCCCCAAGGCGCGATTGTCCTTCCCGGATTTGACTACGACCTGCCTACCAAGGTCTGGGCCGACATGAACGATGCCCTAACAGCCGAGGACCACCCGCAGTTCCGCTTCCGCAACCTGATGCGGATGCTGGGTTTTACACACTCAGATGTGCCAATCTGGACCCAGATTGCACGCCAAAATCAGACACGAAACAAGCTTGTGTCACTTGCTTTGCGGCCTGCACCCGTGACGGATGCGTGGCTCGAAGAAGGTCCACGCTTGCCAGACCTACACGCTGCCGCTGATGGTCTGACCCTGCTGGAGGCACCTGACCCTCGTACCGAAGCGAACGCGATCGCACTGGTCATGCGAGACGCTCTAGAGCATGGGCGCACTGCGGCTCTCATCAGCTCTGATCCAGTGCTCAACCGGATGGTCAAAGCGGCCCTCGACCGCTGGGAGTTGATCCCAGACGATTCCAAGGGCGATCTGGTACCGCTATCCCCACCGGGCCGGATTCTGCGCCAAGTGGCCGAACTGTATGGCACGCGGGTCAGTGCTGACGACCTGCTACGCATCTTGAAACATCCGCTGACCCACTCTGGTCACCTGCAAGAAGAAGATCCGCGCGGCAACCACCTACGCCGTACCCGTGACATGGAATTGGAAATCCGGCGCAAGGGCGTCGCCTATCCAGACCCTGCGTGGCTGCGCGACTGGACCGCCAAAAAGTACAAAGGCGAAGAGGGCACCGAGGTCTGGGCCGAATGGATCATAACCAACCTCCTGACCCTGCCCGATTTCGGCGAGGCTCCTCTGCAATCCTATGTCGAGGATCATATCGAGCGCACAATCCGCATCGTCGCAGGTCCCGAGGGCGAAAGCTCGACCCTCTGGCGAAATGCGGCAGGCCGCGTGACGAAACCCCTGATCGACGAATTCCGGCGCGAGGCGCATGTGGGCGGCAATATCACCGCCTTTGACTACTTCGGGCTGCTGTACGGAGTCCTGACCGGTGCCGAGATCCGCGACCGCGACACAGGCCACCCCATGCTCAGCATTTGGGGCACGCGCGATGTGCGGGTAGAGCGGGCCGACGTGATGATCCTTGCTGGTTTGAACGAAGGCTCGTGGCCCAGCGCACCGCGCCCAGATCCGTGGCTGAACCGCGCGATGCGCGCGCGTGTCGGGCTGAACCTTCCAGAGCGGGACATTGGCTTGGCCGCACATGACTTCCAACAGGCGATCACCGCGCCAGAGGTGGTGCTGACCCGCGCGGTTCGCTCGGACGATGCGCAAACCGTGCCGTCGCGCTGGCTGAACCGCCTTACGAACCTGATGTCAGGCCTGCCGATGATCAACGGGGCAGAAGCCTTGGGCGCTATGCGCAAGCGCGGGCGCCATTGGGTCGAGCTTGCCGAAGCTATGGAAATTCCGGGCGACCTCCCACGGGCACAACGTCCCAGCCCGTGCCCCCCGATCGAGGCGCGCCCACGACAGATGTCAGTGACGGAAATCCAGACCCTGATCCGAGATCCCTACGCCATCTACGCCAAGCATGTACTGCGCCTGCGCAAGCTGGACCCTTTGGGTCGTGACCCCGACGCCCGCTTGCGCGGGACTGTGTTGCACCGCGTGCTAGAGTTATTCACTAAAGCGGGGCCCGTTACAGGCACTGCCGAAGACCGCGAACGCCTGCTGAAGATTGCTGATGGTGTACTGCTGGAAGAGGTCCCGTGGACCGTCACCCGAACCTTCTACCGTGGCCGGATCGAGAAGTTCGCCGATTGGTTCATCAAGGCCGAATCCGAACGCCAGACACGGCTGCAAACACTGGGCCGAGAGGTTGCCGGCAAACTGTCGATCAACGTCGGGGACTTCACCCTGACGGCCAAGGCCGACCGCATTGATCAGGACGACAAAGGCCTCTTGCATCTGTTCGACTATAAAACCGGCGGCGCACCCAAGGACAAAGAGCAGACCTATTTCGACAAACAGCTGCTCTTGATGGCGATGATGGCGGAAGAGGGCGCGTTTCAGGATATCGATCCAGCAGACGTCGCCAGCGCCATCTATATCTCTCTCCGTGACATGGACGAAACCGCTGCCCCGCTGGACAAGGACCCGACAGACAAAGTGAAAGGTGAGTTCTTTAGCCTGCTGTCCTCCTATCGCGACCTGGACAAGGGTTATACCTCGCGCCGCGCTGTGAAGAACGAGAATTTCGAAGGCGATTTCGACCATCTGGCCCGCTACGGCGAATGGGAGCCGACGGACGATACCAATCCCGAGGTGCTGGAATGAACGTGATGAACGACGCAACCGCCCGTCAGGTGCAGGCAGCGAACCCGCACTATTCGACATGGCTGGCCGCAAATGCAGGGTCCGGCAAAACGCGTGTTCTAACTGACCGCGTGGCGCGACTGCTGCTAACAGGGGTCGAACCCCAGCACATCCTCTGCCTCACCTACACCAAGGCCGCCGCATCCGAGATGCAGAACCGTCTATTCAAGCGGCTCGGCGAGTGGGCAATGCTGGACGCTGCGTCCTTGCAGCAACAGCTCGAGGAATTGGGCGAAGCGGGCGAGATAAACGCCGAACGCTTGGCTCACGCCCGCACCCTGTTTGCCCGCGCGATCGAGACTCCGGGCGGCCTGAAAATCCAGACGATCCACTCGTTCTGCGGGGGGCTTTTGCGGCGTTTCCCCCTAGAGGCCGGCGTCAGCCCTGGCTTTTCCGAGATGGAAGAACGCGCCTCTGAGATTCTGCGCATCGACGTGTTGGAACAGATGTCTGAGCAAGTACCGGACCTCTTGGCCCGCGTGGCTGACCATCTGGACGAGAGCATGCTTGGGGGCTTTACCGCGAGCGTTGTCAGCCATCTGGACCGCCTGCGCGACCATCCAGGGCAGGACGCAATCTGGCAGACCTTTGATCTACCCTCGGGATATACCGAGTCTGATCTGCGCGCCCACGCCTTCATCGGCGGCGAGACAGAATTGATCGGAGAATTAGTCCCGTTACTGCTGGGATCGGGGGCGAATGACAGCAAGGCAGGCGCCAAGCTGCAAGGGTTCCACGTGGACAACGCCGATGCCTTTGACGTTCTGGAAAATATGCTGCTGACGGGTGCCGGGGCCAAAGAGCCCTTTACAGCCAAGATTGACGCCTTTCCCACCAAAGCCCTGCGCAGTAACGGGGCCGCGCACCTCATGGATCGCCTGAACGCACTGATGCTGCGGATTGAGGATACCCGCGCTCGCCGCCTGTCCCTGTTGGCCGCCCGCAAGAGCCTGATCCTACACGACTTCGCCGCCGACTTCCTGCGCCGCTACGAAAGCGCCAAGCAACTGCGCGGCGCGCTTGATTTCGACGATCTGATCCGCAAGGCGCGCATGCTCCTGACCGATCCAGCGGTGGCGCAATGGGTCCTGTACCGTCTGGACGGCGGGATCGACCACATTCTGGTGGACGAAGCACAGGACACCAGCCCGCAGCAATGGGCGGTGATCGAAGCCCTCGCACAAGAGTTCACCAGCGGCGAAGGCGCGCGGTCCGACGTGGAGCGCACCATTTTCGTTGTGGGCGACAAGAAGCAGTCGATCTACAGCTTCCAAGGCGCGGACCCCGAAGCCTTTGACCGGATGCAGGATGAATTCAGGGGTAAACTAGAGACTGTCGGCGCGCTGTTTCAGTCACTAGAGCTTGAATACAGCTTCCGGTCCTCGGTCGCGGTTCTGGGATCAGTGGACAAAGTTTTTAAAGGCCCATTGTCCAAGCAGGTCGGGCAGGATGCCACCCACCGTGCGTTCAAATCGGCGCTCCCTGGGAGGGTCGATCTGTGGCCGTTCTACGAGGCGGACAAGGACAAAGAGGACGACACGCCTTGGTACGATCCGGTGGACCGGACCAGCGCATCGTCGCCCGAAATCCTGCTGGCCCGCGACGTGGCCCGCGAAATCCGCCGCATGGTGGATGACAAGGTGCTGCTGCCTGATGAGGCCAAGGGCACCACTGGCCTACGCCCCGTGCGGCCCGGTGATTTCCTGATCCTTGTACAGAAGCGGGCAGGGGCACTGTTTTCTGAACTCATCCGCGCGTGCAAAGCCGAGGGGCTGCCCATCGCAGGGGCAGACCGACTGAAGGTCGGCGCGGAACTGGCGGTGCGTGATCTGGGGGCCTTGCTGGCGTTTCTGGCGCTGCCAGAGGATGATCTAGCGCTGGCGACGGCTCTGCGCTCGCCGCTGTTCGGGTGGACGGAACAGGAACTCTATACGCTGGCGCATCACCGTGAACCGGGGCGGTTCCTGTACCAAGATCTGCGCGGGCGATCCTTGGACGATCCGACCGCCGCAGTCCTGAAGGACTTGCGAGACAAATCGGACTTCTTGCGTCCGTTCGACCTGATCGAACGCATCCTGACCTACCACAACGGCCGCCATAACCTGCTGTCCCGCCTTGGGGCGGAGGCCGAGGATGGGATCAACGCGCTGCTGTCTCAAGCCTTGAAGTACGAGGAGCAGAACGTCCCCGACCTGACCGGTTTCCTGACGTGGATGCAGACCGAAGACTTGGTGATCAAGCGTCAGATCGACGACGCAAACGACGAAATCCGTGTAATGACGGTGCATGGGTCCAAGGGCCTAGAGGCGCCCATCGTGATCCTGCCCGACACAGGCAAGCGCAAGGCCCCCGACGCGCCAAAGCTGCTCGATATGGGCACAGCCTATGCATGGGGCGGCAACGCGCAGACCCGCACCCAAGAGATGGCAGAGCGTAGCAAAGCCTCGGTCGAGCGGACTTCGGACGAAAATTTCCGTTTGCTCTATGTGGCGATGACGCGGGCCGAAAAGTGGCTCATCGTTGCGGGTGCCAAGGACAAGGGTAAATGGCCCGACAGCTGGTACAGCATTGTCGAACACGCGATGCAGGACATGGAGGCCAAGACCCACAGCTTCGATCTGGGGCCGGGTCCCGGCCTGCGGCTGGAGCATGGGGATTGGACGAACTTGCCGCAGATCGACGTGCCATTGCCCGAACAGGCGATCGTCGATGTGCCGCCCTATGCCCGCATGGTGCCTGATGCGCCCGTGATGCCACCACGCCCGTTGATCGGCTCTGATCTGGGTGGGGCCAAGGCCCTGCGCGGAGAGGGGCAGGACGAAGAAACCGCCAAAACATATGGCAGCATGGTACACCAGCTGCTGGAAGTGCTGCCTGACCATCCCCGCGACCGGTGGGAAGAGATCAGCGCGCGGCTGATGACCGGCAAGGACGGAGCGCTGGCTGCATTGGCCGAAGGAGAGGCCATTTCGGTGCTCGAGCACCCCGCATTGCAGTACGTCTTTGCACCGGACACCTTGGCAGAGGTTGCCTTGACTGCCCAAATCAATGGCCAAACCTTGCACGGGATCGTGGATCGCCTGATCGTGACGGATCATTTCATCGAGGTCATCGACTTCAAAACCCACCGCACCTTACCCCAGTCAGCAGACCAGACCCCCGAAGCGATTTTGCGCCAAATGGCCGCTTATTCCGAAGGGTTACGGCAGATTTATCCAGGCCGAGACATCCGTGTTTCGGTGCTATGGACGGCAAGTGCTGTGCTTATGACGATACCGGACACAACACTTCGTGAGGCGTTGAATCGGGTCGGGGTTGCTTGACGCCCCGAGCCCGCGCACTTACGTTCCGCTCAACCGCATTCCGTAGGAGTTACAGACATGGCCACCGTAGCCGTCACCGACGAAACCTTTGACACCGAAGTCAAGCAGTCCGACATCCCCGTGGTCGTGGATTTCTGGGCAGAATGGTGTGGCCCCTGCAAGATGATCGGCCCCGTTCTGGAAGAGTTGTCGACCGAGATGGAAGGCAAAATCAAAGTCGTCAAAGTCGACGTTGACTCGAACTCGGGCATGGCAGCCCAGCTGGGTGTTCGCGGCATCCCCGCGCTGTTCATCTTCAAAGACGGCGAAGTCGTTTCGAACCGCGCTGGCGCAGCCCCCAAGGCGGCTCTGCAAGCTTGGATCAACGAGTCGATCTGATCTAACGATCACTCGGAATACATAGGGGCGTCCGCCATAGGGCGCCCTTTTTCTTATGCGACACGAGGTAGATTTCATGGCTGATAACGAATTCCCCGGCTGGCATGGCACCACCATCATCGGCGTGCGCCGCGGCGGCGAAGTCTGCATCGCGGGCGACGGTCAGGTGAGCCTTGGCAACACCGTGATCAAGGGCACCGCCCGCAAGGTGCGCCGCCTGTCCCCCGGCGGATATGACGTGATCGTGGGTTTCGCAGGCTCGACCGCAGATGCGTTCACCCTGCTGGAGCGTCTGGAGAAAAAGCTCGAAGCCACCCCCGGCCAGCTGGCTCGCGCCAGCGTGGAACTGGCCAAGGATTGGCGCACTGACAAGTACCTGCAAAAGCTGGAAGCGATGCTGATCGTCAGCGACGGCAAAGAGTTGCTGGTCATCACCGGCGCAGGCGACGTGCTGGAGCCCGAGCATGACATCGCGGCCATCGGATCGGGCGGGATGTTCGCCCTGTCGGCGGCGCGCGGTCTGTCCCACAACCCCGATCTGTCCGCCCAAGAGGTCGCCGAGCGCGCAATGGCGATTGCCGCCGACATCTGCGTCTTTACCAACGGCAACCTGACCATCGAAACCCTGAAGGGTTAAGGGGATCCACCCCTTTTCCCACCGTGGGCCAGCGCCTATGTCTGGCCCAAGAATGACATCCAGGAGACCCCTATGACCGACCTAACCCCGCGCGAGATTGTCAGCGAGCTTGACCGGTTTATCATCGGACAAGCCGAAGCCAAGCGGGCCGTCGCGGTCGCCCTGCGGTCCCGTTGGCGGCGCCAGCACCTGCCATCTGCCCTGCAGGACGAGGTGTACCCCAAGAACATCCTGATGATCGGACCCACCGGCGTTGGTAAGACCGAGATCAGCCGCCGTCTGGCGAAACTGGCCCGTGCTCCCTTTATCAAGGTCGAAGCGACCAAGTTCACCGAGGTCGGCTATGTGGGCCGCGACGTGGAACAGATCATCCGCGATCTGATGGATGCCGCGATCGTCACCGTCCGCGAGTATATGCGCGAAGACGTGAAATCACGTGCTATCCAAGCTGCCGAAGAACGTGTTTTGGCCGCGATTGCAGGTGAGGACGCCCGCGAGAGCACCAAAGAGATGTTCCGCAAGAAGCTGCGCGCAGGCGAGCTGGACGACAAGGAAATCACCGTCGAGATTGAAGACACTGCAAGCCCCTTTGGCGGGATGATGGATATTCCCGGGCAACCCGGCAGCCAGATGGGCATGATGAACCTAGGCGAGATGTTCGGCAAAGCCTTCCAACGCAAAGTCCGCAAGACCGTCACCGTGGCAGACAGCTACGAGCTGCTGATGGGCGAAGAGGCCGACAAACTGCTAGACGATGAACAGATCAAGCGCGCTGCACTGGAGTCGGTCGAGCAAAATGGCATCGTCTTCCTAGACGAGATCGACAAGGTTTGCGCCCGCTCTGACGCCCGTGGTGGCGATGTCAGTCGCGAGGGCGTGCAGCGCGACCTGCTGCCCTTGATCGAAGGCACCACTGTTAGCACCAAATACGGCGCTGTGCGGACGGACCATATTCTGTTCATCGCCTCCGGCGCGTTCCACATTGCGAAACCGTCCGACATGCTGCCTGAATTGCAGGGCCGTCTGCCAATCCGCGTGGAACTGAACGCTCTGACAGAGGCAGATTTTGTTCGCATCCTGACCGAAACCGACAATGCACTGACCCGCCAGTACGCCGCCTTGATGAAGACAGAAGGCGTCACTATCGAGTTCAGCGAAGACGGCATTGCTGAGATCGCGCGCATCGCCGCAGAGGTGAACCGCAGCGTCGAAAATATCGGGGCCCGTCGGCTGTATACGGTGATGGAGCGTGTTTTTGAGGAATTGTCGTTCGTCGCGCCCGATCTCGGGGAACAGCTGATCACGATCAATGCGGATTACGTTCGGAAATATGTGGGCGAGCTGGCCGAGTCCGCCGATCTTAGCCGCTACGTCCTGTAATCAGCGGGTTCGCCGCAGATACACGTAATATGCGCCTCCGCCCCCGTGGCGGAGGTGCGCTTGTCTCACCTGCAAGACCAGATGGGATAGTGGGCTCATTTGCAGCCACATAGGCACCTGATGGCGCAGCGCGCCGATACGTTCAGGAATGGGGCTGTCGGTCTCTTTGACCTTGCCCTTGCCCGTAATCACCAAAACCAGCCGATGCCCCGCCGCGTGATTTCGCATGACAAAGCCGACGAGGGCAGGGTGCGCCTGTGCCAAGGTCATCCCATGCAAGTCGATCCGCGCGTCTGGCATCAGCTTGCCGCGCTTCATCTGCGAATGGGTTTTCTTGTGCATGTTCAGCGGGGCGCCTGCGACCTCGTCCTCGATCGCCGGACTCAGGTGCTGGCCGAGCTTGTGTTTGCCCTTTTTCGCTTTCATTCCAATGGTGAAATGCTCGAGCGGAGGAGGCGTCGGCACATCCTCTAGAGGCTTTTTCGGCGCCTTGCGGACAGGATGAGGAAGCCATTCGGCCTGATCTTCTGGTTCAGCTTTGCGCGTGGGGTGCAGGGGGTCCGCAGTGCGACGCACCTGATCCCACAATTCCCGCTCTTCATCGCTGAGTTTCCGGCGGCGGCTCATAGCTCCTCCGCAAGGCTCGCGTAGGCCCGTTGGATCGGCATCAGAACGACCATGCGGCCGTTGTCTTTCATGGTTCCGGCGATTTCACCCGCCTTGTCTCCCGTCCCGACAAAGATATCTGCACGCTGCGCGCCCTTGATCGCGGACCCTGTGTCCTGAGCGATCATGAGGCGGCGCAAGGGCATATGGCCATCCTTCTCGACCCAGACGGGCGCACCAAGGGTCACATAGGCTGGATCGACCGCGATACTGCGCCCCGCAGTGATCGACCGGTTCATCGCCCCGAGGGGCCCCATATGCGCGGGCACTTGGCTCACTTCGCGGAAAAAGACGAAAGAGGGGTTATGCCATAGCAGTTCACGGCCCTCGGCCGGATTGCGGCGCACCCACTCGCGGATCACCTGCGCAGAAACCTGATGTTGGTTAAAGACGCCGCGCGCCACCAGTTCTTGACCGATTGAGCGATACTCGTGACCGTTATGGCCAGCATAGCCCACGCGCATGGCCCCGCCACCGCGCAGTTTCACGCGGCCAGACCCTTGGACCTGCAGGAAGAATGCCTCAACCGGATCGTCGACGTAGACAAGTTCCAGACCGCGGCCACGCATGAAATCACCCTCTTCGATCTGGCGGCGTGTGGCCCAAGGCGAAATCTGCTTGGCCTCGGACGGCATGCGGTAGAGGGGATAGCGATAGCGGCCAGTTGGCACACGAGAACCATCTAGTTCCGGCTCGAAATAACCGGTGAATAGCGGGTCGTTTCCGTCCTCGATCATCACGGGGCGGAAGAAGAGTTCAAAGAATGTGCGCGGCGCGTCTTGGTGCGCACGCGCCAAAGAGCACAGGCTCGTCCAGTCGGATCCGTTGATATCGCCGCAGGTGTTCAGAAAAGCATCAAGGGCCGCGGCATGATCATCCTCGGCCCATCCATCCAGTTCTGAAAATTCAAGCAGTCGGTTCACAGGTTCCCCGCTGTGTGCTGGCGCGGCCCACCAAGGGAGCAGCGCCAACATGACGGCCAGCGCCTTGCGGATCATTCGCCAGTTGCCACCAGCTGCCAGTTCGGATCGTCCGCGCCCATCTTGCGGGCAAAGGTCCATACGTCCTTCTGACGCTTGATCTGCTTTTCGTCGCCTTCGATCACGACGCCGTCCGCGTCGCGCACCTGCCATGTCAGATCGGCGACATAGCGCACGGTGACTTCACCTTCTTGGGTCGCTTCGTCAAATGTGGCTTCGACCAACTGCAGCTCACGGATGCCCACGAACGTCGCGTCGATCGTCAGACCTTGGTCCGCACGATGATCGATCACGCTGGCAAAGCTTTCGGCCACGTCCTCGGACAAGAAGGGGCGAATTTCGTTCAGATCGCCGCGCTCGAAACCCATCAGGATCATTTCATAAGCTGCACGCGCGCCGGACAAGAACTCGTGCACCGAGAAAGACGGCTCTGCACGTTTCATCGCGGTCAGCGCATCTGCGCTCGCGCTGCCTTCGGGCACATGGTCTGTAATGTCGCGGTCGGGGCCCCCTTCGATGACTTCGAAAGAGTGGCGCGATTTCGCAGCGGCTTCAGGCTGCTCTGTGCGCGGGAGCGGCGGTTTTTCAAACCCCTCACGCGTGCCAAGCACGCTTCTGAGCCTCAGGATCAGAAACACGGCAATAGCGGCAAGGACCAAAAGCTGCACGATCGGAGATTCCATCTATTCCTCGTTCTTAAACGGGGACCGTAGCATGATCCCGTGTCAGCACCTATGTATGTCACTGACAGGGTCAAGTCCACTGACCCCCAGAAACTCTATTACCGGAAAGGTTCTAACAATGTGGTTATTCCTGGCGTTTGTGCTGGTCCCTCTGATCGAGATCGGCCTGTTCATTCAGGTCGGAGGTCTGATCGGGCTGTGGCCAACGCTGGCAATCGTGCTGCTTACGGCGGTCGTCGGCACCTATATGGTCAAGACCGAGGGGCGCGGCGTGCTGCGTGATTTGCAGAACTCTATCAATAATATGCAGGATCCCTCTGAACATCTGGCCAGCGGGGCCATGATCCTGTTCGCAGGCGCGCTGCTCCTGACACCCGGCTTTTTCACGGACATCACCGGCATTTTGTTCCTGATCCCAGGCGTGCGAAGTGTCATCTTCCAGCAGATCAAACACAAAATGCAGGAACATCGCTCACGCGGACAGTCCGGCGGTGGATTTCGATCGGAAACGATCGTTGTCGATTACGAAGTGGTGGACGAAAATGCGCCTAAATCATCCGGACCAAGTGGCCCAGAAAACCAAGGGCCATCTGGCTGGACGCGCCATTGAGCATCAATACAGCGGATGATAAGCCCGTTACCGAGATAAAATTCCCAGGGAGACCTTCAAAATGACTGATACACCCGAGGCAGGCGCACAGAACGCCGCCCCCCAAATGAAAATGCAAATTCTGGCGCAGTACGTTCGCGACCTGTCCTTTGAGAACATTCTCGCGCAAAAGGGCGCGTCGGGCGACACCACCCCCGAGGTTAGCGTGAACGTCGGTCTGGATGTGAAAAAGCGCCAGGCAGAGCACCAGTACGAAGTCATCATGAAGACCAAGGTCAACGCCAAGACCAAAGAAGGCGGTCAGCCCCTGTTCCACGTTGAACTAGAATATGCTGGTGTCTTCCACATCGAGGGTGTGCCCGAAGACCAGATGCACCCCTTCTTGCTGATCGAGTGCCCGCGTCAGCTGTTCCCGTTTGCACGCCGCGTCATCAGCGACGTGACCCGCGATGGCAGCTTCCCTCCGCTGAACCTCGAAAACATCGATTTCGTCGCTCTGTACCGCCAGCAGCTGGCACAGATGCAGGCGCAGGCCGCACAGAAGGCCGACGCCTAATTGCAGCTTAGCTGCCGAGCTTTTTCCAAAGCGCGTCGTCGCCCAATTTGTCGATAAAGGCAGAGTGGGCGGCGGCTTCCTGCTCTGAAATCCGCGAAGGCAGCGGATTTGGACGCGGGCGGGGCCGCCATTCCTCGGCCCCTGAACCGCCGCGATCTCCACGATAGGTCTCTGCCAGTCCGAAATCAGGCTGACGTCCCCCCAGAAGTTCCAGATAAACCTCGGCCAGAATTTCAGAGTCAAGCAAAGCGCCGTGCAGAGTCCGGTTCGAGTTATCGATGCCAAAACGGCGACAAAGAGCATCCAACGTCGCCGGCGAGCCAGGGAATTTCTTGCGCGCCATCGCCAGAGTATCGAACGACCGCTCCATCGGGATCTGGGGCAGACCCATCCACCGCAATTCAGCGTTCAGGAACTTCATATCGAAGCTGGCATTGTGGATCACGAGGATCGAGTCCTGACCGATGAAGTCCCAGAAAGACTGGCCAACTGCCTTGAACACCGGCTTGTCCCTGAGAGTGACCTCACCATCCTTGGGCGGGCGTGGGCTGTCTAGGAGGTCGGGGCCGATCCCATGCACGCCAAACGCTTCGTCCGGCATCCCGCGTTCGGGATTGATGTATTGGTGATAGGTGTTGCCCGTGGGCATGTGGTTCAGAAGTTCCACCGCACCGATTTCGACGATGCGATCTCCCTTTTCGGGATCAAAACCTGTGGTTTCGGTATCGAGCACGATCTCACGCACGCAACAACTCTCCTCTGATCTTGGTCACGATGGCTTCGACCTGCTGGCGCGCATGGTCGAGCGTATCCGTCTCAATGATATAGTCAGCGCGTGCGCGTTTGTCGGCATCAGACATCTGACGGGATTTGATTTGTTCGAACTGCTCTTCCGTCATGGTGCCGCGCGCCAGCACTCGTGTGCGCTGGGTTTTGGCATCAACAGTGGTGACGCAGACAGCGTCCAACTCTGCCTCGGTCCCATTTTCGAAGAGCAGAGGAATGTCATATATTGCGATATCAGCATCGCAGGTATCTTTGAACACCGCGCGGTCTGCTGCCACCAGAGGATGTACAATATCGTTTAACAGATTGAAATCATTTGGATTATCAGACAGATGTTCACGCAAAGCTGTTCTCGAAACCACGCCATCAACGATGACGTCAGGAAAGACCACCCAAAGAGGGGCAACCGCTGTGCCACCCACATCGTAAATCCGATGAACTGCAGCATCCGCGTCCCAAACCGCACATCCTAGATCCGCAAACATCTGTGCAGTCGTGCTTTTGCCTGTGCCGATCGAACCGGTCAGGCCAAGGTGATAAGTCATCCCAAAACCACGTTGCGCAGTTCGTCGTCCACTTCGGGGCGCTGACCAAACCAGCGTTGGAAGCCTGGTACCGCTTGGTGGAGCAACATCCCAAGGCCATCGACAGTCTGGTAGCCATAGTCCTGCGCCAACGCGAGCAAGGGGGTGATCAGCGGCGTATAAACGATGTCTGTAACCAGCGCATTGGGATCCAATTCATCAAGATTGATCTTGAGCGGTGGCTGCCCCTCCATCCCCATAGAGGTGGTGTTGACCAGAGTAGTCGCACCATTGAGCATACCGTTCATGTGGGCCCAGTCGTACACGACGATACGACCCCCGAATTCAGACTTCAGCTGATCGGCCCTCAGGCGCGTGCGATTGGTTAGCCGGATTTCAGGCACCCCCGCATCCAGCAGGGCGACGACAACAGCGCGCGCTGCGCCGCCTGCACCGATGACAGCGGCAGGGCCGCTGCGCGGGTCCCAGTCGGTCGCATTCTGGCGCAGGTTCTCGATAAAGCCATAGCCGTCTGTGTTGTCGGCAAAGATCGTGCCGTCCGGCCGGAAGGTCAGAGTGTTCGCCGCCCCAATCAGGGTCGCGCGGTCCGTGACTTGATCCGCCAGACGCAGCACCGTCTCTTTGTGCGGGATCGTGACGTTGGCCCCGACAAAGCCCATGCGGCCCATCGCTCCCAACGCTTCGACCAGATCATCGGGATGCACTTCGAGCGGCACATAGTGACCTGTGATCCCGTAGCGCTGCAGCCAATGGCCATGCAGACGGGGGGACAGGCTGTGCGCGACGGGGTTTCCGATGACACCGGCCAAAGGTATCGAATGCTTACTCATGATGCGATGCTCCCTGTCACTCCGAGATACGCCAGAAGCTCGACCAGCGGCAAACCCAAAATCGTAAAGTAGTCGCCTTGAACACTCGAAAAGAGGCGCACACCCTCCTCTTCGAGTTTGTATCCCCCCACAGAGTGGCGAACGCTTTCCCAGTTCCGCGACAAATAGTCGTCAAGATAGGCATCAGAGAAATTGTGCATCCGCAGACGCGCAACGCCCACATGGCGCCACTTTGGCTCTGCGTCTTTGTAAAGCACCGCAGCAGAGAGTAGCTGATGCGGCTGATTGCGGAGCGCCATAAGCTGCGCGCGGGCGTCCTCTGGTGTGGCGGGCTTGGCGTAGATTTGAGTGCCCATCGCGAGAACCTGATCGCAGCCAATGACGATCGCGTCCGGATGCTTGGCGCTAATCTTACGCGCTTTGGCCTCGGCCAATGCGTCCGCGACGTCGCGGGGTTTGGCCTCTTCCATCTCCAGCGCGGCGCGGATGGCCTCTTCGTCGACGCGGGCGGGGATGACCTCGACCTCGAGCCCTGCATTGCGAAGAAGCTGCGCGCGGATGTCCGATCCTGACGCAAGAATGATGCGATCCTGCATGTGGATAACCTTGTGAGAGTCTGCCGTAAAATCCCTGTAGGGGTTCGGGGACGGATAAAGCCCCTGAGCGGGCCTGTCGATAGTTTCGGGTTTATGAGTCTGGCTCATATTCTTTTTACCCCCACGGATAAGGATAAATCAGACTCTGTGGATAACCAACTTTCCCACGAGTTATCCACCGATTCCCACAGGACTCGGATTTTCGGATTCTCGCAAGGAATCCTGAGATTTTATTGGGCTTAAGTGATTCCCTCACACCCCCTGTGGGACTCTTGTTCACTGTGCAAAACCATGGGGGAAAGGAAACAATCCACAGAGTCTGCTGACTCTTCAAATACATCTTCCTTTTAATTCTTATATTTTATTTAAGAGAGTTAATCAGAAAGGAACCCGCCCATGCTCGATCTGCTCGCTAGTGTTTATCCTTGGACAAAATCGCTTCACGTGGTCTCGGTCATGTCCTGGATGGCGGGGTTGTTCTATTTACCAAGACTGTTCGTCTATCACGCGGAACGCGTGGGGCAGGACGGCGAGACTCACGAGCTGTTCACCACCATGGAGCTGAAGCTGTTCCGCTACATCATGAACCCAGCCATGATCGCGACGTGGATCTTTGGTTTGGCTTTGGTGTTCACACCGGGGATCGTGGACTGGACCAGCGTCTGGCCTTGGACCAAGGCTGCGAGTGTGCTGGGAATGACCTGGTTCCATCATTGGCTGGGATATCGCCGCAAGGATTTCGTCGCGGCGAAGAACTCTCGGGATGGCCGGACTTATCGTCTAATGAACGAGGTTCCGACGCTTCTGATGCTGGTGATCGTCTTCTCGGTCATCGTGAAGTTCTAAGCGATTCATTGACTCAACGGGGAATCCCCCCTATGTCGCGTTCAACGGCCAGTCCTGGTCGGGGTTTTCCTGTGTAAGAAAATAACTTTGACCTTGGCCCGATCGCGGGCGGCAAAGGGTATACCTATGACCGATGAACGTCTGAACCTCTCTGAACTCAAAGCCAAGAGCCCCAAATCCTTGTTGGCGATGGCCGAAGAGTGGGAAATCGAAAACGCGTCGAACATGCGCAAAGGCGAGATGATGTTCTCGCTGCTCAAGGAGCACGCAGAAGACGGCTGGGTGATCGGTGGGGAAGGTGTTCTTGAGGTTCTGCAGGATGGCTTCGGCTTCCTTCGTTCGCCCGAAGCGAACTACCTGTCTGGTCCCGACGACATCTACGTTTCACCTGAAATGATCCGTCAGCATTCGCTGCGCACCGGTGACACCGTCGAAGGTGTGATCAAGGCGCCGGCGGATAACGAGCGTTACTTTGCGCTGACCGCGGTCGAGCAGGTGAATTTCCAGGACCCAGAGAGTGCGCGTCACAAGGTCAGCTTCGACAACCTGACGCCCCTCTATCCTGACGAGCGTCTTAAGATGGAGATTGAAGATCCCACCATCAAAGACCGCTCCGCCCGTATCATCGATCTGGTTGCACCCATCGGTAAGGGTCAGCGTTCGCTGATCGTTGCGCCGCCGCGGACTGGTAAGACCGTTCTGTTGCAGAACATCGCTTCCAGCATCGAAAAGAACCACCCTGAGTGCTATCTGATCGTTCTGCTGATCGACGAACGCCCGGAAGAAGTCACTGACATGCAGCGTAGCGTGAAGGGCGAGGTTATCTCCTCGACTTTCGACGAACCTGCGACCCGTCACGTGGCCGTTTCCGAGATGGTGATCGAAAAAGCCAAGCGTCTGGTCGAGCACAAGCGCGACGTTGTGATCCTGTTGGACTCGATCACTCGTCTCGGCCGCGCTTACAACACCGTCGTCCCGTCGTCGGGCAAAGTTCTGACCGGTGGTGTGGACGCCAACGCCCTGCAGCGTCCCAAGCGTTTTTTCGGTGCGGCGCGTAACGTCGAAGAGGGTGGCTCGCTGACTATCATCGCGACTGCGCTGATCGATACCGGCAGCCGGATGGACGAAGTCATCTTCGAAGAATTTAAGGGCACCGGTAACAGCGAAATCGTTCTGGACCGCAAAGTTGCGGACAAGCGCGTCTTCCCTGCGATGGACATCCTCAAGTCGGGTACCCGCAAAGAAGACCTGCTGGTCGACAAGGTCGATCTGGCCAAGACGTTCGTTCTGCGCCGTATCCTCAACCCGATGGGGACCACAGACGGTATCGAATTCTTGATTTCCAAACTCAAGCAAACCAAGACAAACTCCGAGTTCTTCGACTCGATGAACACCTAAGAGGGCGTAATGCACACGATCTTTGCCCTGGCGACTGCTCAAGGCAAAGCCGGGGTCGCAGTGATCCGGATTTCGGGGCCGCAGGCATTTGCCGCGGCCTCTGTTCTTGCGGGTTCGATGCCGCAGCCGCGCAAGACAGGTGTGCGCAAGCTGCGTGATAGGGCAGGGGCCTTGATCGACGAAGCGATGGTAATCTGCTTCGCCGGTCCTGCCAGCTTCACCGGCGAGGATGTTGTCGAACTTCACCTTCATGGCAGCCCCGCCATCGTGCGAAGCGTGATGACTGAGCTTTCCGTCATTGATGGATTGCGCTTGGCCGAGCCTGGAGAGTTCACGCGGCGTGCTTTGGAGAATGAGCGCCTCGACTTGGCTCAGGTCGAAGGCCTGTCCGATCTGATTGAGGCCGAGACGGAAGCACAGCGTCAGCAAGCGATGAAGGTGTTCTCCGGAGGACTGAGCGAGCAAGCAGAACTATGGCGCTCACAAATCATTCGGGCTGCGGCCTTGCTTGAGGCGACGATCGACTTTGCAGACGAAGAAGTTCCAGAGGATGTTACCCCGGAAGTTCAAACGCTTCTGAGGAGCGTTAGAGAGGACCTTCAACAAGAAATTGTAGGTTCAGAGGTCGCAGAGAGACTACATCTGGGGTTCGAAGTCGCGATTGTTGGCGCGCCGAACGCGGGTAAGTCGACACTGCTGAACTATATCGCGAAACGAGATGCAGCAATCACCTCTGACATCGCGGGTACGACGCGCGATGTGATTGAAGTACGGATGGACTTAAAAGGCTTGCCAGTCACATTGCTGGACACAGCCGGACTACGCGAAACCGACGATCAGATCGAAGGGATCGGAATCGAGCGCGCGATACAGAGGGCGAAAGCTGCTGATCTTCGAATCTTTCTCAATCAATCCGGAGAGCCATTGCTACTGGCGCCAGAGAGTGGCGATCTACAGTACTCCGCAAAAGGCGATACACGAGATGATGCACCGAAGCCTATATCTGGTTTAACTGGCCTCGGCGTTATTGATATGCTGGATTCGGTTCATGCGATTCTGTCCGACCGACTGCAACAAGCAAATCTTGCCAGCAAAGAGCGGCATCGCGTTGCCCTTCTGATAGCTAAAGACGCCATTGCTTTTGCTGAAGAACAGGTCCAACACGGCGCGGAACGTTATGAACTCGTCGCGGAAGAAATCCGTACTGCGGCGAGAGCGTTGGACTCGTTATTGGGTCGAATCGATGTGGAAGTTATCCTTGATGAAATCTTTTCGAGCTTCTGCTTGGGTAAATAGGAGTGTTTCACGTGAAACAATCTGATTTCGATGTCCTCGTTATTGGTGGAGGCCACGCCGGCTCAGACGCGGCTCACGCGGCGGCGCGCATGGGGGCGAAAACAGCCTTGGTCACCTTGCGAAAGGATACGATCGGTGTGATGTCGTGTAATCCGGCGATTGGTGGCTTGGGTAAAGGTCATCTGGTTCGCGAGATTGATGCGATGGACGGCATTATGGGGCGCGTTGCAGATCGTGCCGGCATTCAGTTCCGTCTTCTTAATCGTCGGAAGGGTCCAGCCGTACAAGGGCCACGGGCACAAGCGGATCGAAGAATCTATCGTGAGACCATGTTGGCCGAGTTAGCGACTGCCCGAAATCTCTCTATCATTGAAGGGGAGGTCGCGGACCTCATCGAGCTTGATAGTCGGATTTCTGGTGTCGTACTTGCAGACGGCAGCGTGATCAAATCCCATGCAGTCGTTTTGACGACAGGCACTTTCCTAAACGGGATTATCCATATCGGTGATGTTTCAAAGCCGGGCGGACGGATGGGAGATACCCCGTCGGTCAAATTGGCGGAGCGCCTTCACAGCTATGGCCTGCCACTTGGCCGCCTGAAAACAGGTACACCGGCAAGATTGGACGGGAGAACGATCAAATGGGAGCTTCTTGAGGAGCAGCCCGGCGATGAAGAGCCTACAATGTTCTCGTTCACCTCAAAAGCACCATATGTGCGCCAAATCTCTTGCGGGATTACACACACGAATGAGCGGACCCATGAGATTATTCGCGAAAATCTCTCTCGTTCTGCGATGTATGGGGGACATATTGAGGGTGTTGGTCCGAGATATTGCCCTTCGATCGAAGATAAAATCGTACGCTTCGCCGATAAGACGTCCCATCAGGTTTTTCTTGAGCCCGAGGGCTTGGACGATCCTACGGTTTACCCGAATGGAATTTCGACATCCCTGCCAGTTGACATACAAGAAGCCTATATCCGTTCGATGTATGGTTTGGAGGATGTACACATTTTTCAGCCTGGGTATGCGATTGAGTATGACTATGTTGATCCAAGATCACTGAAAGAGACCCTAGAACTGCGAGACCATCCTGGTCTTTATCTGGCTGGACAGATTAACGGCACCACTGGCTACGAAGAGGCGGCAGCCCAAGGAATGGTCGCAGGACTGAATGCAGCTCAATCAGCGTTTGGAAAAGATCCGATAACTTTCAGTCGGACGAATAGCTACATTGGGGTAATGATCGATGATCTCACGACGCGTGGTGTGAGCGAGCCTTATCGTATGTTTACATCTCGAGCAGAGTTTCGTTTATCGCTCCGTGCTGACAATGCTGATCAGCGTTTGACGCCTATGGGCATTGCGCTTGGTTGTGTATCCGAGGACAGAAAAGCGGCATTTGAGGATAAAATGGAGCGCTTGGCCAACGGTAAATCACGGTTGGAGAGCATGAGTTACACTCCTCGCGAACTCAAAGAGAAGGGTTTGAAAGTAAACCAAGACGGTGCGCGACGCACCGCGTTTGATCTTCTGGCATTCCCTGATTTCAATTTTGATACACTTCTCTTGGTATCGCCCGAACTGTCCGACATCGATCCCGAAACCAGGCGGCAGCTGGAATGTGATGGTCTCTATGCGAAGTACATCGCGCGCCAAGAGAAAGATGCAGAGGCGCTGCGGCGGGACGAGGGACATGTTATCCCAGAGGATTTTGATTTTGCCACTCTGCAAGGGCTTTCGAATGAGCTGAAAGCAAAATTGATTGCCGCTAGGCCTTCAACTTTGGGGCAGGCTGGTCGCGTCGAGGGGATGACGCCGGCCGCACTGACTCTAATTCTATCCAAAATGCGTCAAAACAAAAGAATGGCCGCGGGTTCATGAATCATGAAAGTTATCCACTGAGTGTTTCACGTGAAACACTAGACAGGTTAGCGCACTACGAAGCGCTCCTAAAGAAGTGGAACAAAGCGATCAATCTTGTTTCGCCGGCCACATTAAAAGACGCTCGCTCTAGACATTTCATCGACTCTGCCCAGATATATGCTTTGGCAAAAGAGGATTGGCAAATCTGGTGTGATATGGGCAGCGGTGGTGGTTTCCCAGGTTTGGTTATCGCAATCTTAGCTGCAGAGCTCCGACCTGCGTCTGAGGTCGTTTTACTTGAGAGCGACCAGAGGAAGGCAACGTTTCTTCGTACCGTGGCGAGAGAGACTGGCATCAGGGCAACGGTAATTTCTAATCGAATCGAGACGGCTGAGCCGATTGGGGCGGACGTTTTGTCTGCTCGTGCACTTGCATCGCTCACCAACCTGCTCGAATTTTCTGAGCGACATTTGAAGCCAGAAGGGCAGGCATTATTTCCAAAAGGAGCAACTTGGCAACAAGAGCTTCAAGAAGCAAAGCGAACGTGGTCTTTCTCTCATGAAGTTACTAAAAGCATCGTAGAGTCTAACTCGGTTATTCTGAGCATCGGAGGCATTGCACGTGGCTGATATTTTGACGTCCAGCGGTACCAAGATCATCGCTGTCACCAATCAGAAAGGTGGTGTGGGCAAGACGACTACAGCCATCAATCTGAGCGCGGCACTAGCCGATATGGGGAAGCGTGTTCTGGTGGTGGATATCGACCCTCAGGGTAACGCTTCAACCGGCTTGGGAATTCACGCCGACGAGCGTGATTACACAGCGTATGAACTGTTACTTGAAGAGGTTTTGCCAACCGAAGTGATCCGGCAGACCCAGTTTGAGAACATCTTTGTTGTGCCTGCGACCACAGATCTGGCGTCCGCTGATATCGAACTTATTTCGAATGAGAAGCGAAGCTATTTGCTCCGAAATGCATTGCGAACAGCTTTGATGGCGGAGATCGATTTTGACTACATCTTAATCGACTGTCCGCCGTCACTGAACCTTCTGACGGTCAATGCGATGGTCGCCTCGGACTCCGTGCTTGTCCCTTTGCAAAGCGAATTTTTTGCTCTGGAAGGTTTGAGTCAGCTCATGCTCACCATCCGAGACGTGCGCAAAGCGGCGAACCCCGATCTGCGGATTGAGGGGATTGTGCTAACGATGTTCGATGGGCGGAATAATCTGTCTCAGCAAGTGGAGGCAGACGCCCGCGAAAACTTGGGTGATCTCGTTTTTCAAACCAAGATCCCTCGGAATGTCCGCGTGAGCGAAGCACCTTCGTTCGCGCTTCCTGTTTTGCACTACGATCCCAATTCCCGTGGTGCAGTTGCCTATCGCGCACTCGCGAAAGAACTGGTAGAGAAGAGCGCTCAGGTAGCTGCATAAAAACATAAGAGGGCAGGCATGGATCGAAAGCCAACGAAACGAGGATTGGGCCGTGGTTTGTCGGCACTGATGGCTGACGTTCAACCCGAAACCACGGCCGCCGCGGCAACAACCGCACCGCGCCGTCCAGATATGATGGTCCCGATCGAGAAGATCGAACCTAACCCCGACCAGCCGCGGCGCAGGTTCGAGACCGAAGATCTGGAGGATCTGTCGCGGTCGATCAAAGAGAAGGGCGTTATCCAACCCCTGATCGTACGCGTAAGCCCGCGTGATAGTCTGAAGTACGAGATCGTTGCCGGCGAACGCCGCTGGCGTGCCTCGCAGATGGCACAGCTCCACGAGCTTCCTGTACTGATCCGTGACTTCGATGATACCGAAGTTCTGGAAGTAGCGATTATCGAAAACATCCAGCGTGCCGATCTGAACCCGGTAGACGAAGCTGCTGGCTACAAACAGTTGATGGAGAAGTTCGGTCATACGCAAGAGCGACTTGCGGAAGCTCTTGGCAAGAGCCGGAGTTACATCGCGAACTCGATGCGTCTGCTACAGCTGCCAGAAGACGTCATAGAGCATCTGGCGGATGGCCGCCTGACGACTGGTCACGCGCGTGCGCTGATCACGAGTGACCATGCTTCGGAGTTGGCAAAGCAGATCGTCTCTCGTGGCATGTCGGTGCGCGACACCGAGCGGTTGGTCAAGAAGGCTGCGCAGGGCGAGACTGCGCCCAAACCGCGCGCTGCGACCAAATCTTCGGGTGAAAAGGACGCCGATACCAAAGCTCTCGAAGGGGATTTGTCCGCTGCAGTCGGGATGAAAGTTTCAGTCGAGCACAAGGACGGAACTGAGCAGGGTAAGATCGTTATCAGCTATAACAACCTAGATCAGCTCGACGAAATCTGCCGCCGCTTGAGTGCAGTGGAATAAAAGTTAATAGCTGGGGCGGGTCCAGATAAAGATGAGAACCGCCCCAAGTGTCACGGCCTGAATGGCCAAGATCGTTGGTCGCAATCCCATAAAAACCGAGATCGAAAAGACGACCGCGATCGAGGCGGTGGCAGCGCGCTTGCCTGTAAGGCTGATCGCGCCGCTACGATTCCAGTCTTCGATTGCTGGACCAAAGACTCGGTGGTTCACCAGCCATCCATGCATCCGTTCGGACGATCGGGCAAAGCAAAACGCTGCCAGCAGCATAAAAGGCACTGTCGGCAGAAGGGGGAGAACGACCCCGATCAGGCCGAGCGCCACGCATATGATGCCAAAGGTGAACCAGACAGGCCGCATGCTGTTAATCCAGTAGGAGTTCCGCGATTACCGCGTTCAGGACCAGTCGACCCGCACGCGTAGCTTTAAGATAGGGCTTTTCGTTTTTAATCATCCCCATATCTTCTAGCTCTTGCAATGTGCGCGGATTGAGAGGTTTGCCTCCAATTTGATTAAAACGCTGTAGATCGATGCCCTCTGTCAGGCGCAGGCCCATCATCAGGTACTCGTTAGCTTGTTCCGTCGCAGAGACAGCCTCGACTAAATTCTCACCAGTCCCTGCCGCGACGGCATCAAGCCACTTCTGAGGTTGCTTCCACGTGTCAGTGGCGTGGCGCTGGCCGTTCATAGTTAATCGACCATGTGCGCCAGGTCCGACACCAACATAGTCGCCGTAGTTCCAGTAGATCTGGTTATGCCGGCTCTCTGCGCCAGAATTCGCGTAGTTCGAAACTTCGTAGTCGTACATTCCGAATTCAGCGCAGATCTCTTGGGTGACTTCGTACATCTCGGCTGCGTCATCATCTTCGGGCAGGCCACGCAGCTTGCCTCGCTCATATCGGTCGCCGAAGGCTGTTCCGGCCTCGATGGTCAGCTGGTAGAGCGATAGATGGTCGGCAGCCAACGAGAGTGCTTCGCGCAGTTCGGATTTCCACGCAGAAACGGTTTGATCTTGGCGTGCATAAATCAAGTCAAAGCTGACACGCCCGAAACAGTCCTTGGCGATCTCGAACGCGCGCTGACCCTCGGCGACTGTGTGCATCCGGCCGAGACGACGTAAGTCATCATCTCGCAAGCTCTGAAGGCCCATCGAAACGCGGTTCACACCGGCGTCTGCATAGGCACGAAAACGGCCAGCTTCGACCGATGTCGGATTTGCTTCGAGTGTGATTTCCTGATCGTTGGCGGGCGTCCAAAGTTCGCCAACCCGTTCTAGGATCGCAGCGACGACGTCTGGGTCCATCAAGCTGGGGGTGCCGCCACCAAAGAAAACTGACTTTAGCACTCGGTCCGGGGTGCGGGCTGCGTTGCGATCTAGCTCTTTCAGGTAGGCATCTAGCCACGCCTTCTGGTCGATGGACCGAGAGACGTGGCTGTTAAAATCGCAGTAGGGGCATTTGGCCATACAGAACGGCCAGTGGATGTAGAGGCCAAATCCCCCGTTGCGCCAGTCCTCAACCAAAGCAGGCGTCCACGAACTTTTTGAAGGCGTCAGCTCGGTGGCTGATGCGGTTTTTCTCGGCGGGGTCCATTTCGCCAAGGGTGATGTCGTAGCCGTTGGGCATGAAGATCGGGTCGTAGCCGTGACCTTCGGCCCCGCGCATGGGCCAAACGAACTGCCCTTCGATCGTGCCTTCGAAGACGTCATCGGCGCCATCGGGCCACGCGAGAACCAACGTGCAGCAGAACCGGCATGTGCGAGGCTCTGGCGCGTTCTTTTCTTCAAGTAGATTGTAGGTCTTGGTCATCGCCATGACGAAGTCGCGCCCATTCGGAGTCTCGGACCAGTCGGCGGTATAGACACCGGGCGCACCATCCAGCGCATCCACCGCGATTCCGCTGTCGTCGGAAAGGGCAGGTAGGCCGGTGGCCTTGGCGGCGGCGTGGGCCTTGATGCGAGCATTCTCGACAAAAGTTGTGCCGGTCTCTTCGGGTTCTGGCAGACCCTTCTCCTTGGCGCCGACAACGGCGATGTTGAAGGGAGCGAGTAGAGCCCGCATCTCCTCCAGCTTACCGGCGTTGTGGGTCGCGAATAGGATTGTATCGCCGTCAAATTTGCGGGTCATGCGCAGGCTGCCTCCTGGGCTGCGACCAGCTCGGCGATGCCTTTGTCCGCCAAGTCCAGCAGTTGGTTCATTTGTTCACGCGAGTAGGTCGCGCCCTCGGCCGACATCTGCGTTTCGATCATCTGGCCGTTGCCAAGCATCACGAAGTTGCCGTCGACACCGGCCGCGGAGTCTTCGGGGTAGTCTAGATCCAAAACTGGTTGACCCGCATAGATCCCACAGCTCACTGCCGCGACCGGAGAGATCAGCGGATCTGTTTTAATGTCGCCCGCCTTGATCAGTTTGTTGACGGCAAGACGCAGGGCAACCCAACCGCCGGTGATTGACGCGCAGCGGGTGCCACCATCAGCTTGGATCACGTCGCAGTCGATAGTGATCTGACGCTCGCCCATGGCGACGCGGTCAACACCAGCGCGCAGGCTGCGGCCAATCAGGCGCTGGATTTCGACGGTGCGGCCGCCTTGTTTGCCCATGGTGGACTCGCGGCGCATGCGCGAGCTAGTCGAGCGGGGCAGCATGCCATATTCCGCAGTGACCCAACCCAGGCCCGAGCCTTTGATGAACGGGGGCACGCGGGCTTCGAGAGTGGCGGTGCACATCACATGCGTGTCACCAACTTTGATCAAGCAAGAGCCTTCGGCGTGCTTGGTCACGTTGGTTTCAATTGAAATTTCGCGCATCTCGTTTAGATCACGTCCAGAAGGTCGCATAATAATTCCCCTGTAATTGTTGCGTCGGGCATACGCCCGCGTCGGATAGGGTGGCAACCCCGATTGACGATTTCCTTCAGGCGAATTTTAGTGCGTCCTAAGGAGATGCAAATGCACGAAGGCAGAAAACTTCTCGAAGAGATGAACGACCGCTCGCGCGAGGTCTTTCGCCGTGTGGTCGAAGGTTACTTGGAAAGCGGCGATCCGGTGGGAAGCCGGACCCTTACGCGCACCATGGACGAAAAGGTCAGCGCTGCGACGATCCGGAATGTGATGCAGGATCTGGAGTACATGGGTCTGATCGGTAGTCCCCATGCCAGCGCGGGCCGCGTGCCGACCCAGATGGGGCTGCGCATGTTCGTTGATGGTCTGCTCGAGGTGACGGCACCCTCTGATCAGGACCGCGAAAAGATCAGCGCGACCCTAGGCGGGAACAGTGATGATGTGGGCATGATGCTGGACCGGATTGGGTCGGCGTTGTCTGGGGTGACCAAAGGCGCGAGTCTGGTTCTTGCTCCAAAGCACGAAGCGCCGATCAAACATATTGAGTTCGTGTCTCTGACACCCGAGCGGGCGCTCGTGGTGTTGGTGTTCGCAGACGGGCATGTTGAGAACCGCGTGTTCACCCCACCTGTAGGCCAGACCCCCAGCAGCATGCGGGAGGCCGCGAATTTCATGAACGCCTTGGCAGAAGGTAAAACGCTGTCAGAGCTGCGTCGTGATGTCCGCGACCAGATCAGCACCCGCCGCCAAGAGATCGACGCACTGGCCCATGCTATGGTCGAATCTGGGCTCGCAGTCTGGAGCGAGGAGGGCGATGGACCCGAACGCCTGATCGTCCGTGGCCGCGCGAATCTACTCGAAGAGACGGGCCAAGACGATCTGGAACTGATCCGCGTACTGTTCGACGATCTGGAGCGCAAACGTGATTTGGCCGATTTCCTTCAACTGACCGAAGAAGGCGAAGGCGTGCGCATTTTTATTGGCTCGGAGAACAGACTTTTTTCACTTTCGGGTTCCTCTCTGGTCGTCTCTCCTTATATGAACGCTGACCGAAAGATTATTGGTGCGGTCGGGGTCATCGGACCCACGCGCTTGAACTATGGTCGGATCGTGCCCCTTGTGGACTACACAGCTCAGCTGGTAGGGCGCATGATCTCTGACCGGACTGAGAGGTAAGGAATGGCTGAGCCGAAGAACGAAGACTTCCTTGATGATGTCGAGGCTCTCGAAGAAGAGCTGTATGGCGAAGACGAAAATGACAGCGAAGAGCTGATCGATATCGACGAAGAAGCTGCCAAGGGCGAAGCATACGATGCCCTGAAAGCAGAACGCGACGATTTCAAAGATCGCTACGTTCGCGCACTGGCCGAGGCTGAAAACGCCCGCAAGCGTGCTGACAAGGATCGCCGTGATGCCGAGAAGTATGGCAGCACCCGTCTGGCCCGCGATCTGCTGGGGGTTTACGACAACCTGCAGCGCGCGCTGAAGGCCGCCGAGGAAACCTCGAAAGAGGACAATGCGATCCTGATCGAAGGCGTTGAGCTGACACTCCGCGAATTGAACAACACCTTCTCGAAGCATGGTCTTGTTGTGATCGAGCCTGCGGTGGGTGAGCAGTTTGATGCAAACGTCCACGAAGCGATGTTCGAGGCCCCCGTGCCGAACACCAAGAAGGGCGAGATCATTCAGGTCAGCGCCGTTGGCTTCATGCTGCACGACCGTCTGCTGCGTGCAGCGCAGGTTGGCGTGTCGTCGAACCCCGCCTGATTTTCAGCGCACCTCTGGAATGCCAAAAGGCCCGCCGTTACTGGCGGGCCTTTTCTTTGAGATCGTAGAGGAGTTGCAGTGCCTCGCGTGGGGTCAACTCGTCGGGATGGATTTTCTCCAACATATCCAGAGCAGGCGACGGGGCCGGTTTGGCAGCCGGTGGCGGTGCGGGCGGGATCGCAGCGAACAGGGGCAGGTCGTCGATTAGTGCCTTTTGCTTTGATCCGCCGCCTTGACGTTCGCCTTCCTCCAGCGCCTCTAGCACGACACGGGCCCGTTCCACGACGCTCGTGGGCAGGCCAGCCAGACGGGCCACCTGCACACCATAGGACCGATCCGCTGCGCCGCGTTTGACTTCGTGCAGGAAGATGACTTCGCCTTCCCATTCCTTGACGCTGACGGTCGCGTTTTCCGCGCCATCCAGTTTCTCGGTTAGGGCAGTCATCTCGTGATAGTGGGTCGCGAACAGGGCACGGCAGCGGTTCACATCATGCAGGTGCTCCATCGTCGCCCAAGCTATCGACAGACCGTCATAGGTCGCGGTGCCGCGTCCGATCTCGTCCAGGATCACGAGGGCCCGGTCGTCGGCTTGGTTCAGGATCGCTGCCGTCTCGACCATCTCGACCATAAACGTCGAGCGCCCACGAGCCAGATCGTCGGACGCGCCGACACGGCTGAAAATCTGACTGACCAGACCGATTTGCGCCGATCGCGCAGGGACGAACCCACCCATCTGCGCGAGTAGCGCAATCAAAGCGTTCTGCCGCAGGAAGGTCGACTTACCCGCCATGTTCGGACCCGTCAGCAGCCAGATGGCAGCGCCGTCTCGCGGGGACAGCTCGCAGTCGTTGGCGACAAAGGGATCGCCGTCTGATTTCAGCGCGGCCTCGACGACGGGATGGCGCCCCGCATCAATGCGGAAGGTCCGGCTGTCGTCGATCAGCGGACGGCACCAATCTTCGCTGCGGGCCAGATCGGCGAGGGCCGTGGTCAGGTCCAACTCAGCCAAGGCACGGGCCATCGACCCGAGCGGTGCGGCCTGTTCCAGAATGGCTTGGCGTAGGTCTTCGAAGAGGCGCTTCTCAATCTCCAAAGCGCGGCCACCTGCGTTCAGAATGCGCGTCTCCAGATCGGATAGTTCGACCGTTGTAAAGCGCAGGGCGTTCGCGGTGGTCTGACGGTGGATGAACCGCTCGCCCATCCCCAGCATTTTTTCACCGTGAGTGGCGGTGCATTCGATAAAGTAACCGAGGACGTTGTTGTGCTTGACCTTAAGGCTCGAGATGCCTGTCTCTTTGGCATACTGGGCTTGCATGCCCGCGACGACTCCGCGGCCTTCGTCGCGCAGGGTGCGAGCTTCGTCCAGTTCGGCATGAAACCCGGCTGCGATGAAACCACCGTCCCGTGCTAACAGAGGCGGCTCCGCGATCAGTGCCTGATCAAGAAGATCCAGCAGCTCTTCTTGCTGGGCCATGTCTACCGTCAATTGGGACAGCAGCGGGGGCAGGTCCAACTGCGACAAGGTCTCGGCCAGATCCAGAGATTGGGTGATGGTGTTCCGAACAGCGGTCAGGTCGCGGGGACCCGCGCGATCCAGCGACAAGCGTGACAGTGCGCGGTCCAGATCAGGAACGCGGCGCAGGCTCTCGCGCCATTGATTGGCC
Organism: Donghicola sp.; assembly: GCF_025210255.1. Lineage (NCBI taxonomy): Bacteria > Pseudomonadati > Pseudomonadota > Alphaproteobacteria > Rhodobacterales > Roseobacteraceae > Donghicola > Donghicola sp. Next base: position 123,836 of record NZ_JAOARZ010000015.1, on the reverse strand, counting down.
GTGGTGGTATGATCGACGGCATAGGCAACGGCTTCTTGGCGGCGCTGCACTTCGTCCAATACGCGCGACGGGGCCGACAGGCGGCGCTCCAGCAAGCGGCCGCCACCGGCAGTCACCGTGCGATCCACGACTGACAGCAGCGATCCCTGACGTCCACCCGAAAGACTGCGGGTCAGTTCCAGATTGCGGCGGGTCGAGGCATCGATCTGCACCACACGGTCCTGAGCCTCGCGCACGGGCGCGCGCAACAGGGGCAGGGTGCCTTTCTGCGTGATGTCCAGATACTCGACGATCGCTCCCAATGCGGACAATTCGGCACGTGTAAAGGTGCCAAAGGCATCGAGCGTGTCGACCTTGTATAGCTTGCACAGGCGCCCCTCGGCGGCAGTGCTATCAAACGCGGCGCGGCCCAAGGGCGTCAGCGCAGCGCCGTTGTCCTCGATCAGTTCGGCCCAGTCTTCTTCCTTGTTGTCACAAAGCAGAACCTCCCGTGGCAACAGACGCGCCAGTTCCGGCCCAATGCGTACCTCTGGCAGGGACACCACCCGCAGCTCTCCGGTCGAAATGTCGGAGTAGGCCAAAGCGACTTCGCCGCGCACCTCGGTCAGGGCGGCCAGATAGTTGTGGCGGCGCGCTTCTAGAAGCGAGTCCTCAGTCAGTGTGCCTGGCGTCACCAGACGCACGACGCCGCGTTTCACGACAGACTTCGATCCGCGCTTCTTGGCTTCGGCTGGGTCTTCCATTTGCTCGCAGACCGCGACGCGGAAGCCCTTGCGGATCAGGGTCAGCAAATACCCCTCTGCCGCGTGCACAGGAACGCCGCACATTGGGATGTCATTGCCATCGTGCTTGCCGCGTTTGGTCAGCGCGATGTCCAGCGCCTCTGCCGCGGCGACGGCGTCGTCAAAGAATAGCTCGTAGAAATCGCCCATGCGATAGAACAGCAGAGACCCCGGATGAGCCTCTTTGATTTCCAAATACTGCGCCATCATCGGCGTAACGCCGGTTGCTGCCATGCTGCCTCTGGTCGTGTTAACTCTGGTCCCGTTTCCAGAGGGGATACCCTGTCAGGGCCAGCGCCAAAAGGCAAAACATTGGATATACCTTCAGGGTAACTTAATTACAAAAATAGAGCATTTTTGATAATTATGTGTTGAACATATCGAGATAAACTGCGAAATCGCAAATCGAATGAAGGGAATAAGCGTTTGTTAGCGCAACCATTGTGGCCGACTGTTGAGACAGCCGAAACAAGGGGTTAGGGACCTACGCGCTCCACTGAGGGAAATGAGAATGTCGAAGAATAAAGTCACCCGCGAAGAGGCTCTGGCCTTTCACCTGAACCCCACCCCCGGCAAGTTCGAGGTGACTGCGACCGTTCCCATGACCACACAGCGCGACCTGTCGCTGGCTTATTCGCCCGGTGTGGCCGTTCCCTGCGAAGAAATCGCTGCGAACCCCGAGGTCGCTTATGATTATACCACCAAGGGCAACCTTGTCGCTGTGATCTCGAACGGGACCGCAGTTCTAGGTCTGGGCAACCTTGGCGCGCTGGCGTCCAAGCCCGTGATGGAAGGCAAGTCGGTTTTGTTCAAACGCTTTGCCGACGTGAACTCGATCGATATCGAACTGGATACCGAAGATCCCGATGCGATCATCAACGCCGTGAAACTGATGGGCCCGACCTTTGGCGGCATCAACCTCGAAGACATCAAGGCGCCCGAATGCTTTATCATCGAGCAGCGCCTGAAAGAGGAGATGGACATCCCCGTCTTTCACGACGACCAGCACGGTACCGCCGTGATCTGTGCCGCCGGCCTGATCAACGCCCTGCACATCAGCGGCAAGAAGATCGAGGATGTGAAGATCGTTCTGAACGGCGCGGGCGCGGCGGGCATCGCCTGCATCGAGCTGCTGAAATCCATGGGTGCGCGTCACGAGAACTGCATCGTCTGTGACACCAAGGGCGTGATCTATCAGGGCCGCACCGAAGGCATGAACCAATGGAAATCGGCCCACGCGGTGAAAACCGATCTGCGCACGCTGGAAGAGGCGATGAACGGCGCGGACGTGTTCCTTGGCGTATCGGTCAAGGGCGCTGTGACCCCTGACATGGTGGCGTCCATGGCAGACAACCCCGTGATCTTTGCCATGGCGAACCCCGATCCCGAGATCACTCCGGAAGAGGCGCACGAAGTTCGCGTCGATGCAATCGTCGCCACCGGTCGCAGTGACTACCCGAACCAGGTGAACAACGTTCTGGGCTTCCCCTATCTGTTCCGCGGCGCGCTGGATATCAACGCCCGCGCCATCAACGACGAGATGAAGATCGCCTGCGCCGAAGCTCTGGCTGAACTGGCCCGCGAGGACGTTCCGGACGAAGTGGCGCTGGCCTATGGCCGCAACTTGTCGTTTGGTCGTGACTACATCATCCCGACCCCTTTCGACCCGCGTCTGATCTATCGCATTCCGCCCGCAGTGGCGAAGGCCGGTATGGACACCGGCGCGGCGCGTCGTCCGATCATCGACATGGACGCTTACGAGGTTTCGCTCAAGGGCCGCATGGACCCGACCGCCAGCATCCTGCGCGGCATCCACGCACGTGCCAAAGCCGCCCAAGCCCGCATGATCTTTGCCGAAGGTGACGATGTTCGCGTTCTGCGCGCCGCCGTGCAGTATCAGCGTTCGGGTCTGGGCAAAGCCTTGGTCGTTGGCCGCGAAGCAGACGTGAAGGAAAAGCTCGAAGCCGCAGGCATGGGCGATGCCGTTCGCGAACTGGAAATCGTGAACGCGGCGAACACCCGTCACCTTGAGACCTACAAAGAGTTCCTGTACGAGCGCCTGAAGCGCAAAGGTTACGACCGTCATGACATCCACCGCCTTGCGGCGCGTGATCGTCACGTGTTCTCGGCTCTGATGCTGGCGCACGGTCATGGCGACGGTCTGGTGACTGGCGCGACCCGCAAATCGGCGCACGTGCTTGAGCTGATCAACCACGTGTTCGATGCAGATGCGAAGCACGGCGCGGCTGGTATTACCGCCTTGCTGCGCAACGGTAAAATCGTTCTGATCGGTGACACGCTCGTGCACGAATGGCCCGAAGCCAGCGATCTGGCTGACATTGCAGAGCGCGGTGCAGGCGTGGCCCGTCACCTTGGCCTCGAGCCCCGCGTGGCGTTCGTCAGCTTCTCGACCTTTGGCTATCCGCGGTCGGAACGTGCAGAGAAGATGGCGTTGGCGCCCAAAGTGCTTGAAGAGCGCGGCGTGGACTTCGAATTCGAAGGCGAGATGACCGTGGACGTCGCGCTGAATCCGAAATCAGCAGAGGCTTATCCCTTTAGCCGTCTGTCGGGGCCAGCGAACATTCTGGTCGTGCCTGCCCGTCACTCGGCTAGCATCTCGGTCAAATTGATGCAGGAAATGGGTGGCGCGACTGTGATCGGCCCGATCCTGACCGGCGTTGATCAGTCGATCCAAATCTGCTCGACCAACATGACAGAGACCGACATCCTGAACATGGCGCTTCTGGCGGCTTGCAAAGTCGGCTAAGTTAGAAACATAGCGCAAACCATTGTAAAACGCCCCTCGCGGGCGTTTTATGCGTTTCAGATCATTGCTTCAGGGGGCGCATATGACCGTTTTCAATCTTGGATCGATCAACGCGGACTACACCTATCAAGTCCCGCACCTGCCCCAACCGGGCGAAACGCTGGCGGCCAGTTCTGTAACACGCGGTCTAGGGGGCAAGGGCGCAAATATGTCAGTGGCCTGCGCCCGCGCAGCTGGGCGCGTGTTTCACATCGGTGCTATCGGCGAGGATGGCACGTGGGCGACGGACCGTTTGCTGGAATACGGGGTCGACACGCGTCACGTCTCGACACTGGACGTGCCAACCGGGCACGCAATCATCTCTGTCGATCCTGAGGGTGAAAACAGTATCCTGATCCTGCCCGGCGCGAATATTGAGATCACGGAAAAGATGATTGCTGCTGCAATCTGCGAAGGCGGGCCGCAAGACTGGCTGTTGATGCAGAACGAAACCAACGGCTTGCAAGAGGCGACCGATATGGCAAAGCAGGTGGGTATGAAAATCGCCTATGCTGCGGCGCCTTTCGTGGCCAAAGATGCTGCGCAGATTGCGCCGCGTGCTGATCTGCTGTTCCTGAACGAGATTGAAGCGCAGCAGTTGCAGGACGAGATGAACACCACGCTTTCGAGCCTGCCGATCGCCGATATAATCGTGACCAAGGGCGGCAAAGGCTGCGCATGGCATCATGGCGACGAGGTCACTGAATTCCCGAGCTATCCGGCCGACGTTGTGGATACCACTGGCGCGGGTGACACCTTTACCGGCTATGTTCTGGCAAGTCTGGACCGTGGAATGACTATTCCGCAGGCAATCGATTTGGCGCAGCGCGCTGCTTCGCTCATGGTGCAGCGTTTGGGGACAGCAGATGTTATTCCTGATCTCAAAGAGGTTCAGGACGCCTCTTTCGGGTCCAGCCAAAGCTGATCAGATCGTTTCGGTCTGACCTCTGTTCGATTCATCATGTACAGCCACTTGCCTTCGTCAGGAGGCAAGATCAGTCTGCGGCCAAACCGATATGGAAAAGGCGCGCAGAATGACCGATACAGACCACGTCTCGACCCACCAATCGCAGGACGACCCTCGCAACGAAGAGATCCTGATCTACGTGAATGGCGCCTTAAAGCCCAAGGCCGAGGCGCTGATCAGTGTCTACGACAGCGGCTTCATGCTTGGGGACGGCATTTGGGAAGGTCTGCGCCTGTACAATGGCAAGTGGGCCTTCGTGGATGATCATTTGGACCGCCTGTTCGAGGCGTCGCTCGCCATTGATCTCGATATCGGAATGACGCGGGCCGAGGTTTTCGCAGCTCTGGAAGAAACGCGCTCCGCAAACAACATGCACACCGATGCCCATGCGCGCTTGATGGTGACACGGGGGATCAAGACGCGCCCGTTTCAGCACCCATCGCTGTCCCAGCAGGGGCCCACTGTGGTGATCATCATGGAGCATTCGCAGCCCAAAATTCCGCGTCCCATCCGTCTGGCGACAGTCCCGCATCAGCGCGGGTTGCCGATGACCCAAGACCCGAAACTCAACAGCCATTCCAAGCTGAATTGCATTCTCGCCTGTATCGCGGCGGAAAAGGCAGGCGCGGACGAGGCGCTGATGCTGGACGTCCATGGATTCGTCAACACCACGAACGCCTGCAACTTCTTCATCGTCCGCAAGGGAGAGGTTTGGACCAGTACGGGTGACTACTGCATGAACGGCATTACCCGTGCCAAGGTTATTCAGGTCTGCCGAGAGGCGGGTATCCCTGTGTTCGAACGCAATTACAGCCTCGTGGACACATATGGTGCGGATGAGGCTTTCCTGACCGGGACTTTTGGCGCGCAGACGCCTGTTGGGTCGATTGATGGGCGCCAAATCGGTTCGGGCGAGATGGGTCCGATGACCCAGCGCATCCGAGACCTCTACAAAGCTTTGGTCGCCAAGGAGGCGGGCGAATGAGGCTCGCTGTCTGGTCAGGCCCCCGCAATCTGTCCACCGCGATGATGTACGCTTTTGGCCACCGAGAGGATTTTACCGCTGTGGATGAACCGTTTTATGCCGCGTATCTGGCGAAAACGGGTTTGATCCATCCGATGGGGGACCAGATCATTTCCAGCCAGCCCACCGATCCCGATCAGGTCATTGCTGGCCTACTGGCCCCGACGGCAAAGCCGCACGTCTATCACAAGCATATGTCGCAGCACATGATAGACGGCATTCCGAGGGAATTCATCGAAGAGTGCACCAACGTGTTTCTGATCCGCCATCCTGCGCGGGTCGTTGCGAGCTTTTCCGCGAAGTATGACAACGTGACGCTAGACAGCATCGGGTTCGTTCAGCAGCACGAACTGTGCAACCAGCTGATGGCTAAAGGGATCGCACCGGTGGTTATCGACAGTGCTGACATCCGCCGTGCGCCAGAGGCGGGGCTGCGCGCGATGTGTGATGCGGTTGGGTTGGAATTTGACCCATCTATGTTGCATTGGCCCGCCGGTCCGCATCCCGACGATGGCGTTTGGGCAGCGCACTGGTACGGCGCTGTGCATCAATCGACAGGTTTTGCCGGTGCCGAGGGTCCGCTGCCTGATGTCCCCGAAGCTTTGCAGCCTCTTGTAGATGGGGCCATGCCGCACTACGAAGAGATGCAGAAGATGGCGCTCTCTTTTACGTGATCTGTCGTGAACACTTTCGATGCGTCCAAATGATCGTTCCCGGGCGTAACCCTATCAGAAAGAGGGCAAAGAGTGCTCTCTCTGAACCGGGAGGATTTTTCCTTGAAGACTTTTTTGATTGCAGCCGCCGCAGCCTCGATTACTGCGACAACCGCATTTGCAGCGGGCCACGGCATGGCTCCCATGGTTGACGCCGCAGACCAGTCCGTTTCGAACGGTGTTGTCTCGGCCTCCAAAGTCATGGCGCCTGCGAATGGCTGGATGGTTGTTCACCGCACTGACTCGGAAATGAAGCCCGGCCCCGTCGTCGGCTACGCCCCCCTGCGCGAAGGTGAGAACACCGACGTTGCAGCGATCCTGCAAGAAGATGTCGCGACTGGCGATATGCTGATGCTGATGGTCCACGGCGAAGACGGTGGCATGTCGACCGGTGTGTTTGAATACACCCTTGGCGCCAAAGAAGATGGTCCGATCAAAGTCGACGATGCACTGGTTATGAAGGTTATCACTGCACAATAACCGCCACTTGATTAGGCGAACTGGGCCCGCTTTGGCGGGCCCTTTTTTCATTTCAGGAACTTGGCCAGTTCCATTGCTGCGGACGGATTACCGCTAACTTTCATTTTACCCATCATGACACCAGTCATCGGGTTCAGTTGGCCCTTGAGCAGCTTTTTCAGGTTTTCGAGCGAGATTTTGATGGTGCATTCCGCGGGGCGGTCCTCCATCGCGACCTCTTGGCGGTCCAGCACCATGATGCCGTCCGCACCGCAGTCGATCTTTAGGCTTTTTTCATTGGTACTGGTGGCCAGAACGGGCGCGACGCGGTCCGCAATGTCTTGGAGCGTTGTGCTCATTGGGAAACCTCTAAACTGATGAGTTCAGAAAAAGAAATGGCCCGCCAAAGCGAGCCAAATCAAGACTGACGGTGCGTCCTGCACTTACGATTTGTTGCGGCGCTTGCGGGCGGCCAGCAGTTTCAGACGCAGCGCATTCAACTGGATGAAGCCTGCCGCGTCCTTCTGATCGTAGGCGCCTGCATCCTCTTCAAAGGTCACGTGCGCTTCGGAGTAGAGGCTGTTGTCCGACCAGCGGCCGACAGTACGCACAGAACCTTTGTACAGCTTCAGACGCACGGTGCCGTCGACATGCTCTTGGCTCTTGTCGATGGCCGCCTGCAGCATTTCACGCTCGGGCGAGTACCAGAAGCCGTTGTAGATCAGCTCTGCATAACGGGGCATCAACTCGTCCTTCAGGTGGGCTGCGCCGCGATCCAGAGTGATCTGTTCGATACCGCGGTGTGCCTCGAGCAGGACGGTACCACCGGGCGTCTCGTAGATGCCGCGCGACTTCATGCCAACAAAGCGACCCTCGACCAGGTCCAGACGGCCGATGCCATGCTTGCCACCCAGTTCGTTCAGTTTGGTCAGGATGGTTGCGGGGCTCATCGCCTCGCCGTTGATGCTGACTGCGTCGCCCTTCTCGAAACCAACTTCGATGAACTCGGGTTCATTGGGGGCGTCCTCGGGGTGGACGGTGCGCTGATAGACGTAATCAGGTGCTTCGACTGCGGGGTCTTCCAAAACCTTGCCCTCGGACGAGGTGTGCAGAAGGTTCGCGTCAACCGAGAAGGGCGCTTCGCCGCGCTTGTCCTTTGCGATCGGGATCTGGTGCTTTTCAGCGAACTCGATCAGCTTGGTCCGGCTGGACAGGTCCCACTCACGCCAGGGCGCAATTACCTTGATGTCGGGGTTCAGCGCGTAGGCGGCCAGTTCGAAACGAACTTGGTCGTTGCCCTTGCCGGTTGCGCCGTGTGCGACGGCGTCAGCGCCGGTCTCGGCTGCGATCTCGACCAGACGCTTCGAAATCAGCGGACGCGCGATCGAGGTGCCCAGAAGGTACAGGCCTTCGTAGACCGCATTTGCGCGGAACATGGGGAAGACAAAGTCACGAACGAACTCTTCGCGGACATCTTCGATGTAGATGTTTTCAGGCTTGATCCCCAGAAGCTCGGCTTTCTTGCGAGCAGGTTCCAGCTCTTCGCCCTGACCAAGGTCAGCGGTAAAGGTCACGACTTCGCAGCCGTATTCGGTCTGGAGCCATTTCAGGATGATCGAGGTATCAAGGCCACCGGAATAGGCCAGGACGACTTTTTTGGGCGCGGACATGAAGAATTCCCCTTTAATCGGACAATGGGCCGATAGCGGGTTTTCTGCGCGGGGGCAAGTTGAGCCGCTAGAATCCTGTGTTTTCCGGTCTACTGCGCGCGGAAATCGTGCGTGAAGTTGTTGACCGGCCAGATGATCCACGCGATTCAAGGCACAGACTTCTAGTTAAGGGTGAGCATATGACGGCTTGGATGTTGTTTCGACACGCGGTGCTGATAGTGGCGCGCAACTGGCGCGAGGCGCTGAAAATCTCTGGCGTGCTCTACCTGATAATCGCTGTGTTCGATTTGTCGATCTCGAGCCAGATGCCCCAAGGCGGCATGGGTAACGGGATGGCTCATGGTGAATTCGGGATGTCTCCGACAAACATGCTGCTGTCGATCGTGCTGATTGCGGCCTACATCATTATCAGCATGTGGATCGCCGTCGCGTGGCACCGCTATGTTCTGCTCGAAGAGATGCCGAGCGGTTGGTTGCCCACGTGGAACGCCCCAGCTGTGGGCCGATACTTTGGCAAATCTCTGCTGATCATGGCGATTGTGATTGCAGCGGCTCTGTGTGTTGGTCTGTCCGTCACAATAACTGCAGTTTTTGCCCCCCCGATCGCCGTGTTTTTTGGTTTAGCGGGCATGCTGTTTGTCGGCGCACTGTTCTATCGTCTTTGCCCTATCCTGCCTGCGGTAGCCGTGGGCGAGTCGCTGTCCATTCGCGACGCATGGCACCAGACGCGCGGGCTATTCAGCTCGATCATCCTGCTGGTTCTGCTGCAGTTCATGTTGATGCTGGCGATCCAAATTCCAGTGGTTCTGATCGGATCGCTGATCCCGTTCCTTGGTCTGTTGGCACAAATTGCGGCCAGCTGGTTCCTAACGCTCGTGACAGTCAGTCTGTTGACCACGTTCTACGGTCACTTTGTCCAAGAGCGCCCTCTGGCAGATTGACGCCTTGCGCGGGATCGGCGGTTGAGCCACAGATATCGGCATGACCGATTTTCGCACTCTGGCCCAAGCCGCCGAAGCCGCCATGCGCGAGGTGTTCCCCGCAACACCCTTGCTCCGTAACGATTACCTCTCCAAGCGCTACGACGCCGATATCTGGCTTAAGCGCGAGGATCTGAGCCCTGTCCGCAGTTACAAGATCCGCGGCGCGCTAAATTCGATGCGCAAGGTCTTGGCGGACAATCCCGACAGCAACGTGTTTGTCTGCGCGAGTGCGGGGAATCATGCGCAGGGCGTGGCCTACATGTGCCGTCATTTCGGGGTCAAAGGCGTGATCTACATGCCTGTGACCACCCCACAGCAGAAAATCATGAAAACGCGGACCTTTGGCGGGGATGCGGTCGAGATCCGGCTGATCGGGGATTATTTCGACGACACTTTGGCCGCAGCGCAGGCTTATTGCACCGAGGCAGGTGCGCATTTCCTGTCACCCTTTGACGATCCCGACGTGATCGAGGGACAGGCCAGTGTGGCAGTTGAGATCGAGAAAGCCTTGGGTCGCGCGCCGGATCAAATCGTGCTGCCTGTGGGCGGAGGCGGTTTGTCTTCGGGTGTGTACAACTATTTTGGCGATAGCACGGATTACAGCTTGGTCGAGCCTCTGGGCGGTATGAGCTTGAGCGAAGCGCTCAAAGCGGGCCGCCCGATGAAGCTGAAACGTGTGGACAGTTTTGTGGACGGCGCAGCGGTAGCCCAGATCGGGGCCAAGCCCTTTGAGATTTTGAAGAATCTGCCGGTGAACAAAGTCTTTGCTGCGCCAGAGGATCGGATCTGCGTTACCATCCTCGATATGTTGAATGTCGAAGGGGTCGTGCTGGAGCCCGCCGGCGCCTTGGCGATCGACGTTCTAGCGGACATTCGAGATCAGATTCGCGGAAAGACGGTGGTCTGTGTCGCCTCGGGTGGAAACTTTGATTTCGAGCGCCTGCCAGAGGTCAAAGAGCGGGCGCAGCGCTATTCGGGCGTGAAGAAGTACTTCATTCTGCGACTGCCCCAGCGCCCAGGTGCCTTGAAAGAGTTCTTGAACCTCTTGGGCCCCAAGGACGATATCGCGCGTTTCGAGTACCTGAAGAAGTCAGCGCGCAACTTTGGTTCAGTGCTGATCGGGATCGAGACAGATGATGCACGCAACTTCGCTGGGTTCTTCGCCAAGTTGGATGCCGCAGGATTTGTCTATACAGACATCACGAACGACGATCTGCTCGCGCAGTTCCTGATTTGATCAGGCAGCGCCCTTAACGAGGGCGCTGTTCAAAAACTGTTCTTTAGAAGCATCGTAGGTCGAAACGACCTGGCCAATGTCCACCGTTTCGGGTTTGCCAGCTCGCGCGGCAATTTCGCCTTGTTGGCACAGGCGGGACAATTCCGCGAAGCCAAGGTTGAGCGCGCTGCCTTTGAGGAAGTGCAAATCTTCGCCCAAAGTATCCATGTTCGGGGATGTGCGCAGGGTGTCGATCGAGGAATCTACCTCTGAAACGAACATTTCCGCCACTTCGGCAAAATCCTCGGCTCCGATCTCGTCGCGCAGTTCTTTGATGCGATCCCAATCAATCATTTATAGTTGCCCCTATACACCTGTTCCAAAGCTGGCACGACGTCTCTTACTTTCAAGTAAATAATCGACCCAAACCCGCAGAATTTTACGTTTTACCTCTGATTAAGACGGCTCTGCGAGTGCTGAGTCCTGTGGGTAATGGGACAACCGATATGATTTCAGATGATCGCCCCTTGGGCACATCGCAGGGTAGCATGGGCCGTCCGTTCAAAATCCTTGTGGTGGACGACAGCGCGTTGCAGCGGCGCATCCTGCGAGTGATGCTGACAAAACGCGGATACGAGGTGTCAGAGGCAGAGTGTGGTGCGACCGCGCTACGGATGTGCGCCGCAGACTCGCCGGATATTATTTTGAGTGATTGGATGATGCCAGGCATGGACGGTATCGAGTTTTGCCGCGCGTTTCGGCAGATGTCAGCAGACCGCTACGGATATTTTATTCTGCTGACATCGCGCAGCGAAAAGGGCGCAGTTGCCGAGGGACTGAACTGTGGTGCCGATGACTTTTTGACCAAGCCCGTCAATATCGAGGAGCTGGAGTCGCGTCTTTTGGCCGGAGAGCGCATCTTGCAGATGCAAGAGCAACTGCGGGAGAACAATTCTCGTCTGTGCTCTGCGCTAAGTGAGCTTAAGGGGCTCTATGAAGCGCAAGAGCAGGAACTCACTGAGGCGCGCCAGTTGCAGCAGTCACTGGTCCCAGAGAGATTCAAGGACTTTGGGGTTGGACAAATTGCCTTGATGCTGCGGCCTTCGGGGCATGTTGGCGGTGATCTGGTTGGTTTTGTGCCGTCCGGTCCCGAGCAAGTCCTGATGTACGCGATTGATGTTTCGGGGCATGGGATCAGCAGTGCGCTGATGACGGCGCGGCTTGCAGCGTACCTCTCGCCGGGGCATCTGGGGTCAAACGTCGCCTTCGAAAGGACCTCAGAGGGATATCGTCCATGTGCCCCGCACATCGCCGTTGCACGCCTGAATGAGCGTCTGCTCAAGGAAATATGCACGGATCATTACGCTACAATGGTTCTGGCGCATATGGATCTGCGGACCGGTGCCTTGTCGCTCTGTCAGGCTGGACACCCTCATCCCATCGTATTGCGCGCCAGCGGACAAACAGAATTTTTGGGCGAAGGCGGGATGCCCGTTGGGCTCATTTCAGGCGCAGAATACGAGACTGTGGAGACGACCTTGGCGCCCGGCGACCGATTGTGGATTTTGTCTGACGGAATTTCCGAGAGCGAGGATGCCACAGGGGTTATGCTCGGAGAGCAAGAGACAAGCACGATTCTGGGTGACCTAGCGGATCATGGGCCACGGGCGGCGCTTGATGCGCTTATGTGGCATCTCGCCGACCGCACAGGTACCGAAGATTTCGAGGACGATATCTCTGCAATCCTCTGGCACGTCTCGGGATCACAAAGTGGCCAGAACCCGATCGAGGAAGAACCGATCCCCGCTGTTGGCCAGTAGCGCTGGAGCCTCGGCCAAGGGCAGCCAAAACGCGAAATGCCCATCTTCGGTCGGGGGCCCGACGCGTTGGGTTGGACGTGCAACGTAGATCGAGCAGATTTTTTCGGCGTGGATGTCGTAGTCGGGCATGTAGCAGAACCGCTTGTACGTCCCGATTTTCTGAGGGGTCGAGATTTTCCAACCGGTTTCTTCGTAAACTTCGCGGTGTAGGGCAGGGATCGCGGTTTCGCCCGCGTCGATCCCGCCGCCGGGCAGCTGAAATTCTGGCTCTGGGCTTTGTTGAAATGTCAGCAGAATTTGCCCGTCGCGGATCAGGATCGCATAAGCTCCGGGGCGTCTGGTGTAAGCAACAGTCAGGTCGCGGGGCTCGCCAAATCTACGCATTTCAAATCCATGTGTTTTTGCAAATCGGGGATGCATCAGGACCATCCCTCTTGGACAGACGCTTGTAGCCCTTATATGGGCGCGGTATGCCATCCCCCAAGCGCGTAAGGATACCCCGAAATGATTGCAAACAAAATCGCATGGGACGACACGGTATTGCCGTTCCAGTTGGACAACGCTGATGTCCGTGGCCGTGTCGCCCGTTTGGACGGCGTTCTCGATGGCATTCTGAAACAGCACAACTACCCACCTGTGGTCGAAGCCTTGGTCGCGGAGATGGCGTGTCTGACCGCTTTGATCGGCCAGACCATCAAACTGCGCTGGAAACTGTCTCTGCAGGTGCAGTCCAAGGGTCCCGTGCGGATGATCGCGACGGATTATTATGGTCCGACAGAAGAGGGCGAGCCTGCACGCATTCGTGCCTATGCCAGCTATGACGAAGATCGGATCGATAACGCCTTGGCGCCGATTGATCACATCGGGCAGGGCTACTTTGCCGTTCTGATTGACCAAGGCCCCGATATGCAGCCTTACCAAGGCATTGCTCCCTTGAACACGACTTCGCTGTCTGCGGCCGCCGAAGGGTACTTTGCCCAGTCTGAACAGCTGCCGACCCGCTTTTCGATTAACTTTGGCCGTTCGGTCGAACCCGGAGGTCGTGGCGAGTATTGGCGTGCTGGCGGCGTGATGCTGCAGCACATGCCCAAAGCGTCGCCCTTTGCCAGTGGCGAAGGCGGCTCGGGCGAAGGCGGCACCCTGACGGCCAACGATCTGGTCCACGGGGACGACGAAGAGAACTGGAACCGCGCGAACATCCTTCTCGACAGTGTCGAAGAGATGGAACTGATCGGCCCGACTGTTTCGCCCACCGATCTTCTGATCCGACTGTTCCACGAAGAGCAGCCGCGCGTGTTTGACTCTCAGGTCGTGAAGTTTGGGTGCACCTGCTCTGAGGAACGCGTGCGTCAAACCCTGTCGATCTATTCGGCCAAGGATCTGACACACATGCTGACAGACGATGGCCGGATCACTGCGGACTGCCAGTTCTGCGGCGCGCATTACGATCTGGACCCCGCGACAGTCGGCAAGGATGCGGTGCAGCCCGAAGGCGGCTCTGATGAGCAGCAGGACTGATCTGATCACAACATTGACGGCGGCGTTGGCCAAAGAGGCCGCGCCGTCCTCTGATTTCGACCTCAACCCAGAGGTCGTCTTGCCCGAAGGTCGCAAACTGCGCCCCGCCGCCGTTTTGCTCGCGTTCGAGGCGTCTCCTTCGGGTGCACGGCTTTGGCTGACCAAGCGGTCCTCGGCCCTAAAACACCATCCCGGTCAGATCGCAGCCCCTGGGGGCAAGCAGGACGAAACAGATGCCGATCTTGTCGCCACTGCTCTGCGTGAGGCGCACGAAGAAATCGGATTGCCTCGGAACTCTGTCGAGGTTTTGGGCGCGCTGCCCCCGCACGAGACCGTGACAGGGTTTACCATGACGCCAATTATCGGAGTGCTAAGAAGCGGGTTCACTCCGGTGCCCGAACTGGGCGAAGTGGCAGAGGTTTTCCACGTGCCAATGCAGCACGTGACCAATCCCGAGAATTTCATGGTCCATGGTCGACGTTGGCGCGGGTCTCGCCGCTATTACTTTGCCGTACCCTACGGGCCCTATTATATCTGGGGCGCGACAGCGCGCGTTCTGCGCGGCTTGGCGGAGCGTTTCACATGAAACTTTCCGGCGCGTGGCTAGAGCGTCCCGCGACCCAAGCGGTGTGCGCGATGTTGGTTGAGGCCGGCTATCAGGCATGGTTCGTCGGAGGCTGTGTCCGCAACGCTCTGATCAATGCGCCGGTGGATGACATCGACATTTGCACCGATGCGCGACCCGAAACCGTCATGGAACTGGCGCAGAAGGCAGGGCTCAAGCCTGTCCCCACCGGTATTGAACACGGCACCATCACAGTTGTTTCCGATGGGATCGGTCACGAGGTCACGACCTTTCGCCGCGATGTCGAGACCTTTGGCCGTCATGCGGTCGTCGCTTTTGCTGACACAATGGACGATGACGCCGCGCGCCGCGATTTTACGATGAACGCGCTTTATGCGGATCGGAAAGGCGTGATCGCGGACCCCTTGGGCGGATTGCCAGATTTAAAAGCGCGGCACGTTCGGTTCATTGGTGACCCGTATCAGCGCATCCAAGAGGACTACCTGCGCATCTTGCGCTTCTTCCGCTTTACGGCGTGGTACGGGAATCCAGATTTGGGAATCGACCCTGACGGCTTGGCGGCCTGTGCCGAACTGTCTGACGGAATCTTGAAATTGGCGGCGGAGCGGCTTGGCGCTGAGATGCGCAAACTGTTGACGGCAGCGGAGCCGACACGCGCAGTCGCGGCAATGGCGCAATCTGGTGTGCTGATGCAAGTTTTGCCAGGCGCGGATGCGACCGCGTTAGGGCCGCTCGTCCATCTGGAGGCCGAGGCAGGGTTGGCCCCCGATCCGATGCTCCGTCTCGCATCGCTGGGAAATTGCGAGGCGGCCACCCGCTTGCGCTTGTCCAAGGCCGAGGCGCGAGCCCTCGCTGAATTGCGGGACTCCGCGACAGAGGGCGCACCAGCACACGAAATCGGATATCGCTTGGGCGCAGAGCGGGGCCTGCAGACGATGATTTTGCGGGCGGCGCTCATGGGGGTGCCGATGACGGATGGCCCCGCCGTCGCCGCAGGCGCCGCAGCCAAATTCCCTGTCAAAGCGGCTGATTTGATGCCTGCCTATAAGGGCGCACAACTAGGTCTGCGTCTGAAGCAACTTGAAAAACGCTGGATAGAGGCGCAATTTTCGCTCACGCGCGAAGAGCTCTTGAACAGCCCCGAATAATCGACATGTGACCATCAACTTTGGGCGCTACATCCTCGCATAACAGCAAGGCGGTGACCCGATGATGCGGTTTTTTGAAAAACTCGTAGATCCCTATGCTCCGTATACGGAGCCTGACCAGCCCCCACGGAGGGTGCGGGATTACCTGTGGTGGCTGTCTGGGCCGTTTAGGGCGGTGTTCGCATGGGCCGCGCTGACGGCGATCATTGTGGCGGGGGTCGAGGTCTGGCTGATCTATTATATGGGGCATCTCGTAGATGCGCTGTCCGGTGATCCCGCCACGTTTTGGCAGACCCAAGGGCTGCAAGTCTTGGCGGTCGCGGCCTTTATTCTGATCCTTCGGCCCCTGCTTCAGTTTCTGGACGTCGCGCTGCTGAACAATGCGATCCTGCCGAATTTCGGGACTGCCTTTCGGTGGCGGGCGCACAAGCATGTTTTGCGCCAGTCGGTCGGCTGGTTCGAGAATGATTTCGCGGGCCGGATTGCGGGCCGGATCATGCAGGCACCCCCCGCGGCGGGCGAGGCTGTTTTCCAGATCTTTGATGCGATCGCGTTTGCATTGGCATATGTTGTCGGTGCAGCGATCCTGTTGGCTGACAGTGATGGCCGTTTGGTGTTGCCACTTCTGGCGTGGGTCGGGCTGTTTCTGCTACTGGTCCGCTGGGTGATGCGTCGGGTTGCGCCTGCGTCGAAATACTCTGCCGACATGCGCACGCGAATTTCGGGCCGCGTTGTGGACACCTACACAAACATCCAGTCGGTCAAGCTGTTCGCCCATCAGGATCAAGAACTCGACTACGCCAAAGAGGTGATCGAAGAAGGGCGACAAGCGTTTTTCAAAGAAATGCGGCTCTACACGCTCATGGATCTGATGCTGATGACCCTGAATGGCCTGCTGATCGTCGGGGTGGTCGGATGGGCGCTGTATTTATGGACGGTGGGATCCGCCTCGGTCGGGATCGTGGCAGCGGCGACGGCGTTAACCCTGCGGCTCAACGCGATGACGGGTTGGATCATGTGGGCGATCAGTAGTTTCTTCCAGCAACTCGGCGTCGTGGACGAAGGGCTGGAGACGATCGCGCAGCCACTAGCTTTGCGAGATGCGAAGGGTGCGCAGGACCTGCAAATGCACAGTGGCCGGATCGAGGTTCAATCCCTGAGCCATCACTACGGCAAAGGGCAGGGTGGCCTTGACCACGTGTCCCTTCAGATCAAAGCGGGAGAAAAGGTAGGGATCGTCGGCCGTTCGGGTGCGGGCAAATCGACCCTGATCAAGTTGCTCTTGCGGTTCTACGATATCGAAGGGGGGCGCATTCTGATCGACGGTCAGGATATCGCGCAGGTCACCCAAGACAGTCTGCGCCGACAAATCGGGATGGTCACGCAGGACAGCAGCCTGATGCACCGCTCGGTCCGCGACAACATTCTGTACGGGCGCCCCGATGCGACTGAAGAGCAGATGATTACGGCCGCGCAACGGGCCGAGGCGCATGAGTTTATTCTTGGCCTTCAGGATGCCGAAGGCCGCACCGGTTACGACGCCCACGTAGGCGAGCGCGGCGTAAAACTGTCAGGCGGTCAGCGCCAACGCATTGCTCTGGCTCGCGTCATCTTGAAGGATGCGCCGATCCTCGTGCTGGACGAAGCGACAAGCGCCCTAGATAGTGAGGTCGAAGCCGCCATCCAGAGCACGCTGTATCAGCTGATGGATGGCAAGACCGTGATCGCGATCGCACATCGGCTTTCGACAATTGCGCAAATGGACCGGATTATTGTTCTGGATCAGGGGCGTATCCATGAACAAGGCTCGCACGACGCGCTTCTGGCGCAAGGCGGGCTCTATGCCAGCCTCTGGGCGCGCCAATCGGGCGGGTTCCTAGCCAGCGATCCGAAGACAAAGGACAGTGAATGCTGAAATTATCTCAGTGGATCGATTCATTTAAACCCGCGGGTGGGCCGCCTCCCCGAACCTTGGGCGCGTTCATGAAGTGGGCGCTGGCCGGAGCGTGGCCTGCTGTATTCGGTGCGTTTGCGCTGTCCGCTTTGGCGGGCGCAACCGAGGCTGGGTCTGCTCTGGTTCTGGGGATGCTGGTCGACACGGCTGCAGCCTCTGGTGACATCTTCCAGCCGGTTAATTTAGCGGTTATCGCTGGTGCGCTCCTGTTTTTCTTGGCGTTGCGGCCGATCACGTTTGGTCTGTCGGCTGCGGCAAACAGTATTGTCATTCAGCCTAATGTCATGCCCTTGGTGCTCTCGCGCCTGAACCGCTGGGTGCTGGGGCAAGAGGTGTCATTCTTTGATGACGACTTCGCAGGGCGGCTGGCGCAAAAGCAGATGCAGACCGCCCGTGCCACGACCGAAGTGGTGTCAGAGTTTATCAACGTGGTGGCCTTTGCATTGGCATCCCTGTTCGGGTCGGTGGCCTTGTTAGGGGCCATAGACTGGCGCGTTGCCAGCCTGCTGACAGTCTGGCTGATCGGGTACTTTGCCCTGATCCGCTATTTCATCCCGCGCGTGCGGGCCATGTCTAAGGACCGCGCCAATGCGCGCGCGATGGTGACGGGGCAGGTGGTCGACACGATCACCAACGTAAAAACGGTCAAGCTCTTCGCCCACGACCATCACGAAGATCGGGCGGCCCTGTCGGCGATGGAAGTGTTTCGCGGCAAGGCGCTGGATATGGGGTACTTGTCTGCGAAATTCCGGTTGGTCCTGATGTCGTGGGCCGGTGTGCTCCCCGTCCTGCTGATTGGTGCGTCGCTGCTGCTGATGCGGTCGGGGCAGGCTTCGGCGGGGGATATTGCCGCGGCCGGGGCGATTTCACTGCGGATTGCGCAGATGACGGGCTGGGTCAGCTTCACGCTAATGGGCATGTACGGCAACATCGGCGAGGTTGAGGACGGCATTCGCACGCTGACCCCGCACCGCCGGATTGAGGATGCGCCTGACGCGCAAGACCTGTCTGTGACGGGCGGAGAAATCCGCATTGATGGCCTGAAATACGCCTACGGCCGTGAACGAGGCGGGGTGCAGGGAATCGATCTGACCATCAAAGCGGGCGAGAAGATTGGCGTTGTCGGGGCCTCTGGCGCGGGGAAATCAACGCTCGTGTCACTGCTATTGCGGCTTTACCAGCCCGAAGGCGGGCGCATTTTGATCGACGGTCAGGACATCTCGCACGT
This sequence comes from Donghicola sp., assembly GCF_025210255.1. Taxonomy (NCBI): domain Bacteria; kingdom Pseudomonadati; phylum Pseudomonadota; class Alphaproteobacteria; order Rhodobacterales; family Roseobacteraceae; genus Donghicola; species Donghicola sp. The sequence goes on along the minus strand of NZ_JAOARZ010000015.1, from coordinate 104,962 downwards.
CACGCAGCAGAGCCTGCGCAGCCAGATCGGGATGGTCACGCAGGACACGGCGATGTTCAACCGGTCTGCCCGCGAGAACATCAAATATGGTCGCCCCGATGCCAGCGACGCTGAGATGAAGCTGGCTGCCGAAGCTGCCGAGGCGGATGGGTTTATTCAGCACCTACAGGACTTCGCAGGGCGCAAGGCCTATGACGCTTACCTTGGCGAGCGCGGGGTGAAGCTGTCGGGTGGTCAGCGCCAGCGAATTGCTCTGGCTCGGGCTATTCTCAAGGACGCGCCGATCCTGATTTTGGATGAGGCGACCAGTGCGCTGGATAGCGAGGTTGAGGCCTCGATCCAGAACGCTCTCGATCACGCGATGGAGGGCAAGACCGTTCTGGCGATTGCCCACCGCTTGTCGACCATCGCACGGATGGACCGGATCATCGTCATGGATGATGGCAAGGTGATCGAGCAAGGCTCCCACTCCGCATTGCTGGCCCGCAACGGGGCCTATGCGCGGCTTTGGGCGCGGCAGTCGGGCGGGTTCTTGGGGCTCGACGCGGCGGAATGAAAAACGCTGGCCTCTTAGCAGGGGCCAGCGTTTTAATGTCTTAGGCGGGTTTGAACAGGCCCTCGTCTTTGACCTGCGCCATGCCCTCGTCCAGCGATTGCCAAGCGCGCGCGATCAGCAGATCCACGTCCTCTTTGCTGATGACCAGCGGCGGAGAGATGATCATCCGGTCGCCCACATGGCGCATGATCAGGTTGTTCGCAAAACAGCGCTCGCGGACCATGTAGCCGACGGTGCCTGCATCCGCGGCAAAGGCGGCGCGGCTTTCCTTGTGCGGGGTCAGCGCGATTGAGCCCATCATGCCAACGATCTTGGCTTCGCCGACCATGGGATGTTCGGTCAGTCCCTCGAACTTTTCCTTCAGGTAGGGCGCGATCTCTTCGCGGGCGCGGGTCACGATGCCCTCTTCGTCCAGAATGCGCAGGTTTTCTAGCGCTACGGCACAGCTGACCGGATGGCCCGCATAGGTGTAGCCGTGGTTGAATTCGTCGCCGCCGACGACCTCGGCCACCTCGTCACAGACGATCGAGCCACCGATGGGCGCGTAGCCCGACGACAGACCTTTGGCGATGGTCATGATGTGAGGCTGGATGCCGACGGTCTCGCTGCCGAACCAGTTGCCGGTGCGGCCAAAGCCGCAGATGACCTCGTCTGCGATCAGCAGGATTTCGTACTTGTCGCAAATGCGCTTCAGCTCGGGCCAGTAGCTGTCTGGCGGCACGATCACGCCACCCGCGCCTTGGATCGGCTCGGCGATAAAGGCCGCGACGCGGTCCTCACCCAGCTCCAGAATGGCTTTTTCCAGCTGTTGTGCGCGTTCGATGCCGAAATCCTCGGGGGACATGTCGCCGCCCTCGGACCACCAGTTGGGTTGGTCGATGTGATGGACGTTCTGCACAACGCCGCCTTGGGCGTGCATCCCGCTCATGCCACCCAGCGACATCGCGCCAAGGGTCGAGCCGTGATACGCGTTCTTGCGGCTGATGATGATGTTCTTATTGGGCTTGCCCTTCTGCGCCCAATAAAAGCGCGCCATGCGGATGTTGGTGTCGTTCGCCTCGGACCCCGAACCGGCATAGAAGACGTGGTTCAGATCACCGGGTGCGAGTTCTGCCAAACGCTGTGACAGGGCAATGACCGGCACGTGTGTCGTTTGGAAGAAGGTGTTGTAGTAGGGCAGTTCCTTCATCTGGCGGTAGGCGGCTTCGGCCAGTTCGTCACGGCCATAGCCGATGTTGACGCACCACAGGCCCGCCATTGCATCCAGAATTTCCGCCCCTTCAGAGTCCCAAAGACGCGTTCCCTTGGCGCGGGTGATGACCCGCGCGCCCTTATCCGCAAAACCCGACTGGGTCGAAAAGGGGTGCATGTGGTGCGCTGCGTCCAGAGCCTGCAATTCGGCTGTGGGCATGTGGTTGGAAATCTCGACCATAACGATCCTCGTCCTTGCAAAGAGGGGAGACGGGCGCCGGAGCGCCGCTGTTAAGATGAGAATATGATCAAATTATTTACTGTCAAATCGAATCAGAGGCACCGAGGCTCTCTGCCAGCTGATTCATGCCTTGTTCAATGTCGTCGCGCATCGCTTGGGCGGCGGCCTCGGCGTCGCCTGCTTCCATAGCAGTCAGCAAAATCTTGTGATTGTCCGGAAGGTTGACGGTGCCGTAGCGGCCACACACCACGCGCAGGGATGGTCCGAAACGTAACCACATACTATCCGCCATGGACGACAGAATGGGCGCATCAGCAAGATCATAGAGCCGGTGATGAAATTGGTAGTTCCCGCGCAGATAGCCCGAGATATCCCCGTGCTGCATGGCCGAATCCAGCTGCTTGTCGATGGTCGCCAAGCTGTCGCGAGCTTCATCATCGGCCTTGGCGCATGCAAGCTCTGCCAGCCGCGGTTCGAGCGCGAGACGTGCAAAAACCAGCTCTTCAACAGAGTTGCAGGTCAATCTGGGCACGCAGACGCGACGGTTTCCTTGCAGGTCTAGCGCCCCTTCGGCGATTAGGCGGCGGATGGCCTCGCGGACCGGCGTCATTCCAGCCCCCAGCTGTTCGGTCAGGCCCAGAATCGTCACTGGCTGCCCTGGGGCGAGCTCTCCGAACAGGACCTTTTCGCGTAAAGATCGGTATGCGATCTCGTGGGCGGGAAGTGGGGCGCTTTTGACGTTCGGGAGGTCAGGGCTGCTCAATTCTTAATCACCTTCCAAATTGTGTTGTGCCGCTTGCGTCGTATCCAGCCTTATGAGTTTACTGGAGATGTGGGAATAATGAAACGTTGCCACATGGGGTAAAACTTGATCAAATTCTCTACAAGGCGCGAAAAGCGTCAGATGCCCAACAGGAGAGTACCATGACATTCAAACTTGCGACCACCACCGCAGTGCTTGCGATCACCGCAGCATCGGCCATGGCCGAAGAGGTCCGCGTCTATAATTGGTCGGATTATATCGACGAAGAATTGCTGACCAAGTTCGAAGAGGAAACTGGCCTCGAGCTGGTGTACGACGTTTTCGACAGCAACGAAGTTCTGGAAACCAAGATGCTGGCCGGTGGTTCGGGCTATGACGTCGTGGTCCCGACTGGCAGCTTCTTGCAGCGTCAAATCATGGCGGGCGCGTTCCAGAAGCTGGACATGTCGCAGCTGCCCAACGCTAAAAACCTGTGGGACGTGATCAAAGACCGCACCGCACAATATGATCCCGGCAACGAGTACTCGATCAACTATATGTGGGGCACCACAGGAATCGGGACAAACACTGGCAAGGTCGCTGAAGTTCTGGGTGATGACGCGCCCATCGATAGCCTGTCGCTGATCTTTGATCCCGCGAACATGGAAAAGCTGGCTGAGTGTGGTGTCTATTTCCTGGACGCTCCGACCGAAGTAATCCCTGCGGCACTGGCTTATCTGGGTGAGAACCCTGATAGCAAGGACGCGGACGTTATCGCCAAGGCCGAAGAGGTCCTGATGGGCGTGCGTCCCTACATTCAGAAGTTCCACTCTTCGGAATACATCAACGCGCTGGCCAACGGTGAAATTTGTGTCGCCTTTGGCTGGTCGGGTGACATTCTTCAGGCCCGCGACCGCGCCGCCGAAGCTGATAACGGCGTTGAGGTGGCCTATCACGCTCCCAAAGAGGGTGCTTTGATGTGGTTCGACCAGATGGCGATCCCTGCCGATGCGCCGAACCCCGAGGGTGCGCACACCTTCCTGAACTTCATTATGGACGCGCAGAACATGGCTGCGGCTTCGAACTATGTGTACTATGCGAACGGCAACAAAGCCTCGCAAGAGTACCTGATCGACGACGTGATCGGCGACACCGCGATCTATCCTGACGAAGCGACGCTGGAAAACCTCTACACCTTCTCGCCCTATGATCCCAAGCTGCAGCGGACCGTGACCCGCATGTGGACCAAGATCAAATCGGGCAACTAAGACCGACGTTCCGGGCGCGCAGGGTTCCTTGCGCGCCCCTCTTTGTTTTTCGACCATTCGCCGAGGTTATTCATGCCCGCCAACGGTGCTCCGATTTTCGCCCCATGGGATGATCCCGATGCCAAGCCGCTGATCCGGTTTGAAAATGTCACCAAACGGTTCGGAGACTTCACCGCAATCGACAACCTGACGCTGGATATCTACGAGCGGGAATTCTTTGCGCTTTTGGGTCCGTCGGGCTGCGGCAAGACCACGATGATGCGGATGCTGGCAGGGTTCGAAACCCCGACCGAGGGCAAGATTTATGTCGGCGGACAGGACATGGGGCCGATCGCCCCGAACCAGCGCCCCGTGAACATGATGTTCCAGAGCTATGCGCTGTTCCCGCACCTGTCAGTCTATGAAAACATCGCGTTTGGCCTGCGCCGCGACGGAAAACCCAAGGACGAAATCCACCACCGCGTCGAAGAGATGCTGCGGATGGTCCGTCTTCAGAAATTCGCGAAACGGAAACCGCACCAGATTTCCGGCGGTCAGCGCCAGCGTGTGGCTTTGGCCCGTTCTTTGGCCAAAGAGCCGAAGCTGCTGCTGCTGGACGAACCCCTTGGCGCGCTCGACGCCAAACTGCGCGAAGACACGCAGTTCGAACTGATGGATATTCAGGAAAACACCGGCACCACTTTCGTCATCGTGACCCACGATCAGGAAGAAGCCATGACCGTCGCCAGCCGGATCGCCGTCATGGACGAAGGCAAGGTGATGCAGGTCTCGACCCCCGACCGCATCTATGAATTCCCCGACAACGCTTATGTGGCGGATTTTATTGGGGACGTGAACTTGATCGAAGGTCGCTCTAGCGCCGCAATCGACGAAACCGTGCAGATTGAATGGGCCGAAGGCCAGCAGGCGATCACCGCGCAGACCTCTCGGGCGATCACGGCAGGGCAGAAAGTGTTCTACGCCATCCGCCCCGAGAAGGTGACGATCAGTCCCGACCGCCCTGCAGATGCCGTGAATGCGGCACAGGGCAAGATCCTTGATATCGCATACTTAGGGAACCTCTCGACCTATCACGTGCAACTGCCGACAGGCCAAGTGATCAAGTCGCAGATGGCCAACACCCGTCGCATCAGCCGCCGTCCCTATACTTGGGAGGATGAGGTCTGGGTCAGCTGGACCAAGACTGGCGGCTCGGTGCTGGAGGGATAATCCATGCGCCGCTACCTTGTCATAGCGCTGCCGTATCTTTGGCTCTTGGGGCTGTTCTTGGTCCCGTTCTTGATTGTGCTAAAGATTTCGTTGTCGGACCTGAACCTATCGATCCCGCCCTATCTTCCGCAGCTTGATCCCAGCGCGGGATGGGAGGGTCTAAAGGATTTCTTTAACCAGCTAGATTTCGAGAACTTCGTCTTTCTGACCGAAGACGACCTGTACTGGAAAGCCTACCTGAGCAGCCTGAAGATCGCGGTTGTCGCGACCTTCTTTACGCTGTGTGTCGGCTATCCGATGGCCTACGGCATGGCCCGTGCGCCATCCGAATGGCGTCCGACCCTGATGATGCTGGTGATCCTGCCGTTCTGGACCAGTTTCCTGATCCGGGTGTACTCGTGGATGGGAATCCTGTCGAACGAAGGGTTCCTGAACCAGTTCCTGCTGTGGACCGGCATCATCTCCGAGCCGCTTGTGATCATGAACACCACGACTGCCGTCTACATCGGGATCGTTTACACATATCTGCCGTTCATGATCCTGCCGATCTATTCCGCGCTCGAAAAGATGGACGATAGCCTGCTCGAAGCGGCCGAAGACCTTGGCTGTTCGCGCCTGCAGGCTTTCTGGCTGGTGACCTTTCCCCTGTCGAAATCCGGCATCATTGCGGGCTGTTTTCTGGTCTTTATCCCGTCGATTGGCGAGTTTGTGATCCCGTCGCTCTTGGGCGGATCGGACACGCTGATGATCGGCAAAGTCCTGTGGGAAGAGTTCTTTAACAACCGCGACTGGCCCGTGGCCTCGGCAGTGGCGGTGATCCTGCTGGCGATCCTTGTGATCCCGATCATTCTGTTCCAACGCAACGAGCAAAAGCAGCGGGAGGCAGACGGATGAGACGTTTCAGCTGGTTCAACCTGACCTCCCTGACGCTGGGCTTCGCGTTCCTGTATCTGCCGATGTTGATCCTCGTGATCTATTCGTTCAACGAATCCAAGCTGGTGACGGTTTGGGCGGGCTTCTCGACCAAGTGGTACGGCGAGCTTATGCAGAACGAGGCGTTTCTGGATGCCGCATGGGTGACTTTGCGTGTCGCCGTGATCAGCTCGACCATCGCGACGGTGCTCGGAACGATGGCGGCACATGTCATGGTGCGCGGCGGTCGCTTCTTTGGCCGGACGCTGTTTTCCGGCATGATCTACGCCCCACTTGTGATGCCCGAAGTAATCACCGGTTTGTCGCTTCTACTCTTGTTTATCGGCATTGGCTTGGACCGCGGAGTGCTAACGATTGTGCTTGCGCACACGACGTTCAGCATGTGCTATGTTAGTGTCGTCGTCAGCTCGCGACTTGTTAGCTTTGACAAGTCGCTGGAAGAGGCCGCACTGGATTTGGGCTGTACTCCGTTCCAAGCATTTCGACTCGTGACCCTGCCGATCATCATGCCTGCTGTGATTTCTGGCTGGCTGCTCGCATTTACACTGTCGCTAGATGATCTGGTGATCGCCAGCTTCACCGCAGGCCCCTCTGCTACAACACTGCCGATCAAGATTTTCAGCTCTGTGCGCTTGGGCGTCAGCCCAGAGATTAATGCGCTATCGACGATCATGATTGGGATCGTGACCGTTGGGGTCATTGGGTTCTCAGTGATCAGCAAACGCAACATCGCTCGCGCCGAAGCCGATGCCCGTGCAGCCGAGCGTACTTGATGCGTCGCGTTTTCGAGGACTACGCGTACACCGACGCGGTGCGAAACGGCTGCTATTGGGATAGCACCGTAGCGCAGCGGTCTTGGCCGGTGTTGCGTGGCACACACCAAGCGGATGTCGTTATTATTGGCGCAGGCTTCGTCGGTCTGAACGCGGCAATCGAGTTGGTACAGGGCGGCGCCTCTGTCATCGTTGTAGATGCCGAATCTCCGGGCTGGGGGGCCTCTGGCAGGAACGGGGGCTTCTGTTGCATGGGCGGGGCCAAGGCCGAAGATGCTACGATTGCTCGCCACTACGGCCCAGAGGCACTAGAGGCGTGGGATGCAGCGCAGGTCGCAGCGATACACCTAGTCGATCAGCGTATCAGCGACTTGGCTCTAGACGTTGAGCGGCATTCCGACGGCGAGATCGTGTTGGCCCATTCCGCCAGAGCGATGAAGCAGTTGGCGGCAGAGAATGAGACGGTTTTCGATGCCGAGGACCTTCGGGCGATGGGGATTGCGGGTCACGGGTTCCATGGCGGGATGCGTACGCCTGTCGGCTTTGGCCTGAATCCGCGCCGCTACGTGGATGGCTTGGCCCGACATGCGGACTCGCTTGGCGTCAGCATCTACGGTCAGACTCCCGTGACAAAGTTGACCAAAGGTGCCAACCGCTGGCATGCCCACACCCCCGAAGGTTGGGTCGAGGCGGATACTGTCCTGATCGCATCCAATGGCTACAGCAGCGATGATTTGCCCGATTGGCTGACCGCACGTTATTTGCCGGCCCAGTCCTCTGTCATGGTCACCCGACCGCTTTCTGAAGCGGAACAGCACGCGCAAGGGTGGACCAGTGACTTGATGGCCTATGACACGCGCACGCTGCTGCATTACTTCCGGCTTATGCCGAATGGACGGTTTCTGTTCGGGATGCGCGGCGGCTTGTCTTCCTCTCCGCGCGCCGAAGCGGCAACACGCCGCCAGATGCGCCAACACTTCGACCGCATGTTTCCCGCGTGGACATCGGTCGAGGCGACGCACATGTGGTCAGGGCTTGTTTGCCTGATGCCGTCGCTCGTTCCCTTTGTGGGCGAGGTGCCTGATATGACCGGCGTATTCGCGGCGATGGGGTGGCATGGTAACGGCGTTGCTATGGGCAGTTATGCTGGGGTGCAGATTGCCGCGCGCATGGCAGGGCGCTCGTCGAACGGGCTCCCGGATTTCGTCAGCTACCCGCCAAAGCGGTTCCCGCTGAACAAAAATCGGCGCGCTTTGTTGCGGTTGGCCTATTTAGGCTACGCTGTTAAGGACGTGATCTAATATTTCCATTTTCAGGACAGTCGGCGCTGGCGTCTCGGCTTCAGGTTGCTAAATATATCGCAAGTTTATTGCAATTTGATTGGCTCGACTTCTCGTGGATCTTCCATTTTTCAGAGACAAAGGCACCGGCAGGCCAATAATCTTCCTTCATGGGTGGACCATGGATGGATCGGTGTTCTCTGGGCAGATGGAACGGTTGTCACCACAATTTCGGTGCATTGCTCCTGACTTACCGGGTCACGGTCAAAGCCGAAACCTGCCTCCAAATATTCCCCGTAGCGCTGAAGCGCTGAATAAACTCATCTTAGACCTCAAACTTGAAGACGTGATTCTGGTTGGCTGGTCGATGGGGGCACTGATTGCATGGCGCTACCTGTCGCGTTTCGGGCAGGACAAGGTAAGCGGGCTGGTGACGGTCGATATGTCACCAAAGATTTCTAACGGGCCAGAGTGGTCCTACGGTTTGTTACGGGAAACACGCCGCGAGGCTGCTGATCCGACCTACAAGACCGACTGGGAGAAGCGCGCAAGTGCTATTGCGCGTGGCATGTTCAGCGGTGCGGCATCGGATAATGATAAGTCCGTGGATGCCGCATTGGAACTGGTTCTTAGTCAGAACCCTGGAATGATGCAGGCAATGTGGGCGTCGATGATGAAGACTGACGAGCGCGCGACCATCCCTCAACTGCGGATCCCTTGGTTAATTTGCTACGGTATGCACAGCCAGATTTATCCCCGTCAGGTTCGCAAATGGATGCTTGAACGGGCTCCGCAAGCGCGTGCGCTTGGTTTCTCTGCAAGTGGCCATAGCCCACATCTTGAGGAACCCGCGACCTTTGCCCAAGCGCTCGTGCGCTTTGCGGATGGTTTGCCTACTGCGACATCTTCCTCGCAAGCTCTAGGTCGAGCGATGTAAGCCCCCCCGCGTCGTGAGTCGTAAGCCGCACATCGACGCGATTGTAGACGTTCGACCATTCAGGATGGTGGTTCATCTTTTCAGCGATGACACCCATGTGGACCATCCACCCCAGAGCCTCGGGGAATGTTTTGAACTTGAATTGCCGCGTCACTGCATTGCCGGACTCTTCGACGGTCCACCCAGCCTCTGACAATTCTTCCAGTGCTTCGGTGCGGTCTGTGCCTTCGAGTAGTTTGCTCATTCTTGTTCCTCCACTTGGGTTTTGCGAAACGGACCGTAATCCGTAAGGATCTCGATCTCTTCATCGACGGCGGCGGCCTCGGCGGCCAGAAACTGAGCCACAGCCTTGCGCAAGCCAGGATCTGTCAGCCAGTGCAAAGAGTGCGTCACCGTTGGCATGTAGCCGCGCGCCAGCTTGTGATCCCCTTGGGCGCCTGCCTCTACGCGGGACAGTCCATGCTCAATGGCCCAGTCGATTGCACGGTAATAGCACAGTTCGAAATGGAGGCAGGGGTGATCCTCAATGCAGCCCCAATAGCGACCGTAGATCACGTCGCGGCCCAGAAAGTTCAACGCACCGGCGACGTAATGCCCATCGCGTTCGGCCAGCATCAGAACAATGTCATCTCGCAAGGTCTCGTGGGCGATGTCAAAGAACGCACGAGTTAGGTAGGGCGTGCCCCACTTCCGTGCCCCCGTATCCTGATAGAACTGCCAAAAGCTGTCCCAGTGCTCGGGCTCGATCTGATCGCCTGTCAGCACGTGAATGTCGCCTCCAAAGGCATTTGCCCTTTCGCGCTCTTTGCGGATGTTCTTGCGTTTGCGCGACGATAGGACCTGAAGAAAGCCGTCAAAGCTGTCGTAGCTTTCGTTGAACCAGTGATATTGCTGGCTCTTGCGCCCCATCAGGCCAAGCAGCTTGCCCGCAGCGACCTCGTCTTCGGTACAGAAGGTCGCGTGGACGCCGGACAGATTGCTCTGCTCTGCAATCTGCATCGCGCCCTGCATTAGCGCGGAACGTGCGCTGTCAGTGAAATTCGGATGTGTCAGAAATCTGCGGCCCGTTGCAGGGGTGAACGGGACAGCGATCTGAAGCTTGGGATAATAGTGGCCACCTGCGCGCTCGTAGGCATGGGCCCAATTATGGTCAAAGATATATTCGCCCTGACTGTGCCCCTTGGCATAAAGAGGCGCGACCCCAATCAGCATGCCGCCGACGGTTGCCGCCAGATAGTGCGGCTCCCAGCCTGTGCCAGTACCAACAGAGCCACTTTGCTCCAGAGCATTCAGGAACCGCCACGTAGTGAACGGATCGAGCGGGCGGCCGCCATCTTGCGCCTCGGGACATGCGCAGGCATCCCATTCGGCCTCGGACAGTTCCGCGACCGACGACAACATGCGGATTTCTATCGTTTCTTCCATGTCGGTACCCCCGACGCCAAAGGTGGTCTCTTACCTGTCAGGATCAAGCGGGGATGTAGTTTTCAAAGGTCACATTTTCCGCAATGCGGCGGGCTTCGACCTCTTGTTGAGCGCTCTTGATGGTCCAGCACAGGATATGGATGCCTTTGTCCTTCAGCGCGGCCACCTGCGGATTGTCCAGATCGGCGCGGTTATGGCTGATAAAACGGCAGTTCAAAGCCTCTACTTCTGACAAGTCGCGCAATTCGGCCAAGCGCGCTTCTTTGATCAGCGGAAAGTCATCCTTGGTGTAGGCGCAGGTTGTGAGGCCGTGCGGAATGTCTGGGCACAGCTCAGCCATTCGGGCTACGGCGTAGGGGTTAAATGACATCAGGGCCACGGGTCCCGTGTATCCTGCCAGCGCCTTCGCGGTGGCTTGCTCAAGCGGCCCGATGTTGCGGCCAAGACCGCCATCCTGATCCTTTATCTCGATCAGCAGGGGGACGCGGCCCGAAACTTGTTCCAGCACCTGCGGCAGAGTGGGAATACCAGTCTCGCCACCGGTTATTTGGATCGCTTGCAATGTGGCTGATGTCTGCTGACGCACAGGACCAGAGGCCGCTGTCAGACGTCGTAGGTCATAGTCGTGAAAGACCATGGCCTGACCGTCCGCGCTGAGTTGCAGGTCGATCTCAATCCCGAACCCAGCTTGGCATGCTGCCTCGATCGCCTCACGGCTGTTTTCCGGGCGCCCCGGACCGTGCAGGGCACGGTGTGCAATGGGACGCCCTAGAAATCGCGGGTCTAGCGCGGTCATTGGATCTGAAAGATCGCTTCGATTTCTACAGCGACACCAAGGGGCAGGCTGGCCGCGGATACGGCAGAGCGCGCATGACGGCCCGCGTCACCCAGAACCTCGACCATGAGGTCAGAGGCACCGTTAACCACTTTGGGCTGTTCGGTGAAGTCTGCAGTCGAGTTCACAAAACCGACCAGTTTGACCAGACGCACAACGCGATCCAAGTCGCCGCCACAGGCCGCCTTGGCTTGGGCCAGCAGGCTCAGCGCGCAGCGGCTGGCGGCGGCGGCACCTGCTGCGGTGTCCAGATCGGCACCCAGTTTGCCTGTGATCAGGCCATTTTCATCACTGCTGATCTGTCCTGAAATGTGGACTAGATCACCGACCTGCACAAATGGGACGTAGTTGGCCGCCGGCGCGGGGGCATCGGGCAAAGTGATGCCAAGTTCCGTGAGACGGGCTTCGATTTTTCCGGTCATGGTGCGCTCCTTGCTAGTGCTTTTGAGCGGACGCTAGCGGGGAACGCACCATCGCGATAGTCCAGATCAGCTCTCTCGGAACGCTTTTGCGAAATAATCCGTCAAAGGTTTCGTGAGGTAGACCAGCGGGGTCCGGTCTGCTGTCCGGATGAAGGTTTCGACGGGCATGCCGGGGATCAAAGACGTCCCCTCGGGAAGCCGCGCGAGCTCTCCGTCGTTCAGCAGAATTTCCGTCCGGTAGTAGCTGGCACGGGTTTGCTCGTCTTCGAAGGCGTCAGCCGAGATCTTGACAACGTGGCCAAAGAGTTCGGGCGTCGTCCTTTGATCCAATGCGGCAAAGCGTAGGGTCACATCCTGACCAAGCAAAAGCTTGTCGATGTGGATGGTTGGTACCTGCGCCGTGATGACCAAGGGACGGTCCTGCGGGATCAGATAGAGCAGTGGATCTGCTGGCCGAATGACCGACCGTTCCGCAAACACCGACATGCCATACACGATCCCCGAAACAGGCGCGCGGATGTCCAGGCGGCTAAGTTGTTCGAGGATCGAACGACGTTGTTCGCGTAGGCTCAGTTCATTGGCGCCAATGTCGCGAAGTTCGCTGATCGCCTCTTCGCGCTGACGGCTGCTGAGCTTCAGGATCTCGATCTCGATCTCGGTGATGCGGCCTTCGGACTGGGCTTGTAGCGCCAGAAGTTCGCCCCGATCACCGGTGAGGCTCGCCGCTTCGCGTTGCAAGGACATTACGCGGGCGGTCTGGGCGAGGCCCTGGTCCAGCAATCGCTGCTGCCCTGACAGTTCCGAGGCGAGCAGTTCTTCTTGGGTGTCGATCGCCGCAATCTGGGCTTCAATGCCAACAAGCTGTTCTTCGGTCTGGATGCGGCGCTTCTTTAGCTGCTCCACTTCGTTCGCAACGGACTCGCGGCGGGCCAGAAACAGGTTCTTTTGGCCGTCCACCAGCTCTTGTACCTCTGGGCGCAGGGCGGCTTGTTCCAGTAGCAGCGGATCAAAGTCGATTTCGTCCGCTTGGTGTTGCTCTGCTTCGAGACGACCACGACGGGCCATCACTTCGAAAAGCTGTCCCTCGATGATCGCCAGTTCCGACTGCAAAAGCGTCGGGTCCAAGCGGATGAGAAGCGCGTCCTTTTCGACCATCTGGCCTTCGTCGACTGCGATTTCGGCAACTACGCCACCGTCAAGGTGCTGAACGACCTGCCGGTTTTGATCCACTTCGATCCGGCCGCTGGCGACAACCGCGCCAGAGAGTTCGGCCAGAGTGGCCCAACTGCCAAAACCAAAAACGAGAATAGCGAGCGCGACAGCGCCAATTGTCATCGGCGTGCGTGCGGAAAATGATTTGCTCATGTGACACCTCCGGGGCGTGCAGAAGCGACATCTTGGTGATTTTGCAAAATGCTACGCAGGACTTCGTCTTTGGGGCCAAAGGCGCGGCGTCCTCCGCCTTCGAGCATGAGGATCAGGTCACATTCCTGAATGGCTGCGGGCCGGTGCGCCATAATCAGCGCGGCTTTGCCTTCGGCTTTCATGCGGCGGATGGCGGCGTTCACAGCCTCTGACCCCTCGTTGTCGAGGTTTGAGTTCGGCTCGTCGAGCACCAGAAGGACGGGATCGCCATAAAGCGCGCGTGCCAGGCCGATGCGCTGAATTTGACCACCGGACAGCCGTCCCCCCAACTGGCTGACACGGGTGTCGTAGCCGTCGGGCAGCTTCAGGATCATGTCGTGCGCGGCAGCGCGTTGCGCGGCTTCGACGACTTGCTTGGGGTCTGGGTTCTCTGACAGGCGCGCGATGTTTTCAGTGATCGTCCCATCAAAGAGTTGGACGCGCTGCGGCAAATAGCCGATCAGCTGACCCAACACGTCCGGATCAAACTGATCCAGAGCAGCGCCATCCAGACGGATTTTACCGCCAGCGGGACGCCAGATGCCGGTCAGCGCACGAGCGAGTGTCGATTTACCTGCGCCCGATGGGCCCACCACGCCAACCGCTTGGCCCGGTTGCAAGTCAAAGCTGACCATGCGCAGGGCGGCTTGCTTTTCTCCGGGGGGAATAACGGTGACCTGATTTACGGACAGAACAGCTTTGGGGCGCGGCAGTGGGGTACGCTCGGCCTCGGGTGGGACAGAGGACAAGAGTTCGGACAGGTTCGACCAGCCCTTCATCCCGCGCTGCACCACGGGCCATTGGCCAATCGCCATCTCGATCGGGGCTAGCGCGCGACCCATCAGGATTGAACCTGCAATCATGGCGCCAGCGGTCAGCTGGTTCTGCAGCACGAGATATGCGCCCAACCCCAGCATGGCTGATTGGAGTAACAGGCGGAATGTTTTGGTAATCGACGAGAAGCTGCCCGAGATGTCGTTTGCACCGACTTGCTGCGCCAGCGCTTCATCCCGAGTGGCCTTCCACCGCTTGAAGCTGGCACCGCGCATCCCGAGGGCTTGCAGCATCTCGGCTTCATTCCGCAGATGGTCCCCTAGAATTTCAGCCTTCTGGCTGGTTTCGATGCTTTTGAGCATCGGGCGGCGCGACATCCGTTGGTTAATCAGGGCCAATGCGACCAGAATTGCCCCACCGCCCAAGGCCAGCAGGCCCAGCGAGTAGTGGAAGATCAGGATGCCTGCCAGAAAAATAGGCGTCCATGGAAGGTCGAACATCGCCATCAAACCGGGCGAAGCAAGCATGCGTTGTACCGCTTCTAAATCGCGAAGACCGGTTTGCGCATTACTGGAGTTGGGGTCGAGCGCGGCGCGGCGAAGACTCGCCTCGTAAACGCGGCGCTCGAGCCGGTTCTGGAAGCGTGCGCCAATACGGGCCATAATACGCCCGCGGCTGACGTCGAGCGCGCCCATGATAATAAAGAGAAAGACGATCAAAAGGGTCAGAGCGAGGAGCGTAGCCTCGGATCTGCTGCCGAGAACACGATCGTACACGAGAAGCATGTAGAGTGGACCGGTGAGCATAAGGAGGTTAGCGAACACGCTAAACAACCCCACTGCCCAGAACAGGGGCCGAAATTCCTGTCGCGCTTTGATCAATTCATCGCGACCAGGGGCGGGTCTTGGCTGTGCCATGGATGGAAAACCGCTAGTTATTAATTTGAGAAACTATGCCATTGAGACTTTGGAATAGTAATCGTTAAAACACAATTTCGAAAGAAACGCCAAGGCTACACTAGGCAATCCTGAATTAATGCGTAGTTGATGCCGAGACTTTATTGACAGGAAGACCCGTGCCAGCTCCTAAGTTCCTTCGTTTTTTTGTTGCGCGCTTCGCGCCTTTGTTTGCTGTTGGTGCGCTCGGATTTCTGGGCGCATGTGCTTCGCCTGAGCCGGGCCAATTAGTTGCGGACCCCTACGAAAAGGTGAACCGCAATCTGCATGAGCTGAACAAGGGTACGGACACCGCGTTCGTGCGCCCTGCTGCGATGACCTATGGCACAATTGTGCCGAACCCTGTGCGCCAAGGCGTCTCTAATGTTGCCGACAACCTGACCCTCCCGTCAGAGGTCCTGAACGGCCTGCTACAGGCTGACGGCAAGTTGGCGCTGAACAACGGGTTCCGCTTTGTCATCAACTCCACCTTTGGTTTGGCAGGGCTACTAGACCCCGCAACCAAGATGGGTTTGCCCGATATGGACACAGATTTCGGTGAAACCTTGCACGTCTGGGGGTTCAAAGAGGGTGCGTACCTGTCTGTCCCCTTGCTTGGCCCATCAACAGAGCGTGATTTCGCGGGCACGGTGGTTGATGCCGCCATCAACCCTGTCACCCTGTTCACGCCCTTGTACTACACAGCCGCCCGTCGCGGTCTGAACGCGGCAGAGCTTTTGGATGATCGTTACCGTTATGATGAAACGATCAGTTCAACTCTTTATGACAGCGCCGACAGTTACGCTCAGAGCCGACTGCTCTATATTCAGAACAGACGTTTCGAGCTGGGCCAAAGTGCCAGCGGCTCGGATTCGCAAGACGATTTCTACTTTGATCCTTACGAGGACCCTTATGCTGAATAATTCTATGACCCGCCGCGGCGTCCTTTTTGGCGCGTCGGCTCTCTCGCTTGCCTCGGCGCTTCCAGCTTTCGCGCTGACCGAGGCGAACGCCACAAAACTGATCAATAGCGTTGTTGGACAAATCAACAGCGTTATTGCCTCGGGGCAGTCTCAATCTGCGATGATTAGCCAGTTTGAGAACATCTTTGTTCGATACTCGGATGTGCCGACCATCGCGCGCTACACGCTTGGGGTTGCGGCCCGCTCGGCAAGCGGCGCGCAGTTGAATGCCTTTACTGACGCATTCACGGGCTACATCTCGCGCAAGTACGGCAAGCGTTTCCAAGAATTCGCGGGTGGTCGCCTCGAAGTGCAGCAGACCAAAGCTGTCAAAAGCTTTTACGAAGTCAAAACGCTGGCCTACTTGCCGAACTCTGCACCCTTTGACGTGACCTTCTTGGTGTCCGACAAATCCGGCAAAGACCTTTTCTTCAACATGTTCATCGAAGGCGTGAACCTTTTGCTGACAGAGCGCGAAGAGATTGGCGCTATGCTGGACCGTCGCGGTGGCGACCTCAACGCCCTGATCGCGGATCTGAAAAAGGCGGGCTGATGCACAATGCTTTTCCTGCGGCCGCCGTCATTCTGATGGCAGCGACCGCAGTTTCAGCTGAATTTGATGGAATTTACCGGCAAGCGGCAGATTCGGACTGCTCGCTTGTTGGTGTTGATGGTGGCGCGCTCAAGATCGAAGAAGATGTCTTCTACGGTGTCGAGTCCACCTGCAACATGACAGACCCTGTGCCTGTCAATGACATGGATGCAGTGCTCTATACGATGCGCTGCTCTAGCGAAGACGGGGCATGGACGGCACGTGCTATGATGGTACATGGCGCTGATGACGGATTGATCATGGTATGGGACGGGTATGCGTTCAAATATGACAGCTGTCCTGATCCGGATGCTTCAAACCCAGTGACAGACTCAATTCCTGTCGAAGCACAAGCTGCGCCCGAAGCCGAGAGCGACATTGTGGAGCCTGCAAAAGCCGTCGTTCCCGATGAAGAAAGCGTCCCGCCCGAAAGCGAGACGCCAGAGGTTCTGACCGAAGAGCCGGAAAAAACCGAATCCGACGCGGGTTAATTGCCCGCGCCGAAGATCGAATTCAGGACGTCCCGCAGCACAGTATCTACCGGATTTTCTGACGTCTGCCGATTGCTCGGGGCAGGCAGTTCGCGGTTTTGCGGAGCAGGCGCCGGAGCAGGACGCAGCATGGGCAGCGGTTTGGCAGGCATTCCGTCGTGCACGCGGGTCATGGTTTCGCGCCAGATCTCGGCGGGCAAGCCGCCACCTGTCACGCCTTTGAGCGGTGTGTTGTCGTCGTAGCCCATCCAGACCCCGGCCACGTAATCCGCAGTGAAGCCTACGAACCACGCATCGCGCGCTGCAGATGTGGTGCCAGTCTTGCCGGCGGCTTCGCGGCCATCAGGCAGCTTTGCACGTCCGCCTGTGCCTTCGCTCACGACCTTCGACATCATATAAATCAATTCGCGCGCAGCCTCTTCGCGGATCACACGCTCGCCAATGCCGCCCTCGGTGCCCATGACAGGCTCGTTATCCTCGAGCAGGCGAAGTTCAGTCAGGCCGTAAGGTTCTACCGACGAGCCGCCGTTCAGAATGCCCGCGTAGGCGCCAGTGACTTCGATCAGAGTAGATTCAGAAGCTCCGAGTGCCAGCGCCGGACCTTCGGCCAGATCGCTGTCGATCCCGAAATCAGAAGCAATTCGGCGAACATTCTCGCGTCCGACAGCCTCTGAAACTTTAACCGCAGGAATGTTTAGAGAGTTGGCCAGCGCATATTCCAGTGTCACACGGCCATAGTGTTTGCGCGTGTAGTTCTCGGGTGACCAAGGACCGCTACCAGGAATGTCGATGGTATAAGGTTCGTCTACCACGGTTGAGTTCCAGTGGTGACCGAGCTCCAGCGCTGTCGCGTAGACAAAGGGTTTGAACGCCGAGCCAGTTTGCCGCTTGGCCGAGGTAGCGCGGTTGAACACGCCGCTCACTTGGGTCTTGCGTCCGCCGACCATAGCGCGCACGGCGCCATCCGCGCTCATGACTACAATGGCTGCCTGCGCTTTAGACCCCTCGCTTACCTTCTCCTCAAAGATCTGCTTCATCGCATCTTCGGCAGCCTTCTGAATGCGCTGGTCAAGGGTGGTCTTGATGATCACATCCTCTGTCGTCTCGCGGGTAAAGAATTCGGGACCGTCAGACATCACCCAGTCAGCAAAGTAGCCTCCGGCCTTGGCCTCGGCCGCTTCGGACAGTTGCGCAGGGTTGGTGCGCGCGGTGCTCGCCTGAGAGGTGGTTAGGTAGCCCTGATCCTCCATCAGACCGACGATGATGCCAGCACGCTGTTGGGAGCGTTCCAGATTGTTCGTCGGAGCATAGCGCGTGGGGGCCTTGAGCAGCCCCGCCAGCATGGCCGATTCGGCAGGCGTGACCGCCGACGCCGATTTGCCGAAATACCGCTGAGAAGCTGCTTCGAACCCACGTGCCCCAGCGCCGAGGAAGGCGCGGTTCATATAAATCGTCAGGATTTCGTCTTTGGAGTACTTGGCCTCCATGGACAAAGCAAAGACAGCCTCCTTGATCTTGCGCCATAGAGTTGTCTGGCGGCAGTCATTCTCGTACTCGGCTTCGGTCATGCCGCCGTTCGGATCGAATGGCACGCCAAGGCAAAGCAATTTGGCCGTTTGCTGAGTGATGGTCGAACCGCCGTGACCGGACAGGGGACCGCGCCCTTCGCTTAAGTTAATCTTCACTGCGCTGGCGATACCTATCGGATCCACGCCGATGTGGTAGTAGAAGCGTTTGTCTTCCGTCGCGACGATGGCGTCCCGCAAATAGGGGGATACGGTGTCTGCCGTGATCATCCCGCCGAACTGATCGCCGCGCCACGCAAAGACAGCCCCGTTGCGGTCCATCAGCGTGACAGAGCCCCGCGCGCGGCCATCCACGAGTTCCGACACCGGAGGCAGTGTCGTATATATATAAAGAACGCCAGCGCCGATAAGCAGGGACACCACCATGCCGATCCGCCAGCCGAATCCCCACAGAACGCGCCAGATCAGCCCGAAAAAGCCAAAGAACATGCCCGAAATCAGACCACGCTTGGGCGCGTTCCGCGCCTTGCGGGCACTTTTCGGCTTTGTTTTCTTCGGGGCGGCTTTCTTTCTGTCAGAAGTCGTCCGAGATTGGGAAGTGCGTTTTTCAGCGACAAGCCTGCCGCTACCGCGAGGGCGATTTACCATGATGGGCTGCTCGTTGGTTCATTTTGCGGCCAATTTATCGCCAAAAGGGTGCCTTGTAGAGACCATCACCTAGGTTTGATCGTTTTTAAATCGCCCAATTAGTGTGCATTGAAAATAAACTGCACAAAAAATAATCATTAAGACTCCAAAAGGACTGACCAAACCTGCCGTCCGACTTGTTGCAATGGCGGATTCCCGCCTTTCTGCCGGAGCAACCCGCAGCAACGTCTGCCAATCAAAGGGGACCAAGGTGAAATTCATCATTGCAACAATTAAACCGTTCAAGCTCGAAGAGGTCCGTGAAGCACTGACTTCGATCGGCGTGCGCGGCATGATGGTAACCGAGATCAAAGGCTTCGGCTCCCAGTCGGGCCATACCGAGATCTACCGTGGTGCAGAATATGCCGTCAATTTCGTGCCGAAGATCAAGCTCGAGATCGCATGTGCAGCTTCGATGGCAGACCAAGTTGTCGAAACCATCCAGAAGACCGCCAAGACCGACAAGATCGGTGACGGCAAAATTTTCGTTCTCGACCTGCAGGCCGCCCTCCGCGTCCGCACCGGCGAAACCAACGAAGACGCTCTGTAAGCGCGTAACTAGGGACCAATAGTCAAATGAAACTGAACAAAATCCTTCCGTTGGCTGCAGCTGCTGCTGTTCTGCCGACTCTGGGTCTGGCTCAGGACGCCACCCCCGGCGTTGATGCCAGCTCTGACTCCATCTTTATCCTGAACTCGCTGCTGTTCCTCGTTGGCGGTTTCCTCGTATTCTTCATGGCTGCCGGCTTTGCGATGCTCGAAGCAGGCCTCGTTCGCTCCAAGAACGTTGCTATGCAGTGTACCAAGAACGTTGCGCTCTTCTCGCTCTCCGCGATCTTCTACTACCTGATCGGTTACAACCTGATGTACCCGCTCGGCACCTGGGCTGTTGACGGCGTTCTGTCCGGCGTCTGGGGCGTTGCGATCCTCGAAGCTGTTGGCATCACCCGCGATGCAGCTGACGACTATGGCTACGCATCGACCGGTTCGGACTTCTTCTTCCAGCTGATGTTCTGTGCCGCAACCGCATCGATCGTTTCGGGCACCCTGGCCGAGCGTATCAAACTGTGGCCCTTCCTGATCTTCACCATCATCCTGACCGGCATCATCTACCCGCTGCAGGCATCGTGGAAATGGGGCGGTGGCTTCCTGGACGCAAACGGCTTCCTCGACTTCGCTGGCTCGACTGTTGTGCACTCGGTAGGTGGTTGGGCTGCTCTGACCGGCGCGCTGATCCTTGGCCCCCGTATCGGCAAATTCTCCAAAGATGGCCGCGTTGTTCCCATGCCCGGTTCGAACCTGACCCTCGCAACTCTGGGTACGTTCATCCTGTGGCTCGGTTGGTTCGGCTTCAACGGCGGTTCGCAGCTGGCAATGGGTACTGTTGGTGACGTAACCGACGTATCGCGCATCTTCTCGAACACCAACGCAGCAGCAGCTGGCGGCGCAATCGCGGCCCTGATCCTGACCCAAGTTCTGTACAAAAAGGTCGACCTGACCATGGTCCTGAACGGCGCACTGGCAGGTCTGGTTTCGATCACTGCAGAGCCCCTGACCCCCACTCTGGGTCTGGCGACCATCATCGGCATGATCGGCGGCGTTATCGTAGTCTTCGCAGTTCCCATGCTGGACAAGCTGAAGATTGACGACGTTGTTGGCGCGATCCCTGTTCACCTGATCTGCGGCATCTGGGGCACCATCGCTGTTGTTCTGTCGAACGGCGACGCAACCATCGGCGCACAGCTCTACGGCATCGTAGTTGTTGGTATCTTCACCGTTGTTGCTTCGGGCGTTGTCTGGTTCATCCTGAACATGATTATGGGCCTGCGCGTCACCGAAGAAGAAGAGATCAACGGTCTCGACAAAGCGGAACTGGGCATGGAAGCCTACCCCGAATTCTCGAAGCTCTAATCAGACCTTCGAAAGTCGGAAAACAGATCGGGCGCCCAAGTGGCGCCCGATTTTTTGTGTCTGGTGGTGTCTGTTAGCCTTTGCGCTGCGGTGCGCCACTGGCCATATCCGTGCCCATGTAGGGCTTCTCGGCGGTCTTCCATGCGCCGAAGCCGCCGCCCATGTGTGCAACTGGGGTCATGCCGGCGTCCAGCGCTGCGCGAGCAACCTTTTCGCTGCGCATGCCAGAGCCGCAATGGAATACGATGCGTTTGCCGTCTTGGGTCGGCAGTTTCTGGGCATCAAAGAAGGCCATCGGCATCAGCAAAGCGCCTTCGACATGTTCAAACATGTATTCCTGCGGGGTCCGTACATCGATCAAAACGATTTCGTTCTTGTCGAACGCGGCTTGCACCTCGTCTACAGTCCACGTTTCGAGCATGCCGTTTACAGTGTTTTCGGTTTGCATGGTCAGTCCTTGCTTAAAAGTAGTTCGCTGGAATTTTGAAGTATTGGCGCCCGTCATCTTCGGGCGGCAGCAGGCGGCCTCCGCGCAGGTTGACTTGCAGAGCGTACATCATCTGGCTCGGCAAGCTGAGCGATGCGTCGCGTTCATCGCGCACCTTCCGGTACTCGGCTTCGGTGACGCCGCCGCTCAGGTGCTTGTTGTTGGCTTTGTGCTCAGCAACCGTCGCTTCCCATGCGGGGTCTTCGCGATCGCCCACGGGCGGGTAGTCATGGCCGATATAAAGGCGCGTGTTGTCTGGCAGCGACAGAATGGCCTGGAGCGAGTCCCACAGGTCTTTGGACGATCCACCGGGGAAGTCTGCACGGCTTGTCCCGCTGTCAGGGTACATGAAGGTGTCATGCACAAAGGCCGCATCGCCCACGATATACGTGATGGACCCCAGCGTATGGCCGGGGGACAGCATGACGCGGACATCCAGATTACCGATCTTGAAGGTGTCGCCATCTGCAAACAGATGGTCAAAGTCCCGCTCGGGCTCAAAGGCATCGGGTAGGTTGTAATACTCGGCCCACAGCTTTGCGATATCTCGGGTTTTCTCGCCGATCGCTGTTTGCACGCCTGTCTGCTCTTTGAGCCAGGCAGAGGCCATTAGGTGGTCGGCGTGTGGGTGTGTATCAAGGATCCACTCCAGCGTCAGGCCGTTCGCTTCGATATAGTCTAGTGCGGTCTGTGCGCTGCTGGTCGAAGTGCGGGCATGGGCGGGGTCGAAATCCAGAACCGTGTCAATCACGGCGCATTTCTTGGTCGCTTCGTCGATACAGATATATTGGACCGAGCCCGTGACCTTTTCGTAAAAGCCGACAACCTTGGGGCTGTTCGGGCCGTTCGACGGACTCTCGCGCGTAAACATGGGAACCTCCTGACATGTGTCTTATGCATTCGGATAATGGAATGCATTTAACAACCAAGAGGTTCCCAATAATTTTTTAGCCGCCGGCTTTGATGATCGCGTCAGCGAGCAGAGGCACGGTGGTTTGGTTCAGGCCCGCGATGTTGATGCGCGAGTCGCCAACCATGTAGATGCCGAAGTCAGCTTTGATCTTCTCGACGATCTCGGGCGACAGGCCCAGACGCGAGAACATGCCGCGGTGACGGGCAATGAAGTCAAAGCGGTCAGAGTTCGACAGACGCTTCAGTTCATTGGCCAGCTGCTCGCGCAGACCCAGCATCGACAGACGGACTTCTTCCAGTTCTGTCTGCCATTCGGTGCGCAGGGCATCGTCGGTCAGAACCATGGTCACCAGACGCGCGCCGTGATCGGGCGGGAAGCTGAAGTTCTGGCGGTTCAGGAAGGCCAGCGTGCCCTGGGTCACAGGAGTCTGAGCCGCATTTTCCGAGATCGCCATCAGGCAGCCGGTGCGCTCGCGGTACACACCGAAGTTCTTGGAGCACGAGGCCGCGATGATGGTTTCGGGGCAGCTTTTGGCAACCAGGCGGGTGGCTGCTGCGTCTTCTTCCAGACCGTCACCAAAGCCCTGATAGGCGATGTCGATCATGGGAACGGCGCCAACTTCGTTCAGTTTGTCCACGACTGTCTGGAACTGGTCCAGAGTCAGGTTCGCACCGGTCGGGTTGTGGCAGCAGCCGTGCAGCAGAACAACGTCGCCCTTTTGCAGCTGGTTCAGGTCTTCCATCATGCCGTCAAAGTTCACGCCGCCCGACTCCTCGTCGAAGTAGCGGTAGGTGACGGTGGGCATCTCGATGAACTTCAGGATGCTCAGGTGGTTCGGCCAAGTGGGGTCCGACACGAAAACGCGGGCGTCGGGGTTCGCAAGACGGATCGCCTCAAAGCCTTGACGAACTGCGCCGGTGCCGCCGGGGGTCGCAACAGCCGCGATACGATCGCGAGCCACAACGCCATCCAGAACCAGATTGATCATCGCATCCGAGAATGCGGGATCGCCAGCCAGACCGGTGTAGCTCTTGGTTGTCTCAACCTCCCACAGTTGTTTCTCGGCGGTCTTGATTGCGCGCATCACGGGGGTGACGCCCTCGGCGTTTTTGTAAACGCCGACGCCAAGGTCGATCTTCTGGTCGCGAGGATCCTCGCGGTACGCTGCCATCAGCGCCAGAATTTTATCTGCGGGTTGGGGTTTGAGGTTGGAAAACATTATGCCTCTCCGGTGGCAATAGGAAGGGTGGGGAATGCGCCCCATTCGGCCCAGGAGCCGTCGTACAGGGCATGATCGGTCTTGCCCATGTGCTCCATCGCGAGGTTCAGGACGGCTGCGGTCACACCCGAACCGCAGCTGGTGATGACAGGCTTGCTTAGGTCAACGCCTGCCTGTTCGAAGACGGATTTCAGCGCGTCCGGCGACTTCATGGTGCCGTCAGCGTTTTGCACGTCCTTGAAAAAGACGTTCCGCGAATTGGGGATGTGGCCAGCGCGCAGGCCGGGACGGGGTTCTTCGACCTCGCCGCGGAAACGGTCGGCGGCGCGGGCATCCACGATAACCCAATCGCCAAGCTTCGCGGCCGAAGATACCTCGGTCACGTCTTTGACCATCTGGTTCTGACGGGTCACGGTCATGTGGCGATCGCGCAGGATCGGGGGCAAGTCTTCGGTTTCGCGGCCTTCGGCGACCCACTTGGGCAGACCGCCGTCCAGAACAGCAACGTCCATCTTGCCCATCAGGCGGAACAGCCACCACACGCGCGCGGCAGAAAACAGGCCCATGCCGTCATAAACTACGACCTGATGGCCGTCGCCTACGCCCATCGCCCGCAGGCGGGACATGAACTTTTCCACGGGCGGCGCCATGTGCGGCAGGTCCGAGCGCTGGTCGCTGATTTCGTCGATGTCAAAGAAGCGGGCGTTCGGGATGTGGCAGGCTTCGTACTCTGCCTTGGGGTCGCGGCCCATGTTGGGCAGGTACCAAGAAGCATCGATAATGCGCAAATCAGGGTCACGCAGGTGCGCAGCCAGCCACTCGGTCGAGACAATCACTTTGGGGTTGTCCATACCTCACCCTCCCTCAGAAGACAGCGATCCTAGAAAATACGGTGTTCTGTAACGCGCAACAGGGGTCTGCTGCAAGCATGGACGGTGGTGTGGGGGGGCGAAAAGGCCCCGTTTTTCCACAGTTTCGCGTGATACGAGGTATCACCCGTTCTGTTTCAGCAGACGGCTCTTCTGGCGATTCCAGTCGCGTTTCGCCTCTGTGGCGCGTTTGTCGACGTTCTTCTTACCCTTGGCGATGCCGATCTTGAGCTTCGCAATGCCGCGGTGGTTGAAGTACATCACCAACGGAACAAGGGTCATGCCCTTGCGCTGGGTCAGGTTCCACAGGTCGGCCATTTCCTTGCGCGAGACCAGCAATTTGCGGCGGCGACGTTCTTCGTGCCCCCAAGTCTTTGCCTGCTCGTAGGGGGCGACATAGCTGTTGATCAACCACAACTCGCCATCTTCGACGCTGGCATAGCTTTCGGCGATGTTGGAGCCGCCTTGGCGCAGGGATTTCACCTCGGACCCATACAGTTGGATGCCGCACTCTATGTCATTCTCGATGGCATAGTCGTAGCGGGCACGCCGGTTTTCGGCGATGACTTTGTAGTTCGGGTCAGATTTGGTTTGTTTATTGGCCATGGTCGCGTTGTGTTACAGGGGTCTTGAGGGGCTGTCCACTCTTGGGAATGGGCATATGGGGCCTAACGCGCGAAATCCAAGAAGCGTTGCATGGCCGCGTTCCCCGCTGTAGGCCAAATTCCATGACGCGCTTGATCCTGTTCAACAAACCCTATGACGTTCTGACCCAATTCACCGATCGCGGAAATGCGGACGGCCCAAGGGCAACGCTGTCCGACTACATCTGCGTGCCGGGGGTGTATCCCGCGGGCCGTCTGGATCGAGATAGCGAAGGGCTGCTCTTGCTGACCAACAACGGCAAGCTGCAGGCGCGGATCAGCAATCCCAAGAACAAGATGCCCAAGACTTATTGGGCCCAGGTCGAAGGCATCCCTGATGCCGCCGCCATCGCTGCCCTGCGCAAAGGGGTTGAGTTGAAGGATGGCCTGACCCGCCCCGCGCAATGCGAGCTGATCGATGAACCCGAAGACCTGTGGGAACGTACTCCGCCGATTCGTGTGCGCAAATCCGTGCCCGATAGCTGGATCGCGCTGACGATCACCGAAGGCAAAAACCGACAGGTCAGACGAATGACAGCCGCAGTGGGGCATCCCACACTGCGGCTGATCAGGGCAAAAGTCGGTGAATGGTCACTGGACGGCCTCGCGCCGGGTGAGTGGCGCGAGGCTGTGGCCCAGAAACGTTAGATCAGTTCGGCGTGTGCCATCGCCATGTCGATCTTGGCGCGGGTTTCACCGCTGATCGGCAGCAGGGGCAGGCGGACTTCTTCGTCACACAGGCCCAGACGCGACATCGCGTATTTCGCGCCCGAAACGCCCGGCTCGATAAAGATCGCTTCGTGTAGCGGCATCAGTTTGTCCTGATAGGCCAACGCCTTGGCGAAATCGCCTGCCAGAGTGGCTTCTTGGAATTCTGCGCAGAGCTTCGGTGCAACGTTCGCGGTGACCGAGATCGCGCCAACGCCGCCATGTGCGTTAAAGCCCAGAGCGGTCGCATCCTCGCCTGACAGCTGACAGAAGTCTGCGCCGCAGGACGCACGCTGCTTGCTGACGCGGCTGATGTCGCCGGTTGCGTCTTTGACACCAATGATGCGCGGCAACTTGGCCAGTTCACCCATGGTCGCGGGGGTCATGTCGATGACCGAACGGCCGGGGATATTGTAGATCACGATCGGCAGCGCGCAGGCTTCGTGCAGCGCGGTGAAGTGCGCGATCATGCCCGCTTGGGTCGGCTTGTTGTAGTAGGGGGTCACAACCAGAACCGCGTCCGCGCCCACCGATTCGGCGTGCTGGACCAGACGAATGCCTTCGCGGGTGTTGTTGCTGCCTGCGCCTGCGATCACAGGGATGCGGCCAGCGGCGGCTTTGACCACCTCTTCGATGACGGTTTCGTGCTCTTCGTGGCTCAGGGTCGGGCTCTCGCCGGTGGTTCCGACGGGCACCAGACCGTGGCTGCCCTGATCAACGTGCCAGTCGACAAGTTTCTTCAAGGTCTCCAGATCCAGCTCGCCGTTCTTGAACGGCGTGACTAGGGCAGGAATAGAACCTTTGAACATGACACGCTCCTTTAGAATAATCGTGCGGACCCACTGCGGGCTGCATCTGTGCAGCGCCCCATACCAAGGCGGCGTGGCCTTGCCAAGTTTGTGAATTGCGAACCAGCCGATCACTGATAGGATTATACGAAAAATTGGCTGAGCAGCATGACCCAAACCTTGAAACGCTGGTGGACCGGCGCCGCTTTTTGCGCGGCACTGATCCCAACTGTTGCGCTGGCGGACCTGCGCCCGCCACACACTATGGACCTTGCTTTGGATGCGGTCCGCGCCAAAGACTGGTCGAGTGCACTGACCCTTGCCCAAAAAGACGGACAGGTCGGGACGGACATCGTTCTGTGGCACTACTTGCGCTCTGGTGAGGGCAACGCGGATCTGGTGCTGGACTTTCTGGGGCGCCGATCCGATTGGCCGGGCATTCCCCTGCTGAAAAAGCGCACGGAAGAGATCATTTCTGATCAGGCTGATGCTGCGCAAACCTTGCAGTTTTTTCAATCACATACGCCCGATACAGGGATGGGTGCGCTCGCCTACGCGGCTGCTCTGACCGCGTCTGGGGATAGCGCGTCGGCGGATGCCGTGCTGGTGCGTGCTTGGCTCACGCTGGATATGGATGCAGAGGCGCATGAGGCATTTCTAGAGCGGTATGCAGAGCTCTTGGGGCAATATCACACGGCACGGATGAACATGCTTCTGTGGGCGGGCGCCTACCCCGAAGCAGGCCGGATGATGGCGCTGGTGTCCGAGGATTGGCGCGCTCTCGCGGCGGCGCGGATCGCGCTGCAGACGGACAAAGGGGACGTGGATGCCCTGATTGCAGCAGTGCCCAACCGGTTAGGTGGAGATGCCGGTTTGAGTCACGATCGTTTCAAATGGCGATTCGATAAGAATTACACCGACAGTGCCCGCGACCTGTTGCTCGAGCGGTCAGAGCGAGTCGAACTGCTGGGGCAGCCTGAAAACTGGGCCTATCTGCGCCGCGTTCTTGTGCGCCGCGAATTGCGCGAGGGGACTCCCTCCGTCGCGTATCGGCTCGCAGCCAGCCACCATCTGACTGGTGGCTCGAATTGGGCGGATCTGGAGTGGCTCGCGGGGTATATCGCTCTGCGCTACCTGCAGGATCCCGCCAAGGCACTCGAGCACTTCAAAGCGCTAGCTATGAATGTCGATAGCCCGATTTCCAAGGGACGGGCAGGTTACTGGATTGGCCGCGCCTACGAGGCGCTGGGGGATATGACTGCCGCGCAGCTCGCTTTCGAAACGGCGGGCACACAGCAAACGAGTTTCTACGGATTGTTGGCGGCGGAGCGCGCGGGTTTGCCGTTTGATGAAGCTTTGGCCGGTGGTCCGATTGATCCTAACTGGACCAGCTCGGCCTTTGTTGGCTCGTCTCTATTCGAGGCAGCGAGTGTTTTGATCGCGGCGAACGAGCGGTCTTTGGCCGAGCGGTTCGTGATTCAGATGGCCGAGACACTGTCCGAGCAGGAGCTGGTCGCTCTTGGGGATGCGATGCTCACAATGAACGAGCCCCATCTGGCTGTGATGGCGGGCAAAGAGGCAGCGTCGCGCGGGATCGTGCTGCCGCGGGCCTATTATGCGCTGCACCCGATAGCGAAGCGATCGCTGGATATCTCACCCGAGTGGGCGTTGGCGATTGCACGGCGCGAGAGCGAGTTTGATCCTTGGGTGGTCAGCCCTGTGGGCGCGCGCGGTTTGATGCAGTTGATGCCGCGCACTGCACAGGCCATGGCAGAGGTCAAAGGCGTGCCCTTCCGCGAGCGCGCGCTGCTGTCCGAGCCTAATTATAACGCGACGCTGGGGGCTGCTTATTTGGCAAAGCTGTCACGGGAATTCGGCAATAATCCGATGTTCATGGCGGCGGGCTATAACGCAGGCCCAAGTCGTCCGGCTCGGTGGATCGAGCAATTCGGGGACCCCCGAACCGGTGCTATCGATGTGGTGGACTGGGTAGAGATGATCCCCTTCAACGAGACGCGGAACTACGTGATGCGCGTGACCGAGAGCTTGCCGATCTATCGCGCGCGGTTGGGCAAAGAGCCTTTGCCGATCCCGTTCAGTCAGGAACTGGCGCAATAGTTGGAAAAAGGAGAGCGGCCTGAGGGCCGCTCACGTGATTTTCTGGTATCGGTATTTAGAGAAAAAAGAAGCGTTTTTAGCTCTCTTGCGCTTTTTGTTGCGCCCGCCAGAGCGTGAAGAGTCCTGCGCAGAGGATGATTGCGACGCCGATAGCGACGTTCAGGCGGATGGTTTCGCCGAACACCAGAATGCCGAGCGTCGAGGCAAAGACGAGTTGCAGGTAGGCAAAGGGCTGGACCGAGCTTGCTTCGGCGACCTCGTAGACTTTGATCAGAGTATAGTGGCCTGCTGCCCCTGTTAGGCAAAGCGTGATCATCCAGCCCCAATCTGGCGCCGTCATCGGCTCCCAGAACCAGATGCCGATCGCGGTCATTGCAACCGCGCCAGTCGTGCCAGTCCAGAAAAAGCTGGTCGCAGAACTGTCTTTGCGCGCGACATAGCGGGTCAGCAGACCATACAGCGCGAACATCAAGGCAGCGGCCAGAGGGATGAGAGCGTAAGGAGAGAAAACGCCGAAGCCGGGCTCTAGAATGATGAGAACGCCGATAAACCCGATGGCGATGGCCAACCAGCGGCGCCATCCGACGGATTCTCCTAATACGGGGCCAGAGAGAGCCGCGACCAGAAGGGGATAGGTTGCAAAGACCGCGTGGCTTTCGACAAGACCAAGGTAGACGAAGCCGGTCACCATGACGCAGATTTCGAACGCGAGGAGAAGACCGCGGAAGCCTTGAACCAGAGGCTGGCTCGTTGCGGCAGCGGCCCGCAGGCCGCCCGCTTTGCGTGTCGCGATCGTGATCACGAAGGCGGCAAAGAACCAGTAGCGGATCATAACGACCATGAAGACGCTGTAGTTTTCCGCTAAGTGGCGCGACAGGCCATCCTGCACCGCAAAGATAAAGGTGGTCAGGACCATCAGTGCGATCCCGAGGCGGGTGTTTTGCTGTGTCATTTGGCCTCTGGGATGTGGGCGACGGTCATGTGCCGTTTGCGGCCGTACCCGGGGATACGTTCGACGGTAAAGCCTGCTTCGGTCAGGTTGCGGCGGACAAAGCCTGCGGCAGTGTAGGTGGCTGCGGTTCCGCCAGCTGCAGTGTGTTGCGCGACTGCGGTCATCAGTGATGCTTCCCACAGTTCCGGGTTTTTGGCGGGCGAGAACCCGTCAAGAAACCACGCATCTGCTGCCCCGTCCCACGTCGGCAGGGTTTCACGGGCATCGCCTTGGACCATCGTAAACGACAGATCGGCGGTCTCGAACCGAGGCGTACCTAAGTGATCTGAGAGTTCTTCGGCCAAGGGCATGATATCGGGGAATGCAGCCAGCGCCCGCATCATATCGGGCTGGGCCACTGGAAAGGCTTCGAAGGTGGTGAAATGCAGGCGGCCCGTTTGTCCCGACCGCCGCCAGAGGGACAGTGCCATCAGCAGATTCAAACCCGTGCCAAACCCCAGTTCGGCGATATGGAAGTCAGGCCGAAAGCGATCCGGCAGACCGTTGCCTTGCAAGAACACATAGGCTGTCTCGGCCATGCCGTTCTCGATCGAAAAATAGGGATCGTCGAACTGGCGGGACACTGGGATTGTGCCATCGCGCCAATCCAGCTCGGCAGCATTCTGGCTCTGCATGGAAAAATCCTTTAGCGAAGGGGGCAATAGCCGAGAATTGGCGGGAAGTCGGAGTTTTGGCAATGGCCGAAATCACAGTGTACGGGGCGGGGGCCTTTGGTTTGGCGATCGCATGGGAATGCGTGCGGCGCGGGGCCAAAGTGCGGGTCATTGATCCTTTTGGGCCGGGGGCTGGGAGTTCGGGTGGAATTGTAGGGGCGCTCGCGCCGCATACGCCAGAGAACTGGAATGCAAAAAAGGACTTTCAGTTTCGTTCACTGCTTGCTGCGGGAGCGTTTTGGGCAGAGGTCCAAGAGGCAGGTGGCTTGTCTGCCGGCCATGCGCGCGACGGGCGTTTGCAACCGATTGCGGATGACCGTGCCTTGGCATTGGCCAAAGCGCGTGAGGTGTCTGCCGGCGAGTTGTGGGAGGGCGAAGCCGTGTGGCGCGTGATTCCAAGGGCCGAAGCGGGGGACTGGGCGCCAGTGTCTGCGACGGGCTACTTGATCCACGACACATTAAGCGGGCGGATGCATCCGCGGCAGGCCTGCGATGCCCTTGTCGCTGCGATTGAGGCCAAGGGCGGAGAAATCGTGACCGAGGGACCCGAAGAGGGCGCTGTGATCCATGCGACGGGTTGGTGGGGTCTGAAAGCTCTGTCCGAGAAGTACGGCAAGACGGTCGGGAATGGGGTCAAAGGGCAGGCGGCCTTGTTCGATCTGGACCGGAGCGGTCTGCCGCAACTCTACGCAGATAGTTTGCATATCGTACCGCATGCGGATGGGACCGTAGCGGTCGGATCAACCAGCGAGCGGGAGTTTGACGCGCCTGATACCGTGGATGGGCAGCTAGAGGCGGTGATTGAACGCGCTCGGGCCGCTTTGCCCGAGCTAGCAGATGCCTCCGTTTTGGCGCGTTGGGCTGGGGTGCGCCCGCGGGCCAAGAGCCGTGCGCCGATGCTGGGCGCGTTGCCCGATGCGGATGGTCAGTTCATCGCGAATGGCGGGTTCAAGATCGGGTTTGGCATGGCGCCGGGCGTGGCGCGGGTTATGGCAGATCTGGTGTTGGAAGGACGCGATGGCATCCCGCAAGGCTTCCGTGTCGAGGATAATCTCTGAGGTGGCTGTCGCGCCACTGAGTATTTCTTGCAAAAAGATGCCGCACGGTGCGCAGGCAAAGTGAACGGGCTGCGAAAATCTGTGTGGGGCGGTGTTTGAGGGCTTGTCAGGATGCGGAAATCTGGCAATCTCCGGCGTAACGCGGGGCGATGGCGTCGCCCACCAAAACGCGTTTGTTCGTCCTGTACGCCGGGACCTTCTTTTGAGGAAAAGGAGGTCTGAATTGGACCGTCCCGAAAATTACCGCTTTCACAACGGCACCGAAGCCGTTCTTCCCTTTGCAGGTGAAGAGTACGAGGCCCGTCTAACTGGCCTACGCCGGATCATGGCTGATCTGGGGGTCGATGTGGCTGTGTTCACCTCGATGCACTCGATCGCATATTATTCTGGATTTTTGTACTGTGCCTTTGGCCGACCCTACGGGTTGGTCGTCACGCCCGAAACGAGCGTGACTGTCAGTGCAGGGATTGATGCCGGTCAGCCGTGGCGCCGCTGCTATGGCGACAACATCACTTACACCGACTGGCAGCGCGATAACTTCTGGCGCACGATTGCGCAGTTGTCTGGCTCGGGCAAGGCAATTGGCTATGAAGAAGATCACCTGACACTGCAGGGCATGGAGAAACTGAAGGGCTTCTTGTCGCCCGCGTCAGTCGTCCCGATTGCTGCCGCCGTGATGAAGCAGCGGTTCCACAAGTCGCCAGCAGAGATCGCTTTGATACGGCATGGGGCGCAGGTGGCAGACGTGGGTGGCTATGCCATCCGTGATGCGATCAAGGCAGGTGTGCGCGAGATTGATGTCGCAATGGCGGGCCGCGATGCCATGGAGCTGGAGATTGCGAAACGCTTTCCCGATGCCGAGTATCGCGACACTTGGGTCTGGTTCCAATCCGGCATTAACACCGATGGGGCGCATAACCCTGTAACAGGTCGCGTGCTAGAGCGCGGCGACATCCTGTCGCTGAACACGTTCCCTATGATTTCTGGTTACTACACCGCGCTGGAACGGACCTTGTTCGTCCAAGAGGTCGATCCTGCCAGCCTGAAGATATGGGAGGCCAACGTGGCTGCCCACGAATACGGTATGTCTTTGCTAAAGCCGGGCGTGAGCTGCGCTGAGGTCACGCACAAGATTAATGCCTTCTTTGCTGAGAGAGACCTGCTGCAGTACCGGACCTTTGGCTACGGGCACTCTTTCGGGGTTCTGTCGCACTACTATGGACGCGAGGCAGGTTTGGAGTTGCGAGAAGATATCGACACCGTTCTGGAGCCTGGCATGGTGATCAGCATGGAGCCGATGCTGACGATCCCGAACGACCAGCCGGGCGCGGGTGGATATCGCGAGCATGATATCCTGGTCATCAACGAGGATGGCGCGGAAAACATCACCGGCTATCCCTATGGTCCCGAGACCAACGTGGTGGGCTAACCCCACTGGACTTTGGCGCCCCTGACCGTCAGTGTGGCGCCAAAGACATTTCCGGAGGCTCTGACATTGGCCTACATTCGTTGGACGATTACCATTTTATTCTGGGTGCTTGTGGCCGGGTTCCTGCACTACACGCTGCCACAGACGGACATTGTTCGGATCACCGACACCTATGAAAAGCGGCAGGACTTCACCAATGTGAACCAGTACTTCTGGGCCTCGCCAGAGACCGAGCAGCAGGCGCTGTCGGCTTCGCGCGATGTGTTCTTTATTCAGGCCTTCCGCGAGGATGGCGAGCCGATGATCTATCGCAACGAGGATACCGGCTGGGGCTGGCCGCCTTACTTCAAGTTCGACACTGCGAACCTGCAGGCGCGGGCAAGTGACCTGATTTCCAAGAGCAATGAGGCGAACCCTACTTGGGTCGCGATCCGCCACTACGGTTGGCGCAATGAGTTCATCTCGATCTACCCGAACGCCACCAGCCTCAAGGTCGTCGCGGGGCCTGATGTCCGCATCATCCCGTGGACCTCAATCATTATCCTGATCGTTTTGGCTGTGCTGTTCCTAGCAATCTTTGCCCGCTGGCGTCGGTTCAAGGCGCGCCGTTTGGACCCTGTCTTTGACAGCGAAGAAGATCAGATGCAGCCCGTAGACACTTATTCCAACGGCATCGGCGCACGTCTGCGCCGCTGGTGGCGCGGCAAGGGTGATTAAACCGGCAGGGCGGTGGTCTTGAACACCGTCCGCAGGGCAAACGAGCTCTGCATCTGTGCCACGCCGGGTAGGCGGGTCAGGTACTGGCGGTGGATGCGGGCGAAATCCTCGGTGTTTTCGGCAACGACTTTCAGGATGTAGTCCGCTTTGCCCGCCATCAGGTGGCATTCCAGCACTTCAGGAACGCGGCTGACGGCGGTCTCAAAGGCCTCTAGCACGTCGTCGGCCTGTGTCTGCAAGGTGATCTCAACGAATACGGTCGCTGGCACGCCCATTTTGCGTGCGTCCAGAAGGGCGACGTAGTCTTTGATGTAGCCGTCTTCTTCCAGCCTTTGCACGCGGCGGTGACAGGCCGAGGCCGACAGGTGGATCGCATCGGCGAGTTCGGCATTTGAAATGCGCCCGCGGCGTTGCAGGGTATGAAGGATGCGGCGATCTGTCGGGTCGAGGGTCATCTGATCCAGATTCTTGCGTGTAAGTTCAAATCTAACGAAGAAACTGCATCAAAACGGCGTTGCGGTACAGTGAATTCGAACCGATCCGCGCGGGCCCTTTGGTAGAATACCGACGCTGGCAAGGTGGGTTCCGGTTGCAGACCCGTACAAGCCTTGCCGCAGCAAGATGTTCACCGAACTCTGGACGGTCCTCCCGATCGCTCCAAAAGACTAGGGCCGGTTCAATAAACCGGCCCCTTTTCTTCATTTCTTCAGCAGATCGCGAATTTCTGTCAGCAGCTCAATATCCGGCGGTGTGACGGGTTTTTTCTCGGGGACGGGCGCTTCTTCTTCTTTTTGGACGGCGGCCTCTTTGATCCGGTTCACGCCTTTCACCATCATGAACACGGCGAATGCGATAATCAGAAAGTTGATCACAGCCATGACGAAGCGGCCAATCGCAAAGACAGGTGCGCCTGCTTCTTTGGCTGCGTCGATCGAGGCGTAGTCATTACCATCAAGTGCATAGAACCAACCCGAGAAGTCGATGCCGCCAGTGAAAATGGCGATGATCGGGTTCATCAGATCAGCAACAATCGATTGAACAATGCCAGTAAATGCCGCGCCAACGATGATACCGACTGCCATGTCCATCACGTTGCCGCGGGCAATAAAGTCGCGGAATTCTTTAAACATCTCACACGTTCCTTCTTGGGGCTATGCTAGCCCGTGTGACTGGGTAACGAATCCATTGTGCCAGATGTTTCAACAAAAATCACTTTCACGTTCGATCGGGCGTGAAATTGAGGATGTGATCCGGTGCTGTTAGGTCAGGCAAGTTGCGTGGATCCGCGATCGGAGCGCCTACCGCTTGGGTCATCGGGATAATACCGGCCCAGATCGGCAGGTCATAATCGGCGTCATCGTCGACCGGCGGACCCGAGCGGGCCTTGGCGCTGGCTTCTGTGATTTCGAGACCGAGGATAGTGGTGGCCTTGATTTCTTGCGGTTGCATGGGGCGTAGAACCTCGGTCCGGCCGGGCCACAGGTGTTCGACAAAGGCGTCAAGACGCGCGGCCTTCTCCTCCTCGGGCACTTTGAACGCGCGGCCAAACAGGGTCGCAGACCGATAGTTGGCCGAGTGGTGGAACGCGGAGCGCGCCATGACATAGCCGTCAATAATCTGAACGCTTAGGCATACCTCGGTATCAGCTGCCTTGCGGAGCATGCGGCTGGCTGAGCTGCCGTGCCAGTATACATGCTTACCTTCGCGCCAGTGGAAGGTGGGCGTGACATAGGGTTTGCCATCAATAGTGTACCCAACGCTGCATTGGGCCGTTGCGTCTAAAATGTCGTAGATGGACTGCGGGTCGTAGCTGCCGCGCTGGTGCTCACGGCGCAGGCGGGTGCGATCTGTCGGGGTCATAGGTCTATTCCTGTCTTGTTGCTCGACGAGTAGCGCGATATTGGACCTACCGAAATGACCAATAAATCCGCACGTAGCATATCCAATTTTCAGGCCGCCCTGTTTGCGTTGTCTCTGGACCGCGAGGCCACAACGCCTTTGCACGTCCAGTTGGCCGAGGCGCTGCGCGACATGATCCAGCAAGGCAAAGCCGCCCCGGGTGCGCGCCTGCCAGCGAGCCGGATGCTGGCGGCAGAACTGTCGATCTCGCGGATCACGGTGCTGACGGCGGTCGATCAGTTGATTGCAGAGGGGTATCTGGAAACGCGGCGCGGTGCGGGAACTTATGTGGTAGATGATCTGCCTGACATGCCCGCGTTGCCGCCGGAGCAGTTGAAGACGCCGCCTGCACCGCCGCCGCCGCCCTTGCGACCGTTCCAGCCTGCTTTGCCGGATCTAGAGAGCTTCCCCCATGTCGAGTGGGCACGGCACCTAGAGCGAACATGGCGCTATCCCCACCCTGCGCTGACGGGAGTGCCGGACCCAATGGGTTGGATGCCCTTGCGCGCACAGATTGCGGCGCATCTGTCCGCTTGGCGTGGTATTCAGGCGCGGCCTGAACAGGTCGTCATTACCTCTGGCGCGACCGAGGGATTTGAATTGATCACGCGCGCTTTCTTGGCGGCAGGTGATCCTGTGGTGATCGAAGACCCGTGCTTTGCCCCCATGCGCGCCGCTCTGATCCGTGCTGGAATGAAGGTTCGAGCCTGCCCTGTTGATGGCGAGGGGCTGGATATCGCAAATGCCCCGACCGAGGGCGCGAAGCTGGCCGTTTTGACCCCGTCTCGGCAGTACCCGACTGGTGCGACCCTGCCTTTGGCAAGGCGCGCGGCGGCGCTGGAGTGGGCCAGCCAGTCAAACGCATGGATCATTGAGGACGACTATGACGGCGAATTCCGGTATCGCGGGCAGCCCTTACCGGCTCTGGCAAGTCTAGATCGGGGAGGGCGCGTGTTCTATCTGGGCAGTTTTTCGAAACTGTTGAGCCCTGCTTTGCGCTTGGGGTATCTGGTGGCGCCGGAACACACTTTGCCGGGTCTGTTCCGCGCGATGGCAGAGACGGGAGCGCGGGCCTCTGTCGTGCCACAGCCCGCTTTGGCAGGGTTCATGGAGAGCGGAGGGTTCTCGACCCACCTGCGTAGGATGCGCCGGACCTATGCCAAACGCCAAGAGGTTCTGCGGAACGCTTTGGCCGGCCACGAAGACTGGATCATTGCCCATGCCGAGGATGCAGGGATGCACCTGTGCTGCACTCTGGGGCCTCGGATGAGGGGCGTGCATGACACGGTGATCGCTGCGGCGGGGGCCAAAGTGGGGCTGACCTTGCGAGCTTTGTCAGCTTACAGCACTCAGCCAGAGCCGCGGCAGGGGCTCGTTTTGGGCTACACCGCCTTTGCGCCAGAGGTTCTGGAAGAGGGGGCAAAGACCTTGATTGCGATGCTGCAAGAACTCGGTCGCTGAAACGAAAACGGCGCCCGAAGGCGCCGCATCATCAAGTGAAAGTATTGTCGCGGGGGAAGCCGCGCGGTGCCATCCGCCCAGCGGTCGCACGTTTGCCGATCCATTCGGCTAGGTCGATTTCTGTGCGCGTGCGACCAGCGGGGTCCTTCCACGACAGTCCGTTTGCCAGTGTAAAGGTGGTGGCATCTGACAGCCCGCCATCCTTGTACTTCTGCAGACGGACACCTTTGCCGCGGGACATTTCGGGCAGCTCTTCGATTGCAAAGACCAGAACCTTGCGGTTCTCTCCGACGACCGCCACGTGGTCGCCATCGACGGTTTTGCAGACCTTGGCGCGGACATCGCCTTTGACGTTCAGAACCTGTTTGCCGCTGCGGGTTTGCGCGACCAGATCATCCTCGGGCGCGATGAAGCCATCACCCGCGCTAGAGGCCAGCAGCAGTTTGCGACCGGGCTTGTGGATGAACAGGTCCACGATCTCCACGTCGTTCGGCAAGTCCACCATCAGACGCAGGGGCTCGCCCATGCCTCGTCCGCCAGGCAGGTTCGCCGCCGAAACAGTGTAGAAGCGGCCATTGGTTCCCAGAACCAACAGGCGATCGGTGGTTTCCGCGTGGAACACGAAACGCCCTTCGTCGCCGTCTTTGAACTTCAGCTTCGAATCCAGCGCCACGTGACCCTTCATCGCGCGGATCCAGCCCATTTTGGAGCAGACGACGGTGATCGGCTCGCGGTCGATCATCATCTCCAGCGGGACTTCTTCGATCTCGGTCGCTTCGGCGAACTGGGTGCGGCGCGCGCCGAGGGCGGTCTTCTTGCCGAATTCCTTGCGCACGTCGCGCAGCTGTTCGGCAATGAGAGCCCACTGCAGTTCGTCACTCCCAAGCAGTTCGACCAGACCTTCGCGTTCGAGACGCAGATCGTCACGCTCTTTGCGAAGCTCCATTTCCTCGAGCTTGCGCAAGCTGCGCAGACGCATGTTGAGGATCGCTTCGACCTGATTTTCGTTCAGGAAGACGCCGCCGCCCCAATCTTCGGCAAGCATGACTGCTTTGGGGTCGTCCTCGGTCCGGATGATCTGGATCACGCGATCAAGGTTGAGGAAGGCAATGATGTAGCCTTCCAAAACTTCCAAACGCTTGTCGATCTGGGCCAGACGGTGACGCGAGCGGCGTTGCAGCACGTCGCGGCGGTGATCCAGAAACGCGCGCAGAACTTCCTTGAGCGAGCAGACCTTGGGCGTCACGCCATCGATCAGCACGTTCATGTTCAGGCTGAACCGGATTTCCAGATCGCTGTTGCGATACATCATGCCCATGAGCATTTCCGGATCGACGTTCTTGGACCGTGGTTCAAGGATCAGGCGGATGTCATCAGCCGACTCGTCACGCACATCAGCCAAGAGCGGAACCTTCTTGGTCTGGATAACTTCGGCGATCTTTTCGATGAGCTTGGACTTGGCGACCTGATAAGGAATTTCGGTAACAACGATCTGCCAAGTGCCGCGCCCCAGATCCTCAACTTCCCATTTGCACCGCAGGCGGAAGGATCCACGGCCAGTCTCGTAAGCCTTGAGGATGTTCTCTTTGGGCTCAACGATGATGCCACCAGTCGGGAAGTCCGGTCCGGGCACATAGTTCAGCAGAGTCTCGTCCCGTACATCCGGCGTCTTGATCAGGTGCAACGATGCAGCGACCAGCTCGTCGATGTTATGGGGCGGAATGTTGGTCGCCATGCCCACCGCGATGCCGCTAGCGCCGTTGGCCAGCAGGTTCGGGAAAGCCGCAGGCAGCACAACAGGTTCCTGCAGTGTGCCATCATAGTTGTCGCGGTAATCGACGGCGTCCTCGTTCAGCCCTTCAAGCAGGGCTTCGGCAGCGGCGGTAAGACGGGCTTCGGTGTATCGGCTGGCCGCCGGGTTGTCCCCGTCGATGTTGCCAAAGTTGCCCTGACCGTCGACCAGCGGGTAGCGGACGTTAAAATCCTGCGCCAGTCGGGCCATCGCGTCATAAATCGCGCCATCCCCGTGGGGGTGGTAGTTGCCCATCACGTCGCCCGAAATCTTGGATGATTTGCGGAAACGTCCGTTCGGGCTGAGCCGCAGTTCCCGCATCGCATACAGGATGCGGCGGTGCACAGGCTTTAGTCCATCACGCGCGTCGGGCAGGGCCCGGTGCATGATAGTGGACAGCGCATATTGCAGGTACCGCGACCCCAGCGCCCGGCGCAAAGGCTCGGTCGAGGAACGGGGCTGCTCTGGTGTTGTGTCGTCGTCGATCTCGCTCATGGCTGATGTAGTACAGCGCCGCCGAGGGGCGGTAAAGCGCGTAGAATTCGGTAGAGGTCAGGAATACGCGAAGTGAATTCGTAAAAATTATCTGCGAGTAAAATGGAACCATTTCCGGTAGTCTGTGTTTAATTTTCGTAATTCATTTAAATCTAGGTAATATGACAATGTGGCGCTTAATCGTCGTGACTTTTGCATTTTTGGCATTTGCTCTTTACGAGTTAAGTGGTGGAAGTAATTTCCAGCCACAGGTGGCCGAAGCCGAAGTGCAGCACCTGACCCCGATGAAGACGGCTCGAGCTGAAACCGTCATTCCGGACCTTCCGGCGATGGGAATTCGTAAGGCGGAGCCTCAGAAACAAGTCGATATCACGCTCGCGAGTATGGAGATTCCGACGCAAACCCCTGCGATGTTGCAGGAAGTGACCGCCGTTGACGCGACCGTGATGCCCGCTGTGGCTGTCGATACCGCTACCACAGAAATGCAGGCCCCCATCGCCGATATTCGTAAGGTGACCGGACGTCGTGTGAATATGCGCCAAGGGCCCGGGACACAGTTCAGTGTTGTATCAAGCTTGGGTGCCGGTGATGAGGTCGAGGTTTTGCAGACGCCTGGAAATGGCTGGCTCAAATTGCAGGTTGTATCTACAGGTCGCATCGGCTGGATGGCGGATTGGCTTGTTAGCGAAGCTGCGCAGTAATTCCGCACATTGATTCCCTCGGTTCGTGCCGTCATGTTGCCGCAAGCTTGCGGAGGTTACATGGCGGCGCGTTCTATTTTAATCACAGGCAGTTCCAGCGGCATCGGTTACGCCGCCGCGCATGATTTAAAGTCGCGAGGATGGCGAGTGTTCGCGTCCTGCCGCAAGCCCGAAGATTGCGAAGGTCTGAAGGCCGAGGGCTTTGACTCTCCCCAACTGGACTATGCTGATCCGACATCGATCCGCAGCGCGCTGGCAGAAGTGCTTGAGGCGACAGGCGGCACATTGGACGCGCTCTATAACAATGGAGCCTTCGCGCTGCCCGGCGCAGTCGAGGATCTACCGCGCGGCGGGCTAGAAGAGTTGTTCCAGACCAATCTCTTTGGACCCCATGACCTGACGCAACTAGTGCTGCCCATCATGCGCAAGCAAGGACACGGGCGGATCGTGAACTGCTCTTCGGTACTTGGGCTGGTCGCGATGCCATGGCGCGGAGCTTATGTCAGCAGCAAGTTCGCGATGGAGGGTCTGACGGATGTGCTGCGTCTGGAGATGCGTGGCACCGGCATTCATGTGATCCTGATAGAGCCCGGTCCGATCACCTCTCGAATCCGGCAGAACGCCATCCCAAACTTCGAAAAATGGATCGACTGGGAAAATTCCCCACGTGCGGATCAGTACCGCAGTCAGTTGCGCAAGCGCCTCTATGAGGACCGAGGCCCCGACAAGTTCGAATTGCCCGCCAGCGCGGTGACCAAGAAGCTGATCCATGCCCTCGAGGCGGAAAACCCGCACCCGCGCTATTTCGTGACCACTCCGACCTATATCGGAAACATCCTTAGGCGTATCTTGCCCACGCGACTTTTGGACAGGGTGACCGCAGGAGGCTGAGGCAAAATGCGTGTTCGCTTTTTGACGCGAACCGCCTATCTGCGTGGAAACATCAAAGGAACCTATTATGGCCAATGATCCACTGTTTTACGTCGTCGCGATCGCGTGCTTGATCGTTCTGGGCATCCTGATGTTCGGCATCGGAAGCTTCGCCAAGGGCGGCGACTTTAACCGCAAGCACGCCAACCGCATCATGCGCTATCGCGTGGCAGCGCAGTTCGTAGCGGTGATTCTGATCGTCGGCTTCGTTTACATCCGTCAGAAATTCGGAGGGCAGTGATGGTTGTTCTGAACAAAATCTACACAAAGACCGGGGATGCGGGCGAAACCGCGCTCGGCAATGGCAGCCGCGTGGCCAAGCATTCGCTGCGTGTGACGGCGTATGGCACCTCGGATGAGCTGAACGCCGTGATCGGTGTCGCGCGTTTGAATGCCGAGGGGATCATGGACGAGCGCCTCATGCGCATCCAGAATGACCTGTTCGATTTGGGCGCAGATCTGTGCCGCCCTGATATGGCCAAGGACGCAGAGTCTGAATACCCGCCGCTGCGAATGGTCGATGCTCAAGTCGCGCGTCTGGAGTCGGAAATCGACGAGATGAACGCTGATCTGGCGCCTTTGCGCAGTTTTGTTCTGCCGGGCGGCAGTGCTCTGGCGGCGCACCTGCACGTATGCCGCACCGTTGCGCGGCGTGCAGAGCGCTTGGCCGTCGAACTGTCCGGCGTCGAAGAGGTGAACCCTGCTGCGGTCAAATATCTGAATCGCCTGAGCGACTGGTTCTTTGTTGCCTCGCGCGCGGCAAACCAGAATGGCGCTGGCGATGTCTTGTGGGTGCCGGGCGCCAATCGGTAGGCGCACCGTGTGCGGCGCGTTCTGAGCTGACGAGTATTTGGACAAATCAGAAAGCGAAAAACTGGGCAGAATCGTCGCATGGGACCATGGGACGACTCGCCATGTTCATTGGGGCGCAGCATAAATCATTCAAAACGCGGCGTCCGATGGCGCTAACGTGACGTTTTTGCTCTGTTTCGGCCCGACCTGAATCGTTATCAAGGCCGAGACGAACGGGATAAGGGCACGGTTGAGTGTCCGTGAACTCAATGGGAGAGACACGCAAATGAAGGTTTTGGTGCCTGTCAAACGCGTGATCGACTACAACGTGAAGGTTCGCGTAAAAGCGGACGGTTCGGGTGTCGATCTCGCCAACGTAAAGATGTCGATGAACCCCTTCGACGAGATTGCCGTCGAAGAGGCCATCCGTCTGAAGGAAGCCGGCAAAGCTGACGAGATCGTTGTTGTCTCGATCGGTGTGAAGCAGAGCCAGGAAACCCTGCGCACAGCTCTGGCGATGGGCGCGGATCGCGCGATCCTCGTGACCGCAGCAGATGATGTCCACACCGACATCGAGCCGCTGGCCGTCGCAAAAATCCTCGCGAAAATCGTCGAGGAAGAAGCACCGGGTCTGGTGATCTGCGGTAAGCAGGCCATCGACAATGACATGAACGCAACTGGCCAGATGCTGTCGGCTCTGCTGGGATGGGGTCAGGCGACCTTTGCATCCGAAGTGGATCTGGACGGCGACGCAGCCAAGGTTACCCGCGAAGTGGATGGCGGTCTGCAGACCATCAGCGTCAAGCTGCCCGCAGTCATCACCGCAGACCTGCGTCTGAACGAGCCGCGCTACGCGTCGCTGCCCAACATCATGAAGGCAAAGAAGAAGCCTTTGGATGAAAAGACAGCCGCAGACTACGGCGTCGATACCGCCCCCCGCCTGACCATCGTGAAAACCGGTGAGCCTGCGGCGCGTGAAGCCGGCATCAAGGTTGGTTCGGTTGACGAGCTGGTGGCGAAACTCAAAGAAGCAGGAGCTGTATAATGGCTGTTCTTCTGATCGCAGAAGTTGCGGGCGGCGCACTGGCCGTTGACGCAACCGCAAAAGCCCTGACCGCCGCCAAGGCGATGGGCGATGTGACCATTCTGGTGGCTGGCGAAGGTGTTGCCGATGCAGGCGCAGCGGCGGCCACTCTGGACGGCGCGGCCAAGGTTCTGGTGGCTGACGACGCGGCCTATGGCCACGATCTGGCTGAAAACCTGGCGGATCTGGTGCTGTCGATGGCTGGCGATTATAGCCACATCGTTGCGCCTTCGACCGCGACCGCGAAGAACGCGATGCCCCGCATTGCCGCGCTTCTGGACGTTATGATCCTGAGCGACGTGAGCGGTGTTGTGGACGCGGACACGTTCGAGCGTCCGATCTACGCGGGCAACGCGATCCAGACCGTGAAATCTGGCGACGCGACCAAAGTCATCACCATCCGGACCTCGACCTTTGACGCAGCAGGTCAAGGCGGTTCGGCAGCGGTCGAGACCATCTCGGGCGCAGGCGACAAGGGCCTGTCCTCTTGGGTCGAAGACAAGCTGGCCGAGAGCGATCGTCCCGAGCTGACCTCGGCTGGCATCGTTGTGTCGGGTGGCCGCGGTGTAGGCTCCGAAGAGAACTTCGCCATGATCGAGAAGCTGGCAGACAAGCTGAACGCCGCTGTTGGCGCCTCGCGCGCCGCCGTGGACTCGGGCTTTGCACCGAACGACTGGCAGGTCGGCCAGACCGGCAAGGTCGTTGCGCCCGAACTCTACGTCGCCGTCGGCATCTCGGGTGCGATCCAGCACCTTGCGGGTATGAAAGACTCCAAGGTCATCGTCGCGATCAACAAAGACGAAGAAGCGCCGATCTTCCAAGTCGCAGACTACGGTCTGGTCGCTGACCTCTTCGAAGCCGTCCCAGAGCTGACTGAAAAGCTCTGATTGCTTCGGCTTTGAGAAACAGATCAAAGGCTCGCCATTTGGCGGGCCTTTTTCCTTGTCTCAAAGCTTTGCCCTGCTTGGCCGCGCAAGAAAAAATCGTGATCGGCATAGTTGCGGTAATGAAAAAATCTATGTGTCGGGCGGGGAGCGAACCGCCCTTGCATGGGCGTCGGGGGCGGTCCATCCTCTGGCGGAAACCACAGGAGACTCTTCTATGGAAGTGAAAAAAATCGGTATTGTCGGTGCAGGCCAAATGGGGAACGGCATCGCCCACGTATGCGCGCTTGCGGGCTACGAGGTGCTGGTGAACGACATTTCCCAGGAAGCGTTGGACCGTGGCATTGCGACCGTGCGCAAGAATCTGGACCGTCAGGTCAGTCGTGAGAAGATCAGCGAAGCTGAACGCGACGAAGCGATGGGCCGAATTGCGACAACTCTTCAGTTGAAGGACTTGGGGCAAACCGATCTGGTGAT
This sequence comes from Donghicola sp., assembly GCF_025210255.1. Taxonomy (NCBI): domain Bacteria; kingdom Pseudomonadati; phylum Pseudomonadota; class Alphaproteobacteria; order Rhodobacterales; family Roseobacteraceae; genus Donghicola; species Donghicola sp. The sequence goes on along the minus strand of NZ_JAOARZ010000015.1, from coordinate 60,738 downwards.
CGAAGCGGCGACCGAGCGCGAGACCGTGAAGGTTGCAATTTTCGAGGATTTGGTGCCGCATTTGCAGCCGCACACGATCCTGACGTCGAACACCTCTTCGATCTCTATCACTCGATTGGCGAGTCGAACTGACCGCCCTGAGAAGTTCATGGGTTTCCACTTTATGAACCCCGTGCCGATCATGCAGCTGGTCGAATTGATCCGCGGCATCGCGACGGACGAAGAGACCTATAAATCCTGTCTGCAGGTGGTGGACAATCTGGGTAAGACTGCGGCGAGCGCCGAAGATTTCCCAGCGTTCATCGTGAACCGCATCCTGATGCCGATGATCAACGAGGCTGTTTACACCCTTTACGAAGGGGTTGGGAATGTGCGGTCCATCGACGAGTCGATGAAGTTGGGAGCTAACCACCCGATGGGGCCGCTGGAACTGGCGGACTTTATCGGTTTGGACACATGTCTGGCGATCATGAACGTGCTGCACGATGGACTCGCGGATACTAAGTACCGTCCTTGTCCGCTGCTGACCAAGTATGTCGAGGCCGGATGGCTGGGTCGCAAGAGCCAGCGGGGCTTCTATGATTATCGAGGCGAGACGCCCGTCCCGACGCGATGATTTAAGGGGCCTGAACGGCCCTTTTTTGCCTCCGGCGGGGGTACTTTGCCAAGGAGAAGATCAGACGAGCAGACCTTTGGCCGGTTGGATGACCGCTGCGTCGATTCCGCGCCAGTTCTTCTGGATTTTGTTCAGGCGGCTTTGGGCGAGCGGGTGGTTCGTGTCCAGGACGCCTAGTCGCGCCAAGAGCGCAGCGATTGCGCATTCAGAGCCGCGCGTGCCGCCGTCCATGACTTTGAGCGCGATGCCGAGGCCTTGGTTTGGGAGCATTGCGACAAAGACCGCTTCTGCGCCAGTTTTGATGGCGACGGGCGCGGTCACCGCAGACATGAGTTCTGTGCAGGCGCGGCCCGTACCAGCGACGAGTTCCGGATGTTTGAACATGGCGTCGCGCAGACGGGCTTGGGCCTTGCTGCGGGTGTCGCTGCGATTGTGAGCAGTCGCGAAACTGGCCATCGCGCGCGCCAGACCGTGGACCGAGGTTGCGAAGTTGGGCGCAGAGCATCCGTCGATCCCGTAACCCAGACTTTCCATCTGCGTAACCTCTTCGAACGCGTCTTTGCAGGCAGCTTGAACGGGGTGGTCCGGGTCGATGTATTCACTGTGCCCCCCCAAGTGCTGGTTTAAGGTTAGAAAGCCCGTGTGCTTGCCCGAGCAGTTGTTGTGAAGCTGGCAGGCCGTCTTGCCAGAGTCGCGCAGGCGATGTCGCGTTTCGGTATCAGAGGGCGGCTGCACACCGCAGCGCAGGTCAGGTTCGCCGTGCCCGATTGTATCGAGCCACGCTGCGACTCGGTCTGTGTGCTGCGATTGTCCTTGGTGAGAGGCGCAGGCCAGAGCGAGTTGTTCGGTGCCGAGACCAACCGCGTCGGCTGCCCCTGATTCCATAAGGGGCAGCGCTTGTATCATCTTGGCTGAACTGCGGGGGTAGATGATCGTTTCGGGGTCGCCCCAGGCCTCGGTAATTTGGCCAGTTCCGTCGCAAATGACCGCATGGCCGTAGTGCACACTTTCCAGAATTCCGTTGCGCCAGAGTTCTGCCAAAGGGGCGGGATTGTTCATATTCACGACTCCGTTTGGTGATGGCGGAAAGCCGCCATGGGGGCTTTATCCTTTAGGATGTTTTAAGCTACAGTCCGGTCGTCGAGATGCAAACGGTTCGCGCGCAAAAGCATCCGCTTCTTGCGCAACATAGACCGAAAAGAAGAGGCAAGTCAGCTTGGAGGCTGGACGTATGAAATCATTATTCGCGCGTGGTGTTGTCGGGGCGCTTTTTGCTGTCTGCGCTGCGGGTGCGACGGCTCAGCAGGTTTCGAATAATCAGGTGGCCGCCAAAGAAGACTGGTACGTCTATACCGGAGAAAATCCCACCGAATGTTGGGCTGTGTCGATTCCCAAGTCGATCGTAAACACGCGCGACGGCCGCGAAGTGAATGCGACTCGTGGTGAAATCCAGCTGATGGTGTTCTTCCGACCCGCGCAGAGTGTGAGCCAACAAGTGGCGTTCTCTGGCGGTTACCCCTTCCGCGACGGCTCGACCGTGACCGTCGATATCGGCGGAACCAAGTTCGAGATGTTCACACAGGGCGAATGGGCATGGCTGCCCAACCAGTCCGAAGACGACAAGATCGTCAACGCTATGAAGCGCGGTGCGACCGCCACTGTGGTCGGCGTTTCATCCCGCGGGACGACTACGACAGATACCTTCTCGCTGACCGGCTTTACTGCCGCAGTCGAGGATGCGGCGACGCGCTGTAACCAATAAACGCGCCGCGCATAACTGCCATGACAAGGGCCGGACACCCACGTGTTCGGTTCCTTTTGTGTTTTTGTAACGAATCCGCTAAAAGGCGCGCTCAGCCCAAAGGATTAGCGCAATGACGGCCTCTGCACCGATCACTCAAGACGTAATGACCATTCCCCGCAAGCTGCCCGAGGGCGGCAAAGTCAACATCGTGGGGCAGACACGGGATCAGCTGCGCGAGTCGCTGCTGTCGATTGGCACGCCTGAGAAGCAGGCCAAGATGCGTGTGAACCAGATTTGGCAGTGGGTCTATCAGTGGGGCGTGCGTGACTTTGGGGCGATGACCAATCTGGCTAAGGCCTATCGCCAGCAGCTTGACGACAATTTCGTCATCGAAATCCCAGAGATGGTCAGCAAGCAGGTGTCCTTGGATGGCACCCGCAAATATCTGGTGCGGATCGCCGGCGGTCACGAGGTTGAGGTGGTCTACATCCCCGAAACCGATCGCGGCACGCTGTGCGTCAGCTCTCAGGTCGGTTGCACTCTGACCTGCTCGTTCTGTCACACTGGCACGCAAAAGTTGGTTCGGAACCTGACGGCGGGCGAAATCGTGGGTCAGATCATGATGGCGCGCGATGACCTGGACGAATGGCCCCAGCCCGGTGTCGGCACGGGCGACGCAGGCCCGCGTCTGTTGTCCAACGTCGTTCTGATGGGCATGGGCGAGCCGCTGTACAACTTCGATAACGTGCGTGACGCGATGAAGATCGCGATGGACGGCGAAGGCATCAGCCTGTCGCGCCGCCGCATCACCTTGTCCACCAGCGGCGTCGTTCCCGAGATCGCAAAATGCGCCGAAGAGATCGGCTGCATGCTGGCCGTTAGCTTCCACGCGACCGAGGACGAGACCCGCAACAAGCTGGTTCCGATCAACAAGCGTTGGAACATCACCGAACTGCTGGACGCCCTACGCGCCTATCCCAAGCTGTCAAACTCTGAGCGGATCACCTTTGAATACGTGATGCTCAAGGACGTGAATGACACCGACGCGGATGCGCGTCGTCTGGTCAAACTGATCAAGGGCATCCCTGCCAAGATTAACCTGATCCCGTTTAACGAATGGCCCGGTTCGCCCTATCAGCGCTCTGATTGGGAGCGCATTGAGGCGTTCGCCGACATCATTTACAAAGCCGGCTATGCCAGCCCGATCCGGACGCCGCGTGGCGAGGATATCATGGCAGCATGTGGTCAGTTGAAGTCCGCGACAGAGCGCCAACGCAAGTCGCGCGCGCAAATCGAAGCAGAAACCCAAAACGGGTAACCCTGCGACAGACTGTCATGGAACAAATTCGGTCCCTCGCATGTTGGTTAGGTCAATAAGCGAGGGCGAAATATGACATTACACTTTCAAGAGCTGCCTGCGCCTGTAACGGTAGATGGTGCGGAACGACACATCGGCGTTGAAGTCGAGTTTGCGGACCTGAACGAAGAGCAGGCTGCACACATTCTCTCAGAGACTCTTGGAGGCACCGCTGAGCGCGTCAAAGACAACGATTGGAAGGTCACCGGGTCTAGCCTTGGCGACATCCAAGTTTATCTCGATACCGTTTACCGCACTGCTGACAAATCGGTTCTGCGCGACCTTGGCCTGAAACTGGGCCGAGAAGTGATTCCTGTCGAACTGGTCACCGACCCGCTGTCTTTGGGGCAGCTCGGCGAGTTGAACTGTGCGCTCGGGGCTTTGAAAGAAGCAGGCGCAAAAGGGAGCGGTGATGGTTGGTACTATGGGTTCGGTGTTCACCTAAACGTTCAGATCGTCGAAGAGACGCCAGCTGCTGTGCTCAAGCCGCTGCTCGCCTACGCCTTGATCGAGGATTGGATGCGCGAGGCGCGCCCTATCGAAGCGACGCGCACCGTGCTGCCTTGGACAGACGCATACCCCACCGCACTTGTTGAAGAGTTGATCCTGCTCGGGACCGAGCCGTCAGACCGAGCGTTGGTTGAAACTTACACCCGCCATTGCCCTGACCGGAACCGTGGGCTGGATATGCTGCCGATCTTTAAGGCGCTCTGGCCCGACATTCTGGTCGACTCGATCGGCGCGGACAAAGTGGATGGCATTTCTGGTCGCCCGACCTATCACTTCCGCCTGCCCGACAGCCGGATCGACGAAGATGCATGGTCGCTGGAAACCGAATGGAACCGCTGGCTGTTGGTCGAGCAGGTCGCCGCCAAGGACGATCTTCTGACCGAGCTGTCGGATGCATGGCTCGAAAAGCATGGTGCGATCACGCTGTCGCGCCAGCCTTGGGCCGAACGGTCCGGCGACATTCTCTCCAAGCATGGACTGGCGTGAGGTGACGTATGACACGCCCTATTATCGCTGTAACAACGTCCAATCGTTCGGGCTGGAGGATCTTTCCTCTGGTTGCTCTGAACGTCTGGTTTGCCGGAGGTAAAGCTGTGCGCTGGGGTGCTGGCCGTCCCGCTGATCTCGACAAGGTGGATGGCGTCATCATTGGTGGCGGGGATGATATCTCTCCCGACATCTATGGCGGCCAACTTGTGACGTCTGCCCGCTTGGACCACGACCGGGACGCCCTAGAACGCCAAATCGTCGAAGATACAAACGCGCGCGGCATGCCTGTATTGGGGATTTGCCGTGGCAGCCAGATGATCAACGTGGCCCGTGGGGGCACTCTGCATCAGGACGCGTATGGCGTTTACACCAGCAGCAAGAAGCGCTGGACGATTTTGCCGCGCAAGGAAATCTGGGTCGATGACAATACGCGTCTGTCACGGATCGCAGGTCTGCAGCCCATGACCGTAAACTCACTGCACTCCCAAGCTGTCGACAAGGTTGGCGACGGCCTGCGCGTGGCCGCGCGAGACACGGGCGGTATGATCCAAGCTATTGAAAGCATTAAAGAGCCTTTTGCCCTAGGCGTTCAGTGGCACCCCGAGCATCTGATATATGCGCGGCGCCAGCGCCGTATTTTTAGGTCTCTTGTCATGGCCGCGCGGGCTTATCGCAAAGACCTCAAGCAGCTTCAGGCGGTCGATACCCACGTGCGTTTGGACCCCGCATAAAGCGCGGGGCCTCTTGGCCTGAGGCGGCGAAGCGGGTAGGTGCCTGCAAACAGCCAGCCACACGACAGGAGCGCGCCCGTGACCGAGATTGTCATTGAACGTTTGGGACTTCATGGCGACGGCATTGCCGCCGGCCCGATCTACGCGCCCCTGACACTGCCCGGCGAGCGCGTCGAAGGCGAAATCACCGGCGAGCGGATGGAAACCCCGCGTATCGTTGAGCCCAGTTCCGACCGCGTCAAAGCCCCTTGCCCCCGCTTCAAGCGATGTGGCGGATGCAGCTTGCAGCACGCCAGTGACGAGTTTGTCGCCAAGTGGAAAATCGGCGTGGTCGAGACCGCCATGCGCGCTCAGGGACTCGAGGCTCCGATTCGCGGGATTGAGACGTCGCCCGCCGCATCGCGCCGCCGCGCTGTCTTTTCTGCGCGCCGCACCAAATCGGGTGCTCAGGTCGGGTTCCACGTTCGTGGCTCTGACCAGATCGTCGAGATTGATGGCTGCACGCTTCTGGACCCTGAATTGCTGGCCGCCCGCCCCATTGTGGCAGAGTTGGCCAAGGTGGGTGGCAGCCGCAAGGGTGAGCTGAGCGTCACGATCACTCTGACCAAGAACAAGTTGGATGTGCTGGTCACGGGCGGGAAACCTTTGGACGACAAGCTACGCATGGAATTGGGGCCGCTGGCCGAAAAACTCGGTCTGTCCCGTCTGGCTTGGGAAGATGAGACCGTCGCTCTGCGCCACCCGCCCGCACAAGATTTCGACGGCATTCTGGTGACGCCGCCCGCAGGCTCTTTCCTACAGGCGACCCGCCATGGCGAGGATGTCTTGCGTGCCGCCGTGCTGGAGGCTGTTGGTGACGCAGGCTACGTCGCTGACTTTTTCGCGGGCTGCGGGACGTTCAGCCTGCCGCTCGCGCGGAAGACCGAGGTTTGGGCGCTGGAAGGTGTGCGTGAGATGATCCAAGCGCTTGATCTGGGCTGGCGCAACGCCAAGGGCCTGAAAAAGATGAAGGCTCAGGTGCAGGACCTGTTCCGCAACCCTGTGATCGCCGCTGATATGCAAAAGTTGGATGCCGTTGTACTTGACCCGCCGCGTGCGGGCGCTCAGGCGCAGGTGGCCGAAATCGCGCAGACCAAAATCCCCGTGATTGCCTATGTCAGCTGTAACCCCGTTACATTTGCGCGCGACGCAGCCGTTCTTGTGAAGGCAGGTTATCGCCTGAATTGGGTGCAAGTCGTTGACCAGTTCCGTTGGTCTTCCCATGTGGAACTGGCGGCGCGCTTCGATCGCGCCTAAAAGCAACGAAAACGGGACAGGCCTATGAGAGACACGTTGGCAAACTGGCTGGCGCACCCTGCAGTGCGCAACGGAATTATCGGGGTGATCCTGATCAATGCCGTGGTGCTGGGACTGGAAACCTCTGAAACCGTCATGTCGAATATCGGGTGGCTGGTGCGATTGGTTGACTGGATTTGCCTGACGATCTTTGTGCTTGAGCTTGCGGCGAAGTTTTATGCCCACGGCACCCGCTTTTTCCGAAATGGCTGGAATATTTTTGATGCGATCATCGTGGGCAGCGCCCTCATCCCTGGCGGGCACTCGGTGTCGGCCTTGCGGGCGCTACGTATTCTGCGGGTTTTGCGCGTGATCTCTGCTGCCCCCCGTCTTCGCCGTGTGGTTGAAGGGTTGGTTTCTGCCCTGCCGAGCATGGGCAGCGTGTTTCTGTTGATGGCGATCATCTTCTATATTGGTGCTGTTATCTCGACGACACTTTTCGGAGAGTCGTTCCCCGATTGGTTTGGAACGCTCGCTCTCAGCGCATATTCCTTGTTTCAGATCATGACCTTGGAAAGCTGGTCCATGGGTATCGTCCGCCCCGTGATGGAGGTGTATCCTTACGCTTGGGTGTTCTTTGTCCCCTTCATCCTGCTGACGACCTTTGCGGTAGTGAACCTGTTGGTCGGTCTGATCGTGAACTCGATGCAGGACGCTCACTCCGAGGACAAAACTCGTGCCACTGATGATCACCGCGAAGCGGTTTTGGCGCGGCTCGAGGCGATCGAAAAGAAACTCGACAAACTAAGTTCACAATAAGCCTGAGTCAGGTCTGGCCTACTACTGAAGCTGGCATGAATCGTGTATGCCCGAATGCAGAAACAAGCATAAGGGCAGTGAGACATGCGTTTTTTGAAGCTGGCGCTTTGCGCGCTGCTTTTGTTAGGTGCGGCCGCCTGCAGCAGTAAGTTCAAGACCTACAACGGGCCAGAGGTCACACGTGTCGTCGTCTACAAAGAGGCGCGCAGAATGTACCTGTTGCATCACACGCAGGTCCTCAAGACCTACGAGATTCACTTGGGTAACACGCCAAGGGGGCACAAGCAGTTCGAAGGGGACGGCAAGACGCCAGAGGGCCACTACCTCATTGATCGCCGGAATCCGAACAGCAAGTTTCACCTATCGCTCGGGATCGATTATCCGAACGAAGCAGACAGGGCATATGCGAAGTCTCAGGGGAAGGGGCCGGGTGGAGACATCTTTATCCACGGGCGTCCCAAACTTTATCGCAGCTGGGGCGATGACTGGACCGCTGGGTGTATCGCGGTCACAGACAAGGAGATCGAGGACATCTACGCCATGGTGCGCGACGGCACCCCGATCTCGATTTATCCGTAAACAGCTTGGCGCCGCTTATTGCAGGGCCATAATCGGCGCCGAAGCACCAAGCTCCATGGTCCACCAGATCTTGCCGTTGTTCTCTTGGAACCACGCAAAACCCAATTGGTCAGCATCGTCAGACATCAGAACCTTGCGCGTGATGGGGTCTTCTGCCCACGCAGCGAGGGTTTCTGTCTCGGTCTCGTAGGTTTCAGAAATCAGCTCACCCACAAAGTGGCCCGTGTAGCCAACGCGGCGGACGCGGTCGATCGGCGAGGAGCCGTCAGAGCCAAAGTGCCAAGGACGGTTTTGGACTGCCATGTCACGGGCATGAGTCGCGGCAGCGGCGTTCAAGCGCGGCTCGAGCGCGAGTGATCGTTTGCCTGCCGCATTCCTCAGAGCGTTCACCGAATCAAGAATGCCGTACTGAATGCGCGCTTCGTCAGCAGAGCTGATCCGGTAAAGGCGTGGCAGCGGTTTGCCGTCCGGACCCATACGGGGCGGGGTGGGCGCCGGAGAACAGGCGGACAAAGCGACAAGAAAACTAAGAAGTATTGGAAGTAGGCGGAACATGCGGGCCCCTCGGTTGTTTGGCCAAGCCTTACCCGTTGGGGTATGCGGTTTCAAACCCACAGTAGGCCAATCTCTGCGAGTTTACCGTGGTTTGATTTGCGACTGCGGCTTTTCCACCATAGAAAAGTAGCAAATTACCAAGAAATCTGATCATCCGGAGGTAGAGCATGGCTGATCGTAAGGGAACAGGACTGTCTCGGCGCGCCTTTCTGTCGAGCGGGATCGCTGGCGGGCTGACTGCAATGGCAGTACCCGCACTGGCGCAAAGCACTGGCGGCTTCAACGGCGCGGCCACGGTCGAGTTGGAAGGTGCCATCGAACAAGGCGTGCGTCGCAACATCTCGAGCTTCCGCACACTTGAATGGCAGCCTTACTTCAGCAGCCTTCGGAACGGCGCAATTTTGGTCGATGTGGACAGCCGCGCGCTGCACTATTGGTCCGAGGACGAGAGCACCTACAGGTTGTTCCCCACCAGCGTCCCTCTGACCGAAGATTTGACCCGTCGCGGGCGTACTGAAATCACCCGAAAAGTCGAAGGCCCCAGCTGGGCTCCGACCCCCGCGATGAAGGAGCGGAACCCGGAATGGCCTGATTTTGTTGGCCCCGGCCCCGAAAACCCCCTAGGAACCCACGCCCTGTACCTGAGCTGGACTTACTACCGGATCCATGGAACCCATGACACCCGCAAGATCGGGCGCAGATCATCGAACGGATGCATCGGTTTGTACAACGAGCATATCGCGCAACTGTTCGAACTGACCAAGGTCGGTACCCAAGTGTTGCTAATTTGACGACATCAGGGCGAACTCATTGAATCCTCCCACAAGTTAAGTTTGCATTTGGCCAAGATAGCTGGTTAGAAAATTCATACGAGGTAAGTCTTGGGTGCTTGTCGCTGTCCTCAATGAAACGCGGCGGCAAGCTTATACTGGAGGATACTATGAAGAAACTCGTTCTGGCAGCCGCTCTGGCAACCACCGCTTCGACTGCATTTGCTGGCTCGATGGCTGAGCCCGTAATCGAAGCACCCGTAGTCGTGGAAGAAGCAACCACCTCGTCGTCGTCGGCAGGTCTGGTTGTTCCGCTGATCCTGGTTGCTGTTCTGGTTGCAGCTGCTTCGAAGTAATTTCGAACAGATCACTGAAAAAGAAAAAGGCGGTGGGTTTTCCTACCGCCTTTTTCATTTGGTGGTTTTATAGAGGGGCGTTGCCCCTCTCTTGGGGCGGAGCCCCAATTCACTCCCCAGAGTATTTTGGCAAAGATGAAAGGGGCTTAGAGCCAGCCCCCAAGGTTTTCGCGGATGACGGTGGTCAGCGCTTTGATATGCGCAGGATCATCGTTGAGGCAGGGGATGTAAGTGAACTCCTCACCACCTGCGTGTTCAAAGGACTCGCGAATCTCTTCGTTGATCTCTTCGAGTGTTTCAATGCAGTCAGCCGAGAAGGCGGGGGCGCAGACTGCGATGTTCTTTTTGCCTGCTTCGGCAAGGCGCGCGACCTCTTCGACAGTGTAAGGCTGAAGCCATTCTTCGGGACCAAAACGTGACTGGAAGGTCGTGGTAATTTCGGTATCCGCCCAACCAAGACGCTCTTTTAGCAGGCGCGTGGTTTTGGTGCACTGGCAGTGATAGGGATCACCCTCTTTGACCAGGTAGCGCTTGGGCAGGCCGTGATAGGAGCAGACCAGAACGTCGGGTTTTTTGTCGAGCTTGGCGTAGGCCGTCTCGATCGATTGGGCGAGCGCTTCGATGTATTCGGGGTGCTCGAAATAGGGGTCCACGACACGAGCAGTGGGCTGCCATTTTTCCTTCATCAGCGCGCGGAAGAACTGGTCGTTTGCCGTGGCCGAGGTTGCGCCCGCGTATTGCGGGTAGAGCGGGAAGAACAGGATTTTGTGACATCCAGCTTCGACCATCTTGCGGACCACTGACTGGGTCGAGGGGTTGCCGTAGCGCATGCAAAACTCGACCATGATGTTGTCGCCGTATTCAGCCTCTAGGTCGGCCTTGATCGCGGCGGTCTGGTCTTTGGTGATGGTCATCAGGGGCGACTCGTTCGCCTCGTTGTTCCAGATCGAGGCGTAGGCCGCGCCGGACTTCGACGGGCGAGTCGACAGGATCACCAATTGGAGCAGCGGCTGCCAGAGGAATGGCGAGTAGTCGATGACGCGGCGGTCGGACAGGAATTCGTTCAGGTAGCGGCGCATGGACCAGTAGTCGGTGCCATCCGGTGTCCCAAGATTGGCCAGGAGGATGCCGACTTTGGGCTTCTGGACCTTGGGGTGGTCTGCGGGGGCATGCGCGGGGCACTTGGCGGTCGCTTGGGCGTCCAACATGGCGTCGTTCCAATCGTTGTTATTGCTTTGCGGTTGGAGATAAGGGGCCAACCCCTTGGGTCAATCGTTCAGCTTCGTTTCTGTCGTGTTCAGGGCGTCGGCAAGTCTGGCGGCCGCACTGCCGGGACGCAGGGGCTGTGGCTGGCTGCTGTCGGGCGCCCATCCTGTTAGAATGCAGAATTCGAAGGTCGCGGGGATGCGACCATCTGCATCGGCAAAGTTTTCGGCGTAGATGCGCGCCGCTTCGAACAGGACATCGCGGCGCGTCGGGTGGCGCAGGCGCTCGGTCAGAGCGTTTCCTTCGCCCATCATCCGCAGCTCGCGCATCAGGGCGATCGCATTGTCGTAGCGGACCTTGATCCGGAAGGTGTCGCTGACAGGCAGAGCAAAGCCTGCACGCTGCAGCAGGCCCCCGAGGTCGCGGATATCCCCCATGGGCAGCACACGCGGGGACAGACCGCCTGTGACCCGCGATTCGGCTTCGCTGAGAGCCATGCGCAGTTCATTTAGCGTCTGACCACCAAAGAGCGACGCGATGAGCATGCCGTCGGGGCGCAGCGCGCGGCGTAGCTGGATCAGTTGTCCCACCGGATCTTCGGCCCAGTGCAGGTTCAGGGCGTGGATCGCCAGATCGACGCTATCTTCTGCGACATCCAATGTCTCAGTGGGCTTGATCACGCGCGCGTCCGGCAGACGATCTGCCCACAACTGGGGCCAATCACTGACAATCACAGTGTCCTGAAACGACCTGTTAACGATCATCAGGCGATCCTGCATGTCGTCAGCGGCGGTCTCTTGCAAGAAGAGCAGCGGGTTTTGGGCGGCGCGGGCAAGTTGGCGCTGACGCGCCGGCCCGTCGATGAGGGATCTGGGGTTCGACATATGCAAGGTTCTAGTCTGCTGCAGGGGACAATTCAAACGGCGCTTCGAGTTGTGTATCCGCCGCGCTGTCTGGGGTGTAGTGATCCGGTCGGGCAGGACTTTGCGCTCTGTGGTACATGCCGGAGAGAGATACATGTGATCGGCGGGCTGGTCTGCGAGACATGCGGGGTTCCCTTGCCCGGAGAGGAGGGTTTTGGCGCCCATTGCGACAACTGCCTAACGTCCTCGCCGCCGTGGACCGCAGGGCGGGCTGCCATTCTTTACGAGGGGATTGGCCGATCCATCGTGCTTCGGCTGAAGCATGCAGACAGGACGGATATGGCGCGAGGCGTGGCAGGCCTTCTGGCGCAGGCCGCGCGCGAGCTTTTGCACCCTGATACGGTGGTCGTGCCCGTACCCCTGCATTGGCGGCGCCTGGCCATGCGCCAGTACAATCAGGCCGCTCTTCTGGCACAGGAGCTGTCCCGCAAAACCGGTCTCACGTGTGTTCCAGACGCCTTGACGCGCAGCGGTCGGCACGAATCCCTTGATGGTTTGGGGCGGGCGGACCGCTTTGCCGCGCTACAGGGTGCCATCCGCGTGAACCCCAGTCGCGCCGCTCAGATTAAGGATCGTCCTGTGATACTGGTTGATGATGTCATGACCTCTGGTGCGACGTGCGCTGCCTGTACGCAGGCGCTATATTCCTCACAGGTCCGAGAAGTTTCGGTCGTGACCCTCGCACGCGTTGCGCATTCACCCTAAATGAGTTTCAAATTCTGGAAAAGGAACGCGTCATGAAGCCCATCGAAATTTACACCTCGCCTCTCTGCGGCTTCTGCCACGCCGCCAAGCGCCTTCTGGACAAGAAGGGCGCGTCCTATAGTGAAATCAATCTGTTCGAAGAACCGGATCGCCGGTCAGAGATGATGGATCGCGCGCATGGCCGCCATACAGTGCCCCAGATTTTCGTGGGCGAGACCCATGTTGGAGGCTGCGATGAGCTATATGAGCTTGAACGCGCAGGCAAACTTGATCCTCTCTTGGCCAGCGAATGAAGGCGGCGCTGCTCCAGATCACATCTTCGGATGATCCGGCTGCCAATGCAGAGATGCTCCAGCGCCGGATCGCCGAGGCTGCCTCGAACGGAGCAGATTTTGTTCTGACACCGGAGGTCAGCAATTGTGTGTCGACCTCGCGCGATCACCAAATAGCCGTTCTGCGGCACCAAGAGGATGATCCCACGCTGGCGCGTTTGCGCGCCGCAGCGGCAGAGCACGGCATTTGGCTTCTGATCGGATCGCTCGCGCTTAAAACCCACGATGCGGATGGCCGCTTTGCAAACCGGTCGTTTCTGATCAATCCGCAGGGTGATATCGTTGCACAGTACGACAAAATCCACATGTTTGATGTTCAGGTGTCCGAAACCGAGAGCTACCGCGAATCTGCAGGCTACCGTCCAGGGGACCGCGCCGTTCTGGCAGAAACACCCTTTGGCATTGTGGGTCTCACCATTTGCTACGATGTGCGCTTTCCTCATCTGTACCGCGATCTGGCCAAGGCAGGAGCGGGCATCATCTGCGTCCCCGCCGCGTTTTCTCCGGTCACGGGCGCAGCGCACTGGGAAACACTTTTACGCGCCAGAGCCATAGAATGCGGCGCATATGTGCTGGCGCCGGCCCAATGTGGTACCCACCCTTCGAGCGGTGCAAAGGCGCGTTCGACCTACGGGCATAGCCTTGCGGTGGACCCTTGGGGCAAAATTGTCGCATCGGCGGGGGATTTACCGACCATCACCTATGTTGAACTCTGCCTAAAGGAAGTGGCAGAAAGCCGAGCACGCATCTTTGCGCTGGACCATGACCGCCCGTATAGCGGTCCCTTAGACTAAACGCGAAAGACCGGATGGCGATTGAAAAGAACAACGCGCTCGCAGTGACCCTGTTCAGCGAGATACTGACCGTGGACCAGTTGGCCCGCAACCGGCTGTCGCGTGTTCTGCCAAAGGGCATGGAAATCTCGCACTTCTCGGTCCTGAACCACTTGGCGTTCTCGGGCGAAGAGCGTACTCCGGCGCAACTGGCAAAGTCGTTTCACGTCACGCGCGGTGCCATGACCAATACGCTGAACCGTTTAGAATGGGCGGGCTACGTGCACATCCGGCCCGACTGGGACGACGCGCGCCGCAAAATGGTGGCGATCAGCCCTGCTGGCAAACGCGCTCGCGATCTGGCGCTCGAGGCGATCACACCTATGATTCAGGAAGTGGTCAGCGCCCTTGGTGACGAAAAAGTCCGCGCGGCCCTACCGACCCTGCGCGAACTCCGTCTTAGGTTAGAAGAAAACCAGTAGGCTTCTTTTTGCCCTAAATACTCAAAATCCAATCCGTGCCACCCTCACGCGGGCTTGGTGCTCGCGGTGACATAGTTCACGCTCAGATCCCGCGAAGACAGGCTCCAGCCCCACGTGATCGGGTTGAACACAAAGCCCGTGCGATCCACTGGGTTCAGGCCAGCCTTCGAAATCAGCGCACACAGCTCGTCCGGGGTGATGAACTTGTTCCACTCGTGGGTGCCCTTGGGCAGCCAGCGCATCACATATTCTGCGCCGACAATCGCCATGGCAAAGCTCTTGGCGTTTCGGTTGATCGTCGAGCAAATCATCAGCCCGCCGGGCTTCAGCAATTGCTGGCAGGCGTCCAAGTAGGCCTGCGGATCGGCCACGTGCTCGACCACTTCCATGTTCAGCACCACGTCGAACTGTTCGCCCGCAGCAGCCATCGCCTCGGCTGTGGTAAAGCGGTAGTCGATGTCCAAACCGGATTGTTCGGCGTGAATGCGCGCCACGGGCAAGTTTCGCTCGGCAGCATCCGCTCCGACCACGGTTGCACCAAGGCGCGCCATGGGTTCGGACAATAGGCCGCCGCCACAGCCGATATCCAGCAAACGCAGTCCTTCAAACGGCTTTGCGGCCGACCGATCCCGCCCAAACTCACCGGCGATTTGGCTGGTAATATATTCCAGACGGCAGGGGTTGAGCATGTGCAGGGGCTTGAATTTACCGTTCGGGTCCCACCACTCTGCGGCCATTGCTTCGAATTTTGCAACTTCGCTGGCGTCTACGGTGGTCTGCTGCGCTTGCATTCTGATCTCCCTGTTGGTCTTCTGGGCCTCTACGCCTCATATAGACCTTTCAACAGAAAATTCTCGGCCCAAATGCGCGCAGCTCAATTCCTATATCCAAGCCTGGCTCCCTTTGACCAGCGCATGCTCGACGTCGGTGACGGCCATACGGTCTATGTCGAACAATGCGGCAACCCAGACGGCATTCCTGTACTGGTGCTTCATGGCGGCCCCGGTGGTGGCTGTAGCCCAACGATGCGCCGCTACTTTGATCCCGAAGTCTATCGCGTTGTCTTGTTCGACCAGCGGGGGTGTGGTCGTTCTAGGCCTGCCGCGTCGGTCGAGGCGAACACCACATGGCATCTGGTGGCCGACATTGAGCTGATCCGCGAGACGTTGGGGATCGAGAAGTGGGTCGTCTTTGGGGGTAGCTGGGGCGCCACGTTGTCTCTGATCTATGCGGAAACCCACCCCGAACGGGCGATGCATCTGGTGTTGCGCGGCGTGTTCCTGATGACGCAGAGCGAACTCGACTGGTTCTATGGCGGCGGGGCAGGGCGCTTCTGGCCGGATGTATGGAACCGCTTTGTTGCACTAGTGCCAGAGGATGAACGCGGCGACCTCATCGGGGCCTACCATAAACGCCTGTTCGGCGAGGATACGCCAGAGCAAATCAAGTTTGCCCGCGAGTGGACCGCTTGGGAAAATGCGCTCGCATCTGTCGCGTCGAATGGCCCCAGCTTTTATGACACGCCTGCCGACTACGCGCGGGTCTTTGCGCGGCTCGAGAACCACTATTTCGTCAATGCGGGCTTCCTGAAGACGGACGGTCAGATCCTGACAGACTTGCCCAAGCTCAAGGGTATCGGCGCGACAATCGTTCAGGGACGCTTTGATATGATCTGTCCCCCCGAAGGCGCGTGGAAGCTCAAAGAGGCGTGGCCAGATGATCTGTGCGACTTGCGTATGATCCCCACGGCGGGTCACGCGCTCTCAGAACCGGGCATTTCGTCTGAATTAGTGCGCGTAATGGACATGCTGCACAGTGTTCGCCTGCGATCGTTGCTGGGTTGATTGACTTGGCGGCCTCAATGGCGCAGGCATGGAAACAGTTTGTTCAGGAGAGCCATATGAAAAAGGCGCTGGTCACAGGTTCCGCAGGGTTTATTGGGTTTCATCTTAGCCAGAAGCTCTTGCAAGAGGGCTTCGAGGTTATCGGCTTTGATAGCCATAACGACTACTACGACGTCGCACTGAAAGAGGGCCGCGAGCAGATCCTCAAGCAGTCGCCCTCGTTCAAGCCGGTCCGCGAAAAGCTGGAAACGCCGAACGCGCTGCGCACCCTGATCGGGGACGAGAAGCCGGACGTGATTGTCCATCTCGCGGGTCAGGCAGGTGTGCGCTACTCGATCGATAACCCCCAGAGCTATGTCGAGGCCAACCTGATCGGCGTCTTCAATCTGCTCGAGGCGGTTCGCGCGACCCCCTGTCAGCACCTTCTGATGGCGTCCACCAGTTCGGCCTATGGCGCGAACTCCAAGATGCCGTACGTGGAGACTGTGAAAGCCGACCACCAGATGTCCTTCTACGCCGCGACCAAGAAGGCGAACGAGGCGATGGCGCATTCCTATGCCCACCTCTACGACATGCCGATCACTATGTTCCGGTTCTTTACCGTGTATGGTCCGTGGGGCCGCCCCGACATGGCGCTGTTCAAATTCACCAAGGCGATGCTGAACGGCGATCCGATCGACATCTATAACCACGGCAAGATGATGCGGGACTTCTCGTATATCGACGATCTGGTGCAGGGGATTCGCTTGCTGATCGACGCGGTTCCGCAGCGCCCTGCGTCCGAAGCCGACATCGCCGAGCACGACAGCCTGAGCCCTGTGGCCCCGTGGCGCGTGGTGAATATCGGGAACGCCTCGCCGGTGCAGCTGATGGACTTCATCACCGCACTAGAGGATGCCTTGGGCGTTGAAGCGAAAAAGAATTTGATGCCGATGCAGGCCGGTGACGTGCCCGCGACTTGGGCCGACACCACCCTCCTTAGCAGCCTAACGGGCTATGCCCCGAGTACGCCGGTGAAAGAAGGGGTTAAGCGTTTCGTCGAGTGGTACCGCGAGTTCTACACCTAAGAATCAAGGCCCCTCTTGCTTTTCTGCGCAGAGGGGCCTATATCGCGCTCAACAGCGGCGCGTTGGGAACAACGTTCCACCGGGAAAGATCAACGGGCCGCGAGCCCGTTTTTTTGTGCCCGGAGGCACGCTGATATGACCAACGATCTGATCGCAAAGACTGCCATTGACCGGCGTCTCGCTGAAATCGTCGGCCCCGTTATCGAAGATATGGGGTTCGAACTGGTGCGCATCCGTCTGCAAGGCGGGAACACCCCGCTGCTGCAAATCATGGCTGACAAGCCCGATGGCGGCATCGAAGTGGACGATTGTGCTGATATTTCGACCGCCGTGTCCGCTGTGATGGATGTTGAGGACCCGATCGTCGAAGCTTACACTTTGGAAGTGTCGAGCCCCGGCATCGACCGTCCTTTGACCCGTCTCAAGGACTTCGAGAATTTCGAGGGCTACGAGGCCAAGGTCGAGACCAGTGAACTCATCGATGGCCGCCGCCGCTTCAAAGGCACTTTGGCGGGTGTCGAAGAGGATGAAGTGCTGATTACCATTTCCGAGGGTACCATCGGTCTGAAATTTGACTGGCTGAGCGATGCGAAGCTGGTCCTGACCGACGACCTGATCCGCGATATGCTGCGTGCCCGCAAAGCCGCCGGTGTCGTAGACGAAAACGAATTTGACCTGATCGAAGAAGAGACAGCCGAGTCCGGCTCTGAGGAGAACTGAGATGGCAATCACGTCCGCAAACCAGCTGGAACTGCTGCAAACCGCCGAGGCTGTGGCCCGCGAAAAGATGATCGACCCCGGTCTGGTCGTCGAAGCGATGGAAGAGTCGCTCGCGCGTGCGGCAAAGTCCCGTTACGGCGCCGAGATGGACATCCGTGTGAGCATCGACCGTAAGACCGGCCGTGCTACCTTTACCCGTATTCGTACCGTGGTCGAGGATGAAGAGCTCGAGAACTATCAGGCAGAGCTGACCGTTGCGCAAGCCAAGCAGTACATGGCCGATCCCCAAGTGGGCGACGAGATTGTCGACGAAATTCCCCCTGTGGAACTGGGCCGTATCGCTGCGCAGTCGGCCAAGCAGGTCATTTTGCAGAAGGTCCGCGAAGCAGAGCGTGATCGTCAGTACGATGAATTCATCGACCGCAAGGGCACCATCATCAATGGCGTCGTGAAGCGTGAAGAATACGGCAACGTCATCGTCGATATCGGCCGTGGCGAAGGCGTCCTGCGCCGCAACGAAAAGATCGGCCGCGAGAGCTATCGCCCGAACGACCGTGTGCGCTGCTTTATCAAAGACGTGCGCCGCGAAGCGCGTGGTCCGCAGATTTTCCTGTCGCGCACCGCACCCGAGTTCATGGCAGAGCTGTTCAAGATGGAAGTGCCCGAAATCTACGACGGTATCATCGAGATCAAAGCTGTGGCTCGTGACCCTGGTTCGCGTGCGAAAATTGCGGTCGTCAGCAATGATGGCTCGATTGACCCCGTCGGTGCCTGCGTTGGTATGCGCGGTAGCCGCGTGCAGGCCGTTGTAAACGAATTGCAGGGCGAAAAGATCGACATCATTCCGTGGAACGAGGACATGCCGACCTTCCTCGTGAACGCGCTGCAGCCTGCAGAAGTGTCGAAAGTGGTTCTGGACGAAGATGCAGAGCGCATCGAAGTTGTTGTGCCTGACGAGCAGCTTTCGCTGGCGATCGGTCGCCGCGGTCAGAACGTGCGTCTGGCCAGCCAGTTGACCGCTCTGGACATCGACATCATGACCGAGAGCGACGATTCGGCGCGCCGCCAGAAAGAGTTCGAAGAGCGCACACAGCTGTTCATGGACACTCTGGATTTGGACGAGTTCTTTGCCCAGTTGCTGGTCTCCGAAGGCTTCACCAATCTCGAAGAGGTTGCGTATGTCGAAGTGGACGAACTGCTGGTCATCGACGGTGTGGACGAAAGCACCGCGGAAGAGCTTCAGGCCCGTGCCCGCGACTATCTGGAAGCTCAGAACGCCAAGGCTCTGGACGCCGCTCGCGCACTGGGTGTCGACGAGGGACTGGTTGAATTTGATGGCCTGAGCCCCCAAATGGTGGAAGCGCTCGCGAATGATGGCGTTCTGACGCTTGAAGATTTCGCAACTTGTGCCGACTGGGAACTGGCGGGTGGTTGGACCACCGTCGACGGCCAGCGCGTCAAGGATGATGGCATCCTCGAGAAGTTCGACGTCTCGCTCGCCGAAGCTCAGGATCTGGTGATGACCGCTCGCGTGATGCTGGGTTGGGTCGATCCAGAAGAGCTGGTGGGTGACTCTGCCGAAGAAACTGAAACTGAAGAGAGCGAAGCAGAGGAATAATCCTCTGCCGCTGGAGTAGACCTGAATGAGCCGTGGTGGTGCAGACAAAGACCGAGAGAACGGTCCAGAACGCAAGTGCATTGCGACCGGAGAGGTTGGGTCTACTGAAACGATGATCCGCTTCGTGGTCGGACCGGACAACCAGATCGTCCCCGATGTGCTGGGAAAGCTTCCCGGTCGGGGAATCTGGGTAAGTTCGACCCGAGAAGCGCTGGACAAGGCCGCAACCAAGGGTCTGTTCAGCCGCGCTGCAAAAACCAAGGTCACGGTCCCCGAGGGCCTGACCGAAACGGTCGAGCAGCAGATTTCGCGGCGGGTGGTCGATCTGATCTCGCTGGCCCGCAAAGGCGGACTGGCGGTCGCTGGCTATGAAAAGGTTAAGGATCTCTTGATCAAAGAGGACGCCTACGTCCTGCTTCAGGCCTGCGACGGATCTACACGAGGGAAGTCCAAACTCTCGACCCCGCATAGGGGAAAATACATTGGATGGCTGACCGCAGACGAGTTGGGGGCAGCCTTTGGTAGGGAAACTGTGATTCATAGCGCGCTTGGGTATGGCGGACTCAGCAACCGTGTTGTAGAGGAAGCCACAAGATTGAAAGGCCTGCGCGCGCAAGACGGCGGAATGGGCCGCCGGGAAGGGTAAAACAGCTAGATGAGCGACAACAATAACGACGGCAAGAAGACTCTGGGTGTTCGCGGTGGCGGAGCGGGTGGACGCTCTGGCAATGTGAAGCAGAGCTTTAGCCACGGTCGCACCAAGAATGTGGTGGTGGAAACCAAGCGGAAACGCGTGGTCACCCCCAAACCCGGTGCTGGAAAGTCCGGTGGCGCAAACCCCAAACTTGGCGATCCGTCCAAGCGTCCCGCCGGTATCTCCGACGCGGAAATGGAGCGTCGCCTGAAGGCATTGCAGGCTGCGAAGGCCCGCGAAGCCGAAGATCAGAAAGCTCGGGAAGACGAGGAGAAGCGCCGCGCCGAAGAGCGTGAGCGTCGCCGCGCCGAGATCGAAGCCAAAGAGCGCGAAGAGCGTGAGCGCGAAGAAGCGGCCAAACGTAAGGCCGAAGAAGAAGAGCGCGAGCGCAAAGAAGCGGAAGAGGCCAAGAAAGCTGCTGAAAAAGCCGCTGCCGACGCCAAAAAAGCCGCTGCCGCGAAGCGTAACGAGCCCGCTCCTGCCACGCCTGCCGATGCTCAGGCAGCTGGTCAGAACGCCGACAACCGCCGTGGTGGCGCGCCGAAGCCGGCTGCAACCCCTTCGCGCAAGAAAGAGGGCGGTCGCGAAGACGACAACCGTCGCAACAAAGGTGGTCGCAACGACGGACGCCGTTCTGGCAAGCTGACCCTGAACCAGGCGCTGTCTGGTGGTGAAGGCGGCCGTCAGAAATCCTTGGCTTCGATGAAGCGCAAGCAAGAGCGCATGCGTCAGAAGGCCATGGGCAACCAAGAGCGCGAAAAGATCGTCCGTGACGTTCAGCTGCCCGAAGCCATTGTGGTTTCGGAACTGGCGAACCGTATGGCCGAGCGAGTGGCTGATGTTGTTAAAGAGCTCATGAAAATGGGCATGATGGTGACACAAAACCAGACCATCGACGCAGATACCGCTGAACTGATCATCGAAGAATTCGGCCACAAAGTGGTGCGCGTTTCCGATGCTGACGTTGAAGACGTGATCACCTCGTTCGAAGACAAAGTAGAAGATCTGCAGTCGCGTCCCCCGGTCATTACGATTATGGGCCACGTTGACCATGGTAAAACTTCGCTTTTGGACGCGATCCGTAATGCGAACGTGACCTCTGGCGAAGCCGGCGGCATCACTCAGCATATCGGTGCGTATCAGGTGACCACCGATAACGGCGCGGTTCTGTCGTTCCTCGATACACCCGGTCACGCGGCCTTTACCTCGATGCGCTCGCGTGGTGCTCAGGTAACTGACATCGTGGTTCTGGTTGTTGCAGCGGATGACTCGGTTATGCCGCAGACCATCGAAGCGATTAACCACGCCAAAGCGGCGGGCGTTCCGATGATCGTCGCGATCAACAAGTGCGATAAGCCCGAAGCCGATGCCATGAAGGTGCGGACCGAGCTCTTGCAGCACGAAGTTGTCGTTGAGGCGATGTCCGGTGAAGTCCAAGATGTTGAAGTCTCGGCGAAAACTGGCTTGGGTCTAGATCAACTGCTGGACGCAATCGCGCTGCAGGCGGAAATTTTGGAACTCAAGGCGAACCCCGATCGCGCGGCCGAAGGTGCTGTGATCGAGGCGAAGCTGGACGTCGGTCGCGGTCCCGTTGCCACCGTTCTGGTGCAGAAGGGTACTCTGAAGCGTGGTGACATCTTCGTTGTGGGTGAGCAGTGGGGTAAAGTCCGCGCGCTGATCAACGACAAAGGCGACCGTGTTGATGAGGCAGGCCCCTCTGTTCCGGTCGAGGTTTTGGGTCTGAACGGCACGCCCGAAGCGGGTGACGTTCTGAACGTTGTGGAAACTGAAGCTCAGGCACG
The DNA here is from genome assembly GCF_025210255.1 of Donghicola sp. Taxonomy (NCBI): domain Bacteria; kingdom Pseudomonadati; phylum Pseudomonadota; class Alphaproteobacteria; order Rhodobacterales; family Roseobacteraceae; genus Donghicola; species Donghicola sp. The sequence continues at coordinate 38,771 of NZ_JAOARZ010000015.1, read as the reverse complement.
CGAGATTGCGGAATACCGCGAGAACGCAGCGAAAGAGAAGCGCGCCGCCGCTGGCGCCGCGACCACTCTCGAGCAGCTGATGGCCAAGGCAAAGGCTGATGAGAACGTCAGCGAACTGCCGATCTTGGTCAAAGCAGACGTGCAGGGCTCGGCCGAAGCTATCGTTCAGGCGATGGAAAAGATCGGCAACGACGAAGTACGTGTTCGTGTTCTGCACTCTGGCGTGGGCGCGATCACCGAGACCGACATCGGCCTGGCAGAAGCCAGCGGCGCGCCGGTCTTTGGCTTCAACGTGCGTGCGAATGCGTCGGCTCGGAATAGCGCCAACCAAAAGGGTGTTGAGATTCGCTACTACAGCGTGATCTACGATCTCGTGGACGACGTGAAAGCAGCTGCGAGTGGCCTTCTGTCGGCCGAGATCCGCGAAAACTTCATCGGCTACGCCGAGATCAAAGAAGTCTTCAAGGTTACCGGCGTGGGCAAGGTTGCTGGCTGTCTGGTCACCGAAGGTGTGGCACGTCGTTCGGCGGGTGTGCGCTTGCTGCGTGACAACGTGGTTATCCACGAAGGGACGCTCAAGACGCTCAAGCGCTTCAAGGACGAAGTCAAAGAAGTGCTGTCCGGTCAGGAATGCGGTATGGCGTTCGAAAACTACGACGACATTCGCCCGCAGGACGTCATCGAAATCTTCGAGCGCGAAGAAGTCGAACGTACGCTCTGATCGTACGACAGTTAGGAAATTCGAGCGGCCCTTCGGGGCCGCTTTTCTTTTGTCTTGTAGGAATTTGGCACAAAAAAAGAGGTCCCCAGGGACCTCTTTGTAGTGTGAGTGGTGGGTAAGTCTTCTTATTTGATAGTCGCGGGACGACCGGCAATCTCACGGTTGTCCACGCGGACGAGAATGCGGCCGTCTGCCAGATCTCGTACGTAAAGTCCTTGCACGGAAACCGAGGTCCCGAAAGTGATAGTGCGCATCATGTCATCATCCTCCGCCAGACATTGCGTACCTATAATATACGCGAGCACGCCTGAAAAAGCATCATAAAAACGTCATGTTTGGGACTAAGGCCCTATCGAATTAGGATAACGCTTGACTAGCCTTTTTGCCGCATACTGATATATCGGCCTCGGAATTACACAGCCAGTTTGAGAGGCAAATGGTTAATAAATAGTTTACAGCCAGTCTCTCAGAACGGGTATCAGCGGAATATCAGCCGGAGGCATGGGGTAATTGCGCAAATCCCGTGCATGTGCCCATGCAAGTTGCTGGCCTTCGCGGGGTACGGGGACGCCCTCCCATTTCCGACATGCGAACAATGGCATTAACAAATGAAAACTGTCGTAAGCATGTGACGCAAATGTGAGGGGAGCGAGGCAGCTGTTCCACGTCTCGATCCCCAGTTCTTCGTGCAACTCGCGCACGAGAGCATCCTCGGGTGATTCGCCTTCTTCGACCTTGCCGCCGGGGAATTCCCACAGACCAGCCATTGATTTGCCCTCGGGGCGCTGTGCGAGCAAAACGCGCCCATCGGGATCGATGAGCGCGACGGCAGAAACCAGAACAATCTTGTTGGTCACGAGCGATAGTCCGCGTTGATTTCGATGTAGGTATGGGTGAGGTCGCAAGTCCAGACGGTTGAGGACCCATCAGCGAGTCCAAGATCGACGTTGATCGTGATCTCTTGCTCTTTCATGACGGCTGCGCCTTGCTCTTCTTTGTAGTCTGGGCTGACCCAACCTTTTTCCGCCACGAGGATATCGCCAAAGCGGATAGTCAACAGATCACGGTCTGCTTCGGCGCCGGACTTGCCGATGGCCATGACGACGCGACCCCAGTTTGGATCCTCGCCTGCGATGGCGGTTTTCACCAGAGGTGAGTTTGCTATGGCCATCGCGTGCACTTTGGCCTGCGCATTGTTGCGTGCGCCCGTGACGTTAATGGTCACGAATTTCTGTGCGCCTTCGCCGTCGCGCACCACTTGGTGCGACAGGTCCAGCATCACGTCATGCAGAGCATCGCGGAACGCTTTGGTGTCGTGGCTCACAGTCGCGCCAGAGGCACCTGTCGCGGCCATCAGAAGCGTGTCAGAGGTCGAGGTGTCGCTGTCTACTGTAATGCAGTTAAAGGTGCTGTCTGTGAACGCGCTGACGAGCGACTGCAAATCGGCTTGTTCAATTTTGGCATCGGTAAAGATGTAGACGAGCATCGTCGCCATGTCAGGGGCAATCATGCCCGAGCCTTTGGCGATGCCCGCGATGTTCACCGTTTTGCCGTCGACCTCGAAGGTCGCGCAGGCGCCTTTGGGGTAGGTGTCGGTGGTCATGATCGCGTGGGCGGCGTCTTCGATCCCGTTCTCGTCAAGCTTGCCTTTGAGCGTGTCTAATGCTGCGATGATCCGCTCGTGCTTCATTGGCTCGCCAATTACACCAGTCGAGGACGTGAAAACGCGGGGAATCGGGGTCTCCATGATCTCTGAGACAGAGGTGGTGATTGCACGGACGGACTCAACGCCTGCCTTGCCGGTAAAGGCGTTGGAGTTGCCTGCGTTCACCAGAATGACGGCGCCCTCTTCGGGGGCACCGCCGATTTTGTCCTGGCAGTCCAAGACCGGAGCTGATCGTGTGGATGATTTCGTAAAGACGCCAGCAATGCTGCTACCTGCGTCCAATGCAACCATCATCACGTCGGTTCGGCCTTGGTACTTTACGCCCGCTGCGTGGCTCGCGAAGCGCGCACCCTTGATGACGGGCAGTTCGGGAAAGGCCTCGGGGGCCAGAGGCGAACGGGCGTATTTGGCCATTTATTGCTCCAAAAGATCCATTTGGTTGATGACCGCAGGATCAAAGTCCTCTGCGGTGTTGCGCTCAACATCCGCTTTATCGGTGAGCGCTGCAACCTGCTCTTCAACTGCGGCGGCCTGAATTTCGGCAGTCAGCTCTTCACGGACTTCGTCCAGCGACGGTGCTTCTTTCTCGCGGGTCTCGTTCAGCTTGATGACATGCCAGCCAAACTGGGTTTGCACAGGCTCTGCCGAGATGGCGCCAGCCTCTAGGTCCATGACCGCATTTTCGAATTCCGGCACCATCATGCCCGCGCCAAACCAGCCCAGAGAGCCGCCGTTGGGGCCCGAAGGACCTGTCGACTTTTCTTTGGCAACTTCTTCAAAGTCCGCGCCGCCGTTGATCTCTTCGATAATGGCTTTGGCTTCGTCTTCGCTCTCGACCAGAATGTGGTTCGCGTTGAATTCAGTTTCGCCGCCTGCATTCGTATACTTGGCGTCATACGCCTCTTGCAGCTTGGCGTCGGTGACCGCCTCCATAGCGATGTTTTCGATGACCTCAGCCGCAGTCAGAGCGCGGGCTTCGTTCTCGAGAGCCAGTTCAAGGCCGCGAGGCTTCTCAGTCAGGGTGTCCGACAGAACCTGCTGTTGGATCAGCTGATCCATCAGGCCGTTAAACAGCACTTCGGGGGGCAATTGTTGATACTGCTGGGGCAGCGTCGTCCGCGCGACCAGCAGGTGACCCAGCGTAATCTCTTTGCCGTTGACGGTTGCGAGTACGGTATCAGCGGTCGGAGCGTCCTGCGCTGAGGCGGACAGGCCGATGCCCATCGCAAAGACAGCGGCAGACAGAGTTTTGAGTGAACGCATGAAAATAGGGTCCTTCGGGTTAACTGCGCTGGTGCGCAACGTTGACACTGTGGGTACAGCCACTTACATCGCCTTGGGGCCTGTAGCGGCTGCCGCGTCATCTTTTTAGGGATTAGGTCCCAGCGCAGCAAGCGGATGCCTCGCACGAAAACGTTAGGAAGCGGGGAAAGTATGCTCGGTATCGGAACTCTGGCCAAAAAAGTCTTTGGCACCCCGAACGACCGAAAGATCAAGGCAACGCGTCCGGTTATAAACCAGATCAACGCCCTGGCCGACGAATATCAGGCCCTCAGCGATGCACAGCTGATCGAGAAAACCGCGAGCCTGAAGGAACGCGTCGCAGGCGGTGAAAGCCTCGATGATGTCCTACCCGAAGCATTTGCCAACTGCCGCGAGGCCGCGCGCCGCGCTCTGGGTCTGTGGGCCCATGATGTGCAGCTTATGGGCGGGATGTTCCTGCACCAAGGTAACATTGCAGAGATGAAAACGGGTGAAGGTAAGACGCTGGTCGCGACCTTCCCTGCCTATCTGAACGCGCTGGTCGGGCGCGGTGTTCACGTTGTGACGGTCAACGATTATTTGGCCCGCCGCGACGCTGCGTGGATGAGCAAGGTGTTCGCAGCCTTGGGCATGACCACTGGTGTCGTCTACCCGCAGCAGCCCGAGCCCGAAAAGCGCGAGGCTTATGCCTGCGACGTCACATACGCGACGAACAACGAGCTTGGTTTCGACTATCTGCGCGACAACATGAAGTCCGAGTTGAACCAGATCGCGCAGCGAGACCACTATTTCGCGATTGTGGACGAAGTTGACTCGATCCTAATCGACGAAGCGCGGACGCCTCTGATCATCTCTGGTCCCGCGCAGGACCGCAGCGATATGTACCTGTCGCTGGACAAGGTGATCCCCGAGCTGACCGAAGAGCACTATTCGCTCGACGAAAAGACCCGCAACGTCACCTATACCGACGAGGGCAACGAATTCCTTGAACAGCGTCTGCTTCAAATGGGCCTGCTGCCCGAAGGCCAGTCGCTGTACGATCCCGAAAGCACCACCATCGTCCACCACGTGAACCAGGGCCTGCGCGCGCACAAGCTGTTCACCAAGGACAAAGACTACATCGTCCGCAATGGCGAAGTCGTTTTGATCGACGAATTCACCGGCCGTATGATGGCGGGTCGCCGTCTGTCTGACGGTCTGCACCAAGCGATTGAGGCGAAGGAAGGCTGCAAGATCCAGCCCGAGAACGTCACTTTGGCCAGCGTGACCTTCCAGAACTACTTCCGTCTCTATGACAAGCTCGGCGGCATGACCGGTACCGCGCTGACCGAAGCGGACGAATTCATGGAGATCTATAACTTGGGTGTGGTTGAAGTGCCGACCAACCGCCCCATCGCCCGTATTGACGAGGACGACGCGGTCTACCGCACCGCCCAAGAGAAATACGCCGCGATTGTCGAAGAGATACAGAAAGCCCACGAGGGCGGTCAGCCCGTTCTGGTCGGCACCACATCGATTGAGAAGTCGGAAATGCTGTCGGCGCTGCTGCAGCAGGCAGGTGTCCCGCACAACGTTCTGAACGCGCGCCAGCATGAGCAGGAAGCACAGATCGTCGCGGATGCCGGTAAGCTGGGGGCCGTGACCATCGCGACCAACATGGCCGGCCGCGGGACCGACATCAAATTGGGCGGCAACGTCGAGATCAAGATCATGGAAGCCATTGAGGCCAATCCTGATGCTGACCCCGATGCTCTGCGCACTCAGATCGAAGAAAGCCACAAGGCTGATGAAGAGGCTGTGAAAGCCGCAGGCGGTCTGTTCGTTCTAGCGACCGAGCGCCATGAAAGCCGCCGCATCGATAACCAGCTACGTGGCCGTTCGGGCCGTCAGGGTGACCCGGGCCGCTCGGCGTTCTTCCTGTCGCTCGAAGATGACCTGATGCGCATCTTCGGCTCTGAACGTCTGGACAAGGTTCTGTCGACCCTTGGCATGAAAGAGGGCGAGGCGATCGTGCACCCTTGGGTGAACAAGTCGCTGGAGCGTGCTCAGGCAAAGGTTGAAGGTCGCAATTTCGACATCCGCAAGCAGCTGCTGAAATTTGACGACGTGATGAACGACCAGCGGAAAGTTATCTTCTCGCAGCGTCGCGAAATCATGGAGGCGCAAGATCTGTCTGAGATCGTGCAGGACATGCGCTATCAGGTCATCGAAGATCTGGTCGAAGAGTTCATGCCGCCGAAATCCTATGCGGATCAGTGGAACACCGAAGGGCTGCAGGCCGCGATCATCGAAACCTTGAATCAGGACATGCCGATCGTGGCATGGGCGGATGAAGAGGGCGTCGACAACGACGACATCGAAGAGCGCATCCAGAACACCAGCGACGAGTACATGGCAGAGAAGGGCGCTTCTTTTGGTCCCGAAGCCATGCGCCAAATCGAAAAGCAGGTTCTGCTGCAAACCATCGATACCAAATGGCGCGAGCACTTGCTGACGCTGGAACACCTGCGGTCGGTTGTCGGATTCCGAGGCTACGCTCAGCGTGATCCGCTGAACGAGTACAAGACCGAAGCGTTCCAGCTGTTCGAAGGCTTGCTGGACTCGCTGAGGACCGAGGTGACGAAAACCCTCGCCCGTATCCAGCCCCTGTCCAAAGAACAGCAAGAAATGCTACTCAAGCAGATGCAGGCACAACGCGAGGCGCTGGACGCTCCGGTACAGAAAGCGCAGGAAGAAGCCGAATCGCCTGCAGCCACGCCGTTGGTCGCAGGGTTCGAGGAAAACGATCCGTCGACTTGGGGCAATCCCGGTCGGAACGATCCATGTCCCTGCGGTTCGGGCGAGAAGTTCAAGCACTGCCACGGCCGCTTCTGAATTTATCCAAGCCAGTGAACAATTTGCCCGGTGCACCTAAAGTGGTGCGCCGGTTTTTTTTATGTTAACATTCAGGATATCAAACTTGTATTTACACAAACGGGCCGAAGAGACTCCGCTATTCAGCCACATCTCTGCCCTGTTTTGCAGGCATCATGATTGCAGAACGCAGTAAGGACATCGGGGAAACGACATGACGGGTTCGACATCACGTTACATGTTTGCAGCAGCTCTTGGCGCCGTGGCGCTGGGGATTGGCGGCGTCATGCAGTATGGCCCTATCAAGATGCTATCTACATCGGCTGATGCTGAAATGCCTAACTTGCCGATTGATCCCGAGTATGTGCAGCTGGCAGCGATCCCGCTTGAAGTTCTCCATGACGTGACAGAACTGTCCTCTCAGCCTGAGCCGACCGTCGTGCCTCAGGCGATGGCGCAGCCCGTCAATGAGTGTGAGATTTCCATGACAGCAGACCCAGCCGCTGCGGCAATGGTCTCTGTCTCGATTAAGGCGCCGTGTCACGCGGACACCCCGGTCACGCTGCACCATAATGGCTTGATGTTCACGGAATCGACTGACGATCGTGGCAACCTGCGTCTGGATGTCCCCGCGCTGGCAGAGAACGCTCTGTTCATGGCGGATTTTGGCGGCACGGACGTGGCCGTCGCCGCAACTGATGTCAGCAGCTTTATTTTTTACGACCGCGCTGTGGTGCAGTGGCAGGGGCAGTCCGGTCTGGAACTGCACGCCCGCGAATTTTCCGAAGAGTATAGCGGTCCGAGCCACGTCTGGCGCGAAGCTGCGCGCAACACAAACGTCGCTGCGACGGGCAAGGGCGGTATGCTGATCCGTCTTGGCAACGCGAACCTGCCCCATGCGCGCTTGGCCGAGATCTACACTTATCCCTCGCTGACCTCTGACAATGCGGGCGATGTCCTGCTGAGCGTTGAGGCGCAGGTGACTACTGGCAATTGCGCCCAAGACGTGAATGCCCAGATTTTGCAAACCAACGGCTCTGATCGTGTGCGCGTTCAGGACGTTCTGATCTCTGTCCCGGAATGCGACGCCGTGGGCGAGCTTCTGGTGTTGCAAAATGTGTTAGATGATCTGAAAATTGCCGCAAGGTAACAGTCAGGCGGTCCTCAGAAATGTTGGTTTTTAGACGTGCGGCGATTTTCGCCGCGCATCTGTTTTTACTCGGTTCATCTGTAACTGCTCAGGACATTTCGTTGGTGTCTCACGATAAAGCGATTCGTCTTGATGGCACGTTCTTGGGCTATGATGGTGAATTTTACCGTATCGATACGGCATACGGAGAGCTGACGGTCGATAGCTCTGGGGTCCTGTGCGAGGGGCCAGCTTGTCCGAATCTGACAGATTATGTCGCCGACCTGCGTATCGCTGGAGCAGCCGATGCACTGGGATCGCTATGGCCGTCCTTGCTGCAGGGCTTCGCGGCGCAAAACGACCTGGCTATTGAATTGGGCGAATCCGGCGCAACGTTATCCGACGCAACGGGCCGAATACTTGTGCGTTTCCACATGACACCAGGGACGACTGGAGAGGGTCTAACCCGCATGCTGGATGGCGGGGCAGACATGGTCCTCGCTACACGCGCGATGACACGCCAAGAAATTGCTCTGGCACAGACTGCGGGCTTGGGGGATTTGACGAACGGGCGCTATGGGCAGGTGATTGCCTTGGATGCGATCGTGCCGATCACCGCCATCGGATCGCCAGTGCGGAGCCTCTCGATGCCCCAAATCAAAGGCATCCTGTCGGGCAAAATCACAGATTGGTCTCAGGTCGGCGGGCCAGAGGCGCGGATTTCTTTGCACTTGCCATCACCGACAACGGGCTTTGGGCAAGCGATCGCAGCACTGATGCCCAAAGGGCCTGCGGCGGCAGCCTTTCACCCTTCGGTAGAAGCCCTGCGGCAGGCGGTCAAAACCGACCCCTTTGCGCTGGGCTTTGCAGCTTTGTCCGACGACCATCGGGCGCAGCCCCTTGCTATTCGGGGTGGGTGTGGCGTGTCCCTGAAAGCGGACCGCCAGAGCGTCAAGGCAGAGGACTATCCGCTAACGGCACCTGTGTTCCTATATCGTCCCGCACGGCGGCTGCCCAAAATCGGGCGTGAGTTGGTGGCCTATTTGGCGAGCCAAGACGTACAGCGAGTCGTGCGCAGCGCAGGCTATATCGATCAAGAGCCAGAGACAGTGAGCCTCGCGACCCAAGGGGAACGCTTGGTGAATGCCATCCTACATGCGGGCGACGGCGTTGCGCTTCAGGACCTCAAAGAAATGGTCTCGACGTTGGACGCACGGGATCGTCTGACTGTATCGTTCCGTTTCGAAGCTGGATCTTCCAGGCTGGATGCGCATTCTCGGTCAAATGTTGCCCTTCTCGCGCAGGCAATCGCGGGGGGCGACTTTGATGGTCAGAGTCTGATGTTTGTCGGCTTTAGTGATGGACAGGGTCCGGCCGAGGCGAACAGAGCGCTATCTGAGAAACGCGCGCGGGTTGTTATGGATGCGGTGCTTTCTGCCACTGAGGACGGAGGGGAGCACGCGCACCTGACCTCGCTCGGCTATGGTGAGGCGATGCCCTTGGCTTGTGACAGTAGCGAATGGGGACGGTTCGTGAATCGCCGTGTCGAAGTGTGGGTGCGTCCCGACGTTGGTGACGTCACAGATACCCCTCGGATCGGAAACTAAGCTCGCAGCTTTTGCCGATGATAATGTGATCGTGGAGGGTGAGGCCAAGTGTCTGCGCGCTGCGATCAATTTGCTCTGTCATTCGTAGATCAGATTCACTTGGTGAGGGGTCGCCGGACGGATGGTTATGTACCAAGATTAGCGCACTGGCGTTCAGCTGGAGCGCGCGCTTCATCACCTCTCGGGGATACACGGGGACATGGTCAACGGTACCCTTGGCTTGTTCTTCATCCGCGATGAGAACGTTCTTTCGATCCAAATAAAGCACGCGAAACTGCTCGGTTTCCCTATGCGCCATGGCGGTGTGGCAATAGTCGATCAACGCCTGCCAACTGCTCAGGATTGGTCGCTGGATCACTCGCGACTTGGCGAGGCGGTGGGCTGCTGCTTCGACGATTTTCAGCTCAAGCACCACGGCGTCGCCGACGCCCTTGGTCTCCTTTAGATGCTCTGCGGGGGCCGAAATCACATGATTGAAGTCACCGAAGCGATCAAGAAGTTTGCGCGCGAGTGGTTTCACATCCTGCCGCGGGATTGCCCGAAACAGCACCAGCTCCAACATCTCGTAGTCGGGCAATGCATCGGCGCCGCCTGCCAAAAACCGGTCCCGAAGGCGCCGCCGGTGATCCCGCAGATATGACGGTTGCGGGGTACCCTTAGGGGGGCTGACCGCCTCGTCGGGATCAAATAGAGCCATCGATTCTTGAAATGCATTTTGCTGAACCATGGCGCTAGTCTGGCGAGAGGCAGGTTAACACAGCCATAACGTGGAAATAAAAACGCCCGCCGGGATGGGCGGGCGGTGCTGGATCAGCCTTTCATGCTGTCCCAGAAGTCTTTCACAGAACCGAAGAAGCTCTTTGATTCCGGGTTGTTATCCTCGGATAGCTTCTCAAATTCCCGCAGCAGGTCTTTCTGCTTCGACGTAAGATTGACCGGCGTTTCGACGGCCAATTCGATGAACATATCGCCGTGACCCGAACCACGCAGGGGCGGCATGCCCTTGCCTCGCAAGCGCATTTGACGGCCTGATTGGCTGCCCGCAGGGATTTTGACTCGGCTGCGGCCACCGTCAATGGTCGGGACTTCGATATCGCCACCAAGAGCAGCAGAGGTCATAGACACAGGCACGCGGCAGTGCAGGTTCACGGACTCGCGCTGGAAAATCGGGTGCTCTTGCACATCAATGAAGATGTACAGATCCCCCGCAGGTCCACCGCGCATGCCGGCTTCGCCTTCGCCTGCAAGACGGATGCGTGTTCCGGTTTCCACGCCTGACGGAATATTCACCGATAAAGACCGCTCGCGTTCGGTTCGTCCAGACCCACCGCACTTCTTGCAGGGGTTCTTGATGATCTGGCCTAGGCCGCCACAGGTCGGACAAGTGCGTTCGACAGTGAAGAAGCCTTGTTGAGCGCGGACCTTGCCCATGCCCGAACAGGTTGGACAGGTGGTCGGCTCTGCGCCGCCTTCTGCCCCCGATCCGTCACAGCCGTCGCACTGCACTGAAGAGGGTACGTTGATGGTTTTCGCCATCCCCGCATAAGCCTCTTCCAGTGTGATGCGCAGGTTGTAGCGCAGGTCGGCACCACGAGCTGCCCGAGACCGGCCACCGCCGCCCCCGCGTCCGCCCATGAAGTCGCCGAATAGGTCGTCAAACACATCCGAGAAGGCCGAGGCAAAATCGCCTTGTCCCTGATAGCCTGCGCCGCCCCCACGAGGGCCGCCCATGCCACCATCAAAGGCGGCGTGGCCATAACGGTCATAGGCTGCTTTCTTTTCGGGGTCTTTGAGGCAGTCATACGCCTCATTGACCTCTTTGAATTGGGACTCGGCGTTAGGATTGTCAGAGTTCCGGTCCGGGTGCAGCTCTTTGGCTTTGGTCCGATATGCTTTTTTCAGCTCGTCGGCCGAAGCGCCTTTCGAGACACCGAGGACTTCGTAGTAATCTCGTTTCGCCATGGGATATTCCCCTTTCTGGAACGTGCAAGGCCGGCCCGTCGACGGACCGGCCCCAGAGGTTCCGTAACTTCAGACCTTACGAACGCTTGTCGTTGCCAAGGTCCTCGAAGTCGGCGTCAACGATGCCATCGTCATCCGAGTTGTTCGAGTTGGACTCGCCGCCGTCAAAGTCAGCAGACTCACCTTCGCCGCCTTCTTGGCTGGCTTTGTAGATGGCCTCACCCAGACGCATGGACGCTTCGGTCACGTTCTGGATGCCCGACTTGATCTTGCCAGCGTCTTCCTTATCCAACTCGTCCTTCAGAGCTGCGATCGCCAGTTCGATGGCTTCGACAGTCGAAGGATCAACCTTGTCGCCGTGCTCTTCGACGGCTTTCTCAGTCGAGTGGATCAGGCTCTCAGCCTGGTTTTTGGCGTCGACCAGTTCACGGCGCTGCTTGTCGGCCTCGGCATTTTCCTCGGCTTCCTTGACCATGCGCTCGATCTCGGAGTCGTCCAGACCGCCCGAAGCTTGGATGGTGATCTTCTGCTCTTTGCCGGTGCCTTTGTCCGATGCGCCCACCGACACGATGCCGTTGGCGTCGATGTCGAAGGTCACTTCGATCTGGGGCAGACCGCGGGGTGCGGGCGGGATCTCTTCGAGGTTGAATTGACCCAGCATCTTGTTGTCCGCAGCCATTTCGCGCTCTCCTTGGAAGACGCGGATGGTCACGGCCGACTGGTTGTCCTCTGCAGTCGAGAAGATCTGCGACTTCTTGGTCGGGATGGTGGTGTTACGGTCGATCAGGCGCGTGAATACGCCACCCAGAGTCTCGATACCCAGCGACAGCGGGGTCACGTCCAGCAGAACCACGTCTTTGACGTCGCCTTGCAGAACGCCTGCCTGAATGGCGGCACCCATCGCAACCACTTCGTCAGGGTTCACACCCTTGTGGGGCTCTTTGCCGAAGAACTTGGTTACTTCTTCAAAGACCTTGGGCATACGGGTCTGACCACCAACCAGAACAACTTCGTCGATGTCGTTCACGGTCAGGCCAGCGTCTTTCAGAGCTGCAGCACAGGGCTTCAGCGAACCTTTGACCAGATCGCCAACCAGTGATTCCAGCTTGGCACGGGTCAGTTTCATGACCATGTGCAGGGGCTGACCGTTCGAACCCATCGAGATGAACGGCTGGTTGATTTCAGTTTGGGTCGAGCTCGACAGTTCGATCTTGGCTTTTTCCGCAGCTTCTTTCAGACGCTGCAGGGCCATCTTGTCCGACGTCAGGTCAACGCCGTGCTCTTTTTTGAACTCGTCGGCCAGGTAGGACACGATACGCATGTCGAAGTCTTCACCACCGAGGAAGGTGTCGCCGTTGGTCGACTTCACTTCGAACAGGCCATCGTCGATTTCCAGAATGGTAACGTCGAAGGTACCACCACCAAGGTCATATACCGCGATGGTTTTGCTGTCTTTCTTGTCCAGACCGTAGGCCAGAGCAGCGGCGGTCGGTTCGTTGATAATGCGCAGAACCTCAAGGCCAGCGATCTTGCCGGCGTCTTTTGTCGCCTGACGCTGAGCGTCGTTGAAGTACGCAGGCACGGTGATCACGGCCTTGGTCACTTCATCACCCAGATAACCTTCGGCAGTTTCCTTCATCTTCTTCAGGATCAGAGCCGAAATTTGCGCGGGGCTGAATTTCTCACCGCGGGCTTCGACCCACGCGTCGCCGTTGCCGCCGTTCACAACGTTGTACGGCAGGTTTTTCTTGTCCTTTGCGATGTCCGCGTCGTCGAACCGGCGACCGATGAGACGCTTGACGGCAAAGATGGTGTTGTCAGGGTTGGTGACGGCCTGACGCTTGGCAGGCTGGCCGACCAGACGCTCGTCTTCCGCAAATGCGACGATCGACGGCGTGGTGCGTGCACCTTCGGAGTTTTCGATAACGCGGGGCTGCTGGCCGTCCATGATTGCGACGCAGCTGTTGGTGGTCCCGAGGTCGATCCCGATGACTTTCGACATGTTTGTATCCCTCATAACTTAGGCGATGTTCCAGGCTCAGGCCCTTTGTGGCACCCTTGCCCGATGTCAGGAGCAGGCTCGCCCGCTCCGGTTCTCGGCGTATATAAGTAGCGCATTCGAACGCTGCAAGCATTGCGCAAGCGCTTTGTGTGACAAATTTGCCTCAAGGAAGAAAGGCTGCCCAAAGAATGGGAATTTTGCAGGAACTCGACCTGAACGGCGTGCGCATCATCCAAGAGGCTTTGAGCCCAGAGGCGCAAGTCGCCTTGTTGAAAGAGGTCCGAGGGATTTTGCGCGCGGCGCCCCTGATTCAGCCCGTTACGCCATCTGGCCGACCGCTGTCTGTCCGGATGAGTGCTGCGGGCGACTATGGATGGATCACGGACCGTGGGGGGTATAGATACGAGGCGCGGCATCCAAATGGTGCACCGTGGCCCCCGATCCCCGACTGCCTGCTTCAGCTTTGGAAGCTCTACGCGGAAGCGAGCCGACTGCCAGAAAGTTGCCTAGTAAACTGGTATGCACCAGACGCCAGAATGGGTCTGCACCAAGACAATGACGAGGCGGATTTTTCCCAGCCAGTTCTGTCCATCTCTCTCGGGGATGAAGCGCGATTCCGCGTGGGTGGCATAAACCGCAGCGACCCTACGCGGTCAGTCTGGCTCAAGTCCGGAGACATCGCAATTCTGCAAGGAAAGGCACGACTGGCTTTCCACGGCATCGATAAACTAAGGCCCAATTCCAGCCGTTTAATGCCAAGCGGGGGGCGTATTAATCTGACTCTGCGTGTGGTGACTTAACGGCGCGCACTCCAGCTGGCGGATGCGTGTTTGCGAGTGAAAAACTCGCCCATAAGGCCGATGATCAACAGCACCAGCGCCACGACGATCGGGTAGGTGATCGAGCTATTGTGTGGATTGTAGTTGATAAAAACGAAACCACGCGCCTGGTCGATACAGTGGAACAGGGGGTTCCAGTCGAACATACTGAGCATGAACGGAGGTAGGGAGTTGGCAACAAACATCTTGCCTGACGCGATCATATTGGCGCGTTGATAGATTTGGGTCAAAATGCTTGCGAACTGGGGCGCCCATGGCTTCAACGCCACAAAACACATGCCGACCGCCGCGCCGCTAAAAAAGGCAATACCCATCATCGCCATGGCTCCGACCGGATCCTGCACCTCGATCGGATTCATCAGCACGTGGTACAAAAATAATATTGTCAGAAGCGATATCAGTTGGATGTAGAAAGCCCCGAGCAATGACGCGAGTATCGAGATAATCGTCGTCATCGGAGCATGCTTCATCATTGGAGAGGCGGGTCCTTCGGATCCCGTCACCGCGCTCACCGCCTTGATGTGACACATAAAGAGAAAAATACCTGACATCATATACAGTAGGAAGTCGCCACGGATCGCGGCCTGTCTTATGCCGAGAATGACAAAGAACAGATAGAAAGATGCCACCATCACAACAAGCTGTAGCATGTTGATCAAAATAGCGAATAACGCATTGCTATGGGACTTACGCACATCGCGTACGGCGGTGTGGTAAATGACGTCTGCCATAGACAGGGCTTTGCGCCAGGAGCTCTGTTGTCGTTGCGTTTGCCCGATCATGTCGCGGTCTTTCAAATGATGCGCGAAGGAATAGCAGGGAAATCTTGATGCTCCCTTTCCATGCAGGATAAGAGAATGCCAGTGATTGAACAACTCTGCCATGTGGTTAAAGGAAATATCTCTATGGATTACGCACAATTGACTTCTGTAATGCGGAAACTGGCGCTCGAAGCCGGTGACAAGATCATGGAGATTTATAATTCCGACGATTTCGAGGTGAAGTCCAAGAGTGACGAAAGCCCCGTAACTGCAGCTGACGAAGCGGCGGACGAGCTGATCTCGGCGGGCTTGCGGGCGACATTTCCTGAGATTGCTCTGGTCACCGAAGAACAGTCGGATAGCCACAATCTTGACGTCGACACATTCTTGATCGTTGATCCTTTGGACGGCACCAAAGAGTTTATCAATCGCCGTGGCGACTTCACCGTCAACATCGCACTGGTTGAAAATGGTGTGCCCACCCGAGGCGTGGTCTACGCTCCGGCGCGAGACCGCATGTTCTTTACCCTGGCAGATGGCGCAACCGTCGAAGAGATGGGCCCGTTCGACAAAGATACCGTGGGTGAAACCAAGTCGCTGTCAGTCGCTGACTCGGACAATTCAGCGTTGATGGTCGTCGCTTCGAAATCGCACCGCGATCAGGCGACCGACGACTACATCAATAAATACAGTGTCAAAGACTCCAAGAGCGCCGGCAGTTCGCTGAAATTCTGCCTCGTCGCAACCGGCGAAGCCGATTTGTACCCGCGCCTTGGGCGTACCATGGAATGGGATACTGCCGCTGGTCAGGCTGTTCTTCATGGCGCGGGCGGCAAGGTTGTGGTCTTTGATACCCACGAACCTTTGCGGTATGGCAAGGCGGGCTTCGGCAACCCCTTCTTCATCGCCTACGCTCCGGCGGTCGAACTGAAAGCCTAAGGTGGTGCAGCCTTCGGCCAGCGTTGTTGTTGTCAGTCAGGGTCGAGAGGCCCTGCTGGCCCGCTGTCTAAAGGCGCTATCTCAGCAGCAGAAAGTTGCAATGGAGGTCGTTGTCGTCACAAGCGACAGTGCCATTCAGCATCTGACCGAACTGGGGTGGGCGGAACGGGTGAAGCTCGTCCGAATGAACGAAGAGAATATCGCGGTGGCACGAAACCGCGGTATCTGTGCTGCCGCGGGCGAGATCGTCGCTTTTATTGATGATGACGCGGTGCCAGAGCCCGCTTGGCTCTACTTGCTTCTTCAGGCGTTCGAGCAACCTGAAATCGCCGCAGCGACTGGCTTCACGCTTGGGCGCAACGGCATCTCCTATCAATGGAAAGCAGAGACGATTGATGCATCAGGGATAAGCCACGCATTAGGTGTGCCCGATGATCAGATCAGCGTGTTCCAGTCGAGCGCAAAGCGCGCAATCAAGCTGATCGGCACTAACATGGCATTTCGCCGGTCGGTATTGGTCGAAATGAACGGCTTTGACCCGCGTTATCGATTTTACCTCGACGACAGCGATCTCAGTATGCGGCTTGCTTTGGCCGGGCGTCGGGTCGCGATCGTGCCGATGGCGCGCGTTCACCACGCCTATGCAGAGAGCGGTCGGCGTTCTGGCACACGTGTTCCTAAAACGCTCTATGAAATCGGCGCGAGCCAAGCGGTGTTTGTAGGGCTCTATTGCCACCCCACAGACATTCTCAATTCGGAACAGATTTTCAGAAAGACGCAACGGACCAGACTGCTGCGCCACATGCAATCTGGCGCAATCGGGCCCGAGGAAGTGGGCTTTCTGACTGTTACGATGAATGACGGATTGTCGGATGGAAAGTCCCGTCGCGCGACCACTCGAACCATTCCTGAAAAGCCGGAAAGTGCGTTTCGAGCTCTGACCGAATCACTGATTTGCGAAGTTTTTCACCTGAGTTGCCGCTTTTTTGAGCGGAAACTGGTCGCGCAACAAGCGATTGATGCTGCAAGTGCGAATAAAATCGCGATTGTCATAGAGCTTTCACCAACAGCGCTCTACCATCGGTTTCGCTATGATGATGCAGGATATTGGATACAGAGCGGGGGCATATGGGGTCGAAGCCTTAGGTCACAGCCCCTCTTCACAGTTTGCTCTTTTTCAGCAAGAGTTCGCGCGGAAATTCGCCGGATATCGGATGAATTCTGGCTTGATGCCACCGATGCGGGAACCTAGGCTCGTTTTATTATGTTAGATATTTGAGCCGCGGCGCGGCACTGCTATAGTTTTTAAAAGTCGATCCTCCTCGACAAACAGAAGGCCTATTTACATGAGCAACAAAGTTACCAAAGCTGTATTTCCTGTCGCCGGTCTGGGTACGCGGTTTCTGCCCGCAACCAAATCCGTGCCGAAAGAGATCATGACTCTGGTTGACCGCCCCTTGATCCAGTACGCGATCGACGAGGCGCGCGCCGCGGGCATCGAGGAGTTTATCTTCGTAACGTCGCGCGGGAAAAGCGCTCTCGAAGACTATTTTGATCGCGCGCCCGAGCTGGAAGCAAACCTGAAGGCAAAAAACAAAACCGACCTGATGAAGGTGCTGGACAGCACCAACATGGATAGCGGTGCGATTGCCTACGTGCGTCAGAACCAAGCTCTCGGCCTCGGTCATGCCGTCTGGTGCGCTCGCCGCCTGCTAGGGAACGAGCCCTTTGCGGTCCTTCTGCCCGACGATGTGATCCAAGCGGATAAGCCTTGCCTTCAGCAGATGGTTGAAGCCTATCAGGAAACTGGTGGCAACATGGTTGCGGCGATGGAGGTTCCCCAGGATCGCGTTTCGTCCTACGGCGTTCTGGATTTGAAAGAAGACATGGGTAACATCGTGTCGGTCAAAGGCATGGTCGAAAAGCCCAAGCTCGAAGATGCGCCGTCGAACCTTGCTGTGATCGGTCGTTATATCCTCAGCCCCAAGGTGCTGCAGAACATCGATAACATGGAAACAGGTGCTGGCGGCGAATTGCAGCTGACCGATGCGATCGCAAAAGAGATCACCGACAGCGACAACGTCTATGGGTACCGCTTCAAGGGTGAACGCTACGACTGCGGCTCGAAGTCGGGATTCCTGCAAGCGACCGTTGCCTTTGGTCTGGCGCGCCCCGACCTGCGTGACGATCTGGAGCACTACCTCGAAGACGTGATGGCCGCGCGTAAAGCTGCTCAGTAATCGGAAATCAAAACGTGACGAATGTTCTTGTGACCGGGGGTGCGGGCTATATCGGCTCGCATGCCTGCAAAGTTTTGAAGCAGGCCGGTTTCACGCCGGTCACATTCGACAATATCTCGACCGGTTGGGAAGACGCTGTAAAGTTTGGTCCTTTAGAAAAAGGTGACCTGCTCGACCGCGCTCGAGTCGACGAAGTTTTCGAGAAATATAAGCCTGTTGCTGTCATGCACTTTGCCGCCTTTAGTCAGGTTGGCGAGAGCATGAAAGACCCGGGCATGTACTGGCGTAATAACGTTCAGGGTTCACTTACCCTGATTGAAGCCGCCGCAGCCGCGGGTTGCCTCAACTTCGTGTTCAGTTCGACTTGTGCCACCTATGGTGAGCAAGACGGTGTCATGCTTGACGAGGATTGCGCGCAGTATCCGATCAACTCGTATGGGGCGTCGAAGCGCGCGATCGAAGATATTCTGGCGAATTTTGACGATGCGTATGGCATGAAGAGCGTGATTTTCCGCTACTTTAACGTTGCTGGTGCAGACCCAGAGGCCGAAGTCGGTGAATTCCACCAGCCCGAAACGCACCTGATCCCAGTCATGCTGGATGCGATCGCGGGCAAGCGCCCTGCACTGACGATCCATGGCACCGACTACGATACGCCTGACGGAACATGCGTGCGCGACTATGTGCACGTCATCGATCTGGTCGAAGCGCATGTTTTGGGGGTGAAGTGGCTTTTGGATGGCAAGGGGAGCCGCGTGTTCAACCTTGGCACCGGCTCTGGTTTCTCGGTCCGTGAGGTGATTGATCATTCGCGCGCTGTCACCAACCAAGAAGTACCCTACGAAGAAGGGCCGCGCCGCCCCGGAGATTGTGTAAAGCTTGTATCCGGTTCCAAACGGGCGTTGGATGAACTTGGGTGGGAGCCCAAGCTTTCTACGCTGGAGCAGATGATTGGCGACGCATGGCGCTGGCACCAAACGGGCCACTACGACAAATAAGGCTGCACGCCTTCTGGACCTGTCGCGGCTCACCAGCCGCGCGGGTCGTACACTAACCGGCGTTGACCGTGTTGAGCGTGCGTATCTCTGTGCATTTCTAGATAGCGATGTTCCCTGTTACGGTCTGGTGCGAACTCAGCTCGGCTATATCCTGTTGGGTCGGCAGGGGATGGAAGCATTACGAGCGGCGTCTGTCGATGGCCGGATGGTGGCTGGTATTCTGCCAATTTTGCGCAAGCGGGCCGTGGGGCGCCAACCCAAGGCGCTGCTGTCGAAAATGCTCCGCAAGTATTTGCCATCGGGTACGACTTACGTGAACACGGGGCACAGCAATCTGTCCAAGCGCGTTGTGAAGGCGCTTGGAAAACTGCCCGAGGCGCGGATTGCAGTGTTGATCCACGATACGATACCGCTCGATTTTCCGGAGTATCAGGCAGACGGCGCAACTGAACGGTTCGCCAAGTTCCTGAAACGTGCCTGCGACTCTGCCGACCTCCTGATTTATAATTCCAAGCAGACTGAGCAACACGTCCAGCGCCATGCCTCAGGCGTATTACCCAGAGGCATTGTTGCCCATTTAGGGATAGATTTCGCAACAGCTGAGCCTGGAGAATTGCCCGAAGGTCTGCCGCCCAAGCAGCCATTTTTCCTGACGGTCGGGACCATTGAGCCACGCAAGGCTCATGGCGTCCTCTTGGATGTGTGGGAGGTGCTGGAAGAAGAGCTTGGGAATGAAACACCGACGTTGTTGATTTGCGGATCACGGGGCTGGAAAAACGAATCTGTATTCCGGCGCCTTGATGCACTGGACCGCAGCAGTCATGTCCAAGAGGTCGCAGGCCTGTCCGATGGAGCAGTTGCCTGTCTGATGGACGAAGCGACTGCGCTATTGTTTCCTAGCTATGCAGAGGGCTTTGGACTCCCTGCGGCAGAAGCAGCACATCACAATACGCCTATTGTATGTAATGACTTACCGATTTATCGAGAATTTCTAGGCAATATACCCGTTTACGCGTCCTCGGGTGATGCTAAGCTCTGGTATCAGTGTGTTATGAATGCTTACAGGACCGCCCTTGAGAAACAGGGGGGCGTAGAGACTGAAGCAAGACGGTGGTCGCCTCCGACGTGGGAGGCTCATTTCGAGAGGGTACTACCCCTGATCTAAGGTCGGGCCAGCCCTCTTGTACAAGGGGGAAGATTGGGAGCGATCCAATCATACGGACTGCGGCTGGAACGCAAACGCTGGCGCTATCGCGCCATGCGCAAGAGCCGTGAACTCTCTCCTTTAGTAAATCGAACGGCCTATATCCGCGAAGCGGACCTTTTGGTGTTTTGCACTCTGCGGAACGAGGCAAAACGTTTGCCATACTTCCTAGAGTACTACCGAAACCTCGGCATCAACCATTTCCTTTTCGTGGACAATGACAGCACCGATGGCTCGGCCGATTACTTGGCCGAACAGCCGGATTCTTCCGTGTGGCGTACCAATGCCAGCTACAAGCGGTCGCGCTTTGGCATGGACTGGATCAACTGGCTGCTGATGAAATACGGGAACGGGCACTGGTGCCTGACCGTCGATCCTGATGAATTTCTGATCTATCCGTTTTGCGATACGCGGCCGCTGCGGGCGCTGACCGACTGGCTCGACGCGTCGTCGATCAAATCCTTCGGGGCGATGCTGTTAGATATGTACCCCAAGGGTCCGATCGGCACACAGCCCTACCGGGCGGGACAAGACCCGCTGGAAATCGCGATGTGGTTCGACAGCGGCAACTACACGATCGAACGAAACCACAAATACGGTAACCTCTGGATTCAGGGCGGCCCGCGTGCGCGCGTCTTCTTCCCTGATGAGCCCTATCATGCGCCTGCGTTGAACAAAGTGCCGCTGGTGAAATGGGACGACCGCTATGCTTATATTAGCTCGACTCACTCGCTGCTGCCGCGTGGTTTGAACCTGATCTATGATGAATGGGGCGGCGAGAAATCCTCGGGCGTTCTGCTGCACACTAAATTCCTCGACACATTTACACACAAGGCAGAAGAGGAGTTGCAACGCGGCGAACATTATGCGGGCAGCCGAGAATACAAAATGTACGCCGAGCGCGGGCAAGTGAGCCCAGATCTGTGGTGTACGTGGTCGGAAAAGTACATCAACTGGCGCCAACTCGAAATTTTGGGGCTCATGTCCAAGGGGAACTGGGCATGAGTTTGGGTGTCATCCTCTTGATCCACAACGCGCTGGATCGTGTCGAGCAAGTGGCGCGGCATTGGGCGACGCACGGCGTTCCGGTCGTCATCCACGCGGACTCGCGCATGCCGAACTCGCGCTATCAAATGCTGATCAAGGGGCTTTCTGATCTAGAGAATATTCGCTTCAGTGCGCGTCATAAATGTGAATGGGGGACGTGGGGACTGGTGGCCGCGTCGCAATCCGCAGCAGAGGTTATGCTGCAGGAATTTCCATCTGTGCGGCACGTGTATCTGGCGTCCGGCTCTTGTTTGCCCCTGCGTCCCGTCGAAGAATTGGTGCAATATCTGGCAGAGCGTCCGAACACCGACTTCATCGAATCTGCAACGCTTGCAGACGTGCCTTGGACTATTGGCGGACTCGACCACGAACGTTTTACGTTGCGCTTCCCATTTTCATGGAAGCGAAACCGCAGGCTCTTTGATCTGTGTGTCGATTTCCAGCGGCGTTTCCGGATGCACCGTCAGATGCCCGACGGCTTGATCCCGCACATGGGCAGCCAGTGGTGGTGCCTGACACGTCAAACCCTTACAGCGATTTTGCAAGACCCGCGACGGGGAATTTACGAGCGGTTCTTCCGCCAAGTCTGGATTCCGGATGAGTCCTATTTTCAGACACTGGTGCGCTTGTATTCCCGCGACATCCAGAGCCGGTCTCTCACCCTGTCGAAGTTCGACTTCCAAGGGAAGCCACACATCTTTTACGATGATCACCTGCAGCTTTTGCGGCGTTCGGACTGTTTTGTTGCGCGGAAAATATGGCCCTATGCGGATCGTTTATACAACGCATTTCTGACGCCACAGCCTGATGCCTTGAACCGGACAGAGCCGAACCCCGGCAAGATTGACCGCATTTTCGCCAAAGCGGTCGAGCGACGTACCCAAGGCCGGACCGGCCTGTATATGCAGAGCCGTTTTCCGAACCCTGACTGGGAAAACGGCTTCACAGCATCTGAATATTCGATGTTCGAAGGGTTTTCCGAACTTTTTGAAGATTTCGAAAGCTGGCTCGGGCGACTAACGGGTGCCCGCGTGCATGGTCATCTCTTTGCGCCCGAACGCGTCAACTACGAGGGCGGGGTCAAAGTGATCAATGGCGCGCTCTCAGACTCAGCCGCGCTTAGGGATCGCAATCCTCGGGCGTTTTTGACGAACATGATCTGGAACACGCGCGGTGAGCGGCAGTGTTTCCAAGTTGGCCCTGCCGACCACATCCAAGAGGTCGAATGGGATATCGCCAAAGACCCGAATGCGCAGATTTGCGTGATTACGGGCGCTTGGGCGGTTCCGCTGTTCAGATCGAACTTGGATTTTTCGGAAATTCGCCGCACCGCCGCCGAACTCCAGCGCCGCGAAAGCCGGCATTTGGATGTGCTGCGTTCGCCCTACGCCAAGGCGCGCATCCATATCTGGAGCCTTGCCGAATTCGTTGAGGCACCGATGGAGCCGCTTCAGGCCATAATTGGCGAAATCGGGCAAACCGATAAACGACGCCTGACAGAGGCACCGAAGATGGTGAACCTGACGGGCTTTGCACAATTCCTACAGAATTTGAAAAATCAGGGCATGCACCCCTATCTAACCGGCGATTTTCCGAACACACTCGAAGAGCGGGAGAAGCCGCGCAAACCGCGTAAACCCTATTTAGTAAAGTAAATTTCTATGTCGTCAAAATTCGATTTGTTTGTTGTTCTGGCTGAAATGCGAACAGGCAGCAACTTTCTCGAGGCGAACCTGAACGCTCTGGACGGCGTCAGATGTCACGGAGAGGCATTCAATCCGTTCTTTATCGGCTACCCGAATGCCGATGATGTTCTGGGCATCACGCAGGACAAGCGCGAGGCCAATCCCGATCACTTGCTAGATACGGTGCGGAGTGCCGAGGGCCTAAACGGCTTTCGCTATTTCCACGATCACGACCCGCGTGTGATTGATGGTCTTCTGGCCGACCCGCGATGCGCTAAAATTATTCTGACCCGCAATCCGGTCGAAAGCTATGTGTCTTGGAAGATAGCGCAGGCGACCGGGCAGTGGAAACTGACGGATGCCAAGAACCGCCGTGAGGGGCAGGCGGAATTTAAAGGCGACGAGTTCATTAGCCATATCGAGACGCTGCAAGCCTTTCAAAAGAAGGTGCTGCGTGCGCTGCAAACCACTGGGCAAACGGCGTTCTATGTCGCCTACGAGGATTTACAGGACGTCGATGTGATGAACGGGATGGCTGCGTTTCTGGGTGTCGATGCACGCCTGCCAGCGCTGGATAAGAAGCTGAAAAAGCAGAACCCAGCGCCTCTCTCTTCGAAAGTGGCGAACTTCGAGGAGATGGAGAGCGCGTTATCGCGGCTTGATCGTTTTGATCTGACGCGCACCCCGAATTTCGAGCCACGCCGGAATGCCATGGTCCCGACCTATGTAGCTGCAGCCGAGGCGCCCCTGATGTACCTGCCCCTCCGTTCAGGGACAGAGAATGCGGTTTGCGAATGGATGGCCGCCTTAGATGGCGCTGACTTAGATGCACTGCAGTGCGATTTCACTCAGAAGCCATTGCGTAAGTGGAAGCGCGCGAACCGCGGACATCGCACTTTTACAGTGGTCACGCATCCGCTGACCCGCGCGCATCGTGTCTTTTGCGAGCGTATTCTGGGGACAGGCCCCGGCGCATTTGGCGAGATTCGCGAAGTTCTACGCAAACGCTACAAGCTGCCGATCCCCAAGAAGGGCGCGGGAGAGGCGTACGATGCTGCCGCGCACCGGCTGGCGTTTCTGGGATTTTTGCAGTGGCTCAAGGGCAATTTGGCAGGGCAGACCAGTCTTCGGGTCGATCCTGGTTGGGCATCGCAGTCGCAAATGATCCAAGGCTTTGCCGAATTCAATTTGCCTGACCTGATTGTCAGGGAAGAACAGATCGAACTAGGCCTGTCGCAGGTATGCCAGCAGATCGGCCGGGATATGCCCGCGTTTTTGGGCGTATCCGAGCCGGACTGCCCAGTGCCGCTAGCCGAGATCTACGACGACGAAATAGAAAGCGCGTGCAAGGAAGCTTACGCGCGCGACTATATGATGTTGGGTTATGGCCCTTGGGATAAAAGGGGTCAGGCCGCCTGATTGGCCTGATCTTCGGTCAACACGGCGTGCAGCGTGACCGCTTCGTTATTGGCGCGCAGCTTGGTGCGCATGGCCTGATCTTTTAGCGTCCGTGACACGACGGCTAAAGCTTTGAGGTGTTCGACCCCTGCATCTTCGGGCGCGAACAGCGCAAAGACGAGATCTACGGGCTTGCGATCCACCGAACCGAAATCAACGGGCTTTTCCAGACGCAGGAACACGCCTTGGACGCGGTCAATCTCGGCGAGACGGGCATGAGGTAGGGCAACGCCATGTCCCACACCTGTCGGGCCAAGGCTTTCGCGTTCCACCAGCGCCTCGACGGCGCGGGCGCTGGGGATGCCCAAAGCTGCCTCAGTCAGGTCTCCGATATCCTGAAACAGACGTTTTTTACTAGAACAACCAATAAGGGTCTTCACCGCCTGCGGCGACAGAATATCTGAGATTTGCATGAGTTAGCTTTTGCCTAGGGCTTTCGCGGCGTTATTGCCCGGTACTACGGGGATCGATCCAACCGATATTCCCGTCATCTCGGCGATGTACAACGTTTACGCCACCATGTTTCTCGTTTCGGAAGACCAGCATCTGAGAGCCAGCCAGTTCCATCTGCATTACCGCCTCGCCAACTGACAGCGAGGGAACTTTCGTCTCCATTTCGGCGACGATAATCGGCTGCAGGCTTTCTGGCTCGATCGCCTCGTCGTCCTGCGCATCTGCGGCGAGGATATACGAGGAAGCACCGATAGTTTCAACAGGGCTTGTGCGATCCTTGTGGTGGTCCTTCAGGCGGCGTTTATAGCGGCGCAGCTGCTTGTCCATTTTCTCTGCGCAGTCTTCGAAGGTTGCATAGATTTCGGTGCCATGGGCCCGTGCTGCCGCGTTCAAACCGGTCGACAGATGCACGGTGCATTCGCAGACAAATTCGTGCCCCGACTTCGAGAAAGTGACCTGCGCATCGGTTGGGCGTTGCGAGTACTTTTCCAGTACCTCACCCAGTCGATCTTTAACGTGGGTGGTCAGTGCTTCGCCAACGTCGATCTGTTTTCCGGTGATTTGATACCGCATGGTCTTTTCCTTCTTATGTGCAAGGACGGACCGCCCGCGCGGGGTACTTGGTCCGTACAGTTGCGTGGGGATATTGAGCGACCTGTCCCTGACCCGAGTGCTCGGGAAGGCTATGCAGGATTGACCTCATATGGCGACAGGTCTGGCTCATATGACCATTTGGTGACAGTCCGAGGGGAACTGTCAATCGTTTCTCGCAAAAGAATTTTGTGAATGGCGTGGACTAGCTGATACGAAAATCGCGGCCCAGATAGACGCGGCGCACGTTTTCGTCTTTGACCACCTGCTCGGGGGTACCGGACATCAGAACGCGCCCATCATGAAGAATGTAAGCGCGATCAACGATTTCCAAGGTTTCGCGTACATTGTGGTCCGTGATCAGAACGCCGATTCCCCGCTTTTTGAGGTCGGCAACCAGATGACGGATGTCCCCGACCGAGATCGGGTCCACACCAGCAAATGGTTCGTCTAGTAACAAATACTTGGGATTCGCTGCAAGGCAGCGTGCGATCTCGACCCGGCGACGTTCACCACCAGATAGGGCCAGCGCGGGGGCGCGGCGCAGGTGCTCGATCGAGAAATCGCTCAGCAATTCTTCGAGCCGTTCTCGGCGGGTGTGGGGGTCGGATTCGGCAATTTCCAGAATCGCGGCGATGTTGTCCTCGACGCTTAGGCCGCGGAAAATCGACATCTCTTGAGGCAGATAGCCGATACCCAGCTTGGCACGGCGGTACATTGGGAAGCGCGTGACTTCGGCGCCATCAATGGTCACACGCCCGCCTTCGGGCGCGACCAGACCAGCAATAGCGTAGAAGCTGGTCGTCTTGCCCGAACCGTTGGGCCCCAACAGGGCCACGACCTCTCCGCGATGCAAAGACATGCTGACATCACGGATGACAACGCGCTTGCGGTAACTCTTGCGGAGGTTCTGGATCTGAAGGCCCGCGGAGCCTTCGGACACGGTCAGTTCGGGCGAAGAGCTCATTGGCTTGAGCCTGGATTGATGATCGTGCGCACGCGGCCCGTCATCTGAGCCGTGTTGTCCGACAGATTGATTCGGGCCTCATTGCCACTCAAGACGTTCCGGCCTTGGGTCAGCAGAACGCTGCCGGACAGAATTACGTAGTCGCTCTCGACGTTGTATTCGGCGGTTTCGCCCTCGGCGGCGTCTTCGCCAGACGTCATGGTCACGCCGCCCGTGGCCAAGACCTTGGCAATGCCGTCTTCGACCTCGGGGGTTGCGGCGTTATCCTCGCGATATGTGACTTCGACGCGGGGCGCGGTCATGCGCATCTTGTCCTGCACAATCTCGACATTCCCAACAAAGACGGCGGTATTCGCAGTGTCATTCACCTCTAGCGAATCTGCGACAACCTCAATCGGGGCATCGGTATTTTGGTCGGATGCGCCAAATGCGGTTTGCATCCCTTGTGCCAAAACCGGCAGAGGCAGCATCACACACAGGGCCATTACCTTGCGAAACATTATTGTTGCTCCTCTGATCCTTTGGAATTTCCTGTGTATATCAGGCGAACCCCGTCTTCGAAAACAGCTAGAATGCCGTCCTGATTTTCCGGCACCGTAAGGTGCATGCGTCCCGCTTGCAAATCGCCGAACGGACCGGTGCCCGTGATTGGGCCGGGACTGGTGATGTCTGTGCGGTTCATCGCCGAGATCATTTCATCAGACCGCAGGGTGTATCCGTCAGACGTATCAATCGCCACATTTCCAGACAGCGTCAGGGTTTTCGTCCCTTCGATCCGCCCCGAATCAGAGGTCATGTCGATAGTCGTACCGTCGATCCGCTTGAGCCGCGCGACGATGTTTTCGGCAGTGCCACCGTCCCCGTCCAGAACAGGCGCGGCCGACTCGGCTACAATGGTTAGGGCAGAGCCGTCCTCGGTCGTGGTGGCGTAGTTGGGTTTGCTGAGGCGCTGTTCGCGCAGGCGCTCTTCTAGATCAATATCGGCAAAGGGGATCGCAGCCTCTGGGTCGATCTGACGGGAAAACAGGAACACGGTCGACAATAGACCAAGGGCCACCATCGGGAGGATGATCTTGGCCCAAGAGACGATGACCGAATAGGTATTGCGCTGTGAGCCTGCCATCACCCGAACCGCGAAAATAAAGACTTAGTGCGAGAAGATGTCGACGTCCGACCAGCCCGCGAGGTCTAATTGGGCGCGCGTGGGTAGAAAATCAAAGCATTTTTGCGCGATCTCTGCGCGACCTTCGCGTTCCAACATGCGGTCTAGCTCTTTCTTTAGCTTGTGCAGGTGTAGAACGTCGGACGCGGCATAATCCGTCTGTGCTTTGGTCAATTCGGGGGCACCCCAGTCGCTGGATTGCTGCGCCTTGGAGATGTCGGTGCTGAGGAGGTCCTGCAGTAGGTTCCGCAGGCCGTGGCGGTCCGTATAGGTGCGGACCAGTTTGCTGGCGATTTTCGTGCAATAGACAGGAGCGGCGAGAGCCCCAAAAGTGTTGTACATCGATGCAATGTCGAAGCGACCGTAATGGAACAGCTTCAGCACATCTGGATTTTCCAAGAGACGACACAGGTTGGGGGCTTCGGTCTGTCCTTTTTCTATCTGGACCAGATGGGCGTTCCCGTCACCAGAGGACAATTGCACAACACATAGGCGATCCCGATGCGGCACTAACCCCATGGTTTCGCAATCAATTGCGACTGCCGGACCAAGGTCGAGGGCATCTGGTAGATCTTGTTTGTACAGAAAGTTTGCCACGTGTTCCTCCAGTCGTTAAACTAGGAGGAAATGGTGCCCAGGAGAGGACTCGAACCTCCACGTCCATACGGACACTAGCACCTGAAGCTAGCGCGTCTACCAATTCCGCCACCTGGGCAGGTGTCGTGGGGCGGCTTCTACGCCCAGTGCCTAGGGGCGTCAACAGCTTTTTTCGGGGAAAATGCAAATTGTTTGAATGCGCTTGTTTGACCTCCTGCGCGGCGCTACTAAAGACCCCAACGAATATTGGCCGGAGGCTATGACAATGGCGCAGCTCGTCACCATTTTTGGCGGATCAGGTTTTGTGGGGCGCTACATCGCCCGTCGTATGGCTCAGCAGGGGTACCGCGTGCGCGTGGCGGTACGTCGCCCGAACGAGGCCGGCTTTGTACGCACCTATGGTGTTGTCGGTCAGGTCGAGCCCATTCTGTGCAACATCCGTGATGATGCCAGTGTTGCGGCGGCGGTTGCGGGTGCAGATGCAGTCGTGAACTGCGTTGGTATTCTGGCGGAAAGCGGCAAGAACCAGTTCGACACCGTTCAAACCGAAGGTGCCGCGCGTGTGGCGCGTCTGGCAGCCGAAGCTGGCATCAGCCGTATGGTCCAGATCTCTGCGATCGGCGCGGACGAAAACAGCCCCAGCGAATATGCTCGCACCAAGGCGGCAGGCGAAGCGGCGGTTCAAGAGCACATGCCAAGCGCTGTGATTCTGCGTCCCTCGATCATCTTTGGCAACGAAGACGAGTTCTTTAACCGCTTTGCTGGCATGATCGGTCCGGTCATTCCCGTCGTGGGCGGCAGCACCAAGTTCCAGCCGGTCTATGTGGACGATGTGGCCGCGGCCGCAGTCAAAGCGATCAACGGCGATGTGCCCGCTGGTGTCTATGAGCTGGGTGGTCCGGACGTCCGTACGTTCCGCGAGCTGATGCAGGACATGCTGGGTGTGATTCACCGCCGCAAGATGATCATTGGTGTTCCGTTCTTTGCGGCGTCGATCATGGGCAGCGTTCTGGATTTCGTGCAGACCATTACCTTGGGCCTGTTCACCAACGGCATCCTGACCAAAGATCAGGTTCAGAACCTGAAGTCGGACAACGTGGTGTCCGAAGATGCCAAGGGCTTTGAGGCGTTCGGCATCGTTCCGACCAACTATCACGCTGTTCTGCCGGACTATCTGTGGAAGTTCCGTCCTTCGGGCCAGTACGATGCGATCAAGGCGTCGGCCAAGAACATGCGCGGCTAAACTGAGCTGCACCAAATAAGACAAAGGGGCCCGCGAGGCCCCTTTTTGTGGGCTGGTTTCGGGGTTAGCCCGTATGAGCCCAGATCAGCAGGCCGATTCCAAAGACGAAGCGGTAGATGACATAGGGCGTGAAGCTGACGCTGCGCAGAAGGCGCATCATGAGGGTCAGCGCGAGCAGGGCCGAGACAAAGGCAAAGACCGCAGCGATGGCCCCGTCCTTGGCGGCAGAGGCGTCTGCGGTTGCAACAACCTCGATTCCCAAGAGCGCAGCCGAGGCGAGAATCGTGGGAATCGACATCAGCATCGATATTTTTGCCGCGTCATGGCGATTATAGCCCATAAAACGGGCACCCGTGATTGTGATGCCGGACCGTGATGTGCCTGGAATCAGGGCGACGGCCTGCCAAAACCCCAGCATGAGCGCGTCGCGTGTGCCCCATTCGCGGGCTTCTTTGGTCTCTGGCCCCTTTTGGTCGGCCCAATACAGGACAATGCCGAACAAAAGCATCGTCCAGCCAATGACTTTGACCGACCGCATCGCATCATCAAGGCCGGTGACTTTGAGTGCGAGGCCCAATAAAATAACGGGAATCGTCGCGATAATCAGGCTGAAGGCCAGTCGGTCGCCGTCGCTGTTGATCCGTCCGCGCAGGGCGTTCGGCAGGCCGATCAGGCCCGCTTTGACATCGGACCAGAAGAACAGAACGACGGCGAAAAGGGTGCCGAAATGCACCGCGACATCGATGACTTGGCCCTGATCCTCCATGCCGGAGAGGGCGGGTAATAGAATGAGGTGGCCGGAGGAGGAAATGGGCAGAAATTCCGTGATCCCTTGGATCACGGCGACTAGAAATAAATGAAAGAGGGTCATGCTGCGTCCGCAATGGAAATAAATACTGCCGCTGCAGCATAGGGGGTGCTGATATCTTTGGCGAATATTTCCTTTAGGTCCGGATCGGACTTAAAAAACGCGCTCAAACCGCAAATTTCTGCGCTGCAAAGCTATAAATCAGAATTTAGGTCAGTACTTATGACTTTTCATCTGATCCAGACTGTTTTAATAGGCGCTCAACAGAGAAACCTTTAGGGAGCTGACCACCATGGCGAAGCAACCCATGCTCAAGTTCGTTAAAGTCGAACGCGACATGCCGACGAAGCGGACTGCAGAAGACCGCAAACAGGACTTCAACGAGATTTATGCCGAGTTCGCAGCCGCCAAGGCGAACGAACAGGCCAGCCGTTGCAGCCAGTGCGGCGTCCCTTACTGCCAGAACCACTGCCCGTTGCATAACAACATTCCCGACTGGCTGAACATGACAGCAACCGGTCGTTTGGAAGAAGCGTATGCGATCAGCCAGTCCACCAACACCTTCCCCGAGATCTGCGGCCGTATCTGCCCGCAGGACCGTCTGTGCGAAGGCAACTGTGTGATCGAACAGTCCGGCCACGGCACTGTCACCATTGGCGCAGTCGAAAAGTACATCACCGACACCGCGTGGGATAACGGCTGGGTGAAGCCCATCGTTCCCGACGCAGAGCGCACCGAAAGCGTTGGCATCATCGGCGCAGGCCCCGGCGGTCTGGCGGCGGCGGATATGCTGCGCCGCGCTGGTGTTCAGGTCACCATCTATGACCGCTACGACCGCGCAGGCGGCCTGCTGACCTACGGCATCCCCGGCTTCAAGCTGGAGAAAGACGTTGTGATGCGCCGCAACAAGCTGCTCGAAGATGGCGGCGTGCGCTTTGTGCTGAACTGCAACATCGGCGAGGACCTGTCGTTCGACGAGATCCGCGAACAGCATGATGCCGTGATCATCGCGACCGGCGTATACAAAACCCGTGATTTGCAAGGCCCCGGCGCTGGCGCCAAGGGTATCGTTCGCGCGATCGATTACCTGACCGCAAGCAACAAGGCATCGTTCGGTGACGAAGTGGCTGAACTGGTCGACGGCACGCTGAACGCCGAAGGCAAGTCGGTTGTTGTCATCGGTGGTGGCGACACCGCGATGGACTGTGTGCGGACCGCGATCCGTCAGGGTGCGACCTCGGTCAAGTGTCTGTACCGCCGTGACCGCGCCAACATGCCCGGCTCGCAGCGCGAAGTGCAGAACGCCGAGGAAGAAGGCGCAGAATTTGTCTGGCTGGCCGCGCCCAAGGCGTTTGCCGGTGACCCCGTCACCAGCGTGAAGGTTCAGCAGATGCGTCTGGGCGCCCCCGATGCGTCGGGCCGTCAGAGCCCCGAAGTGATCGAAGGCGCGGATTTCGACGAATCTGCCGATCTGGTCATCAAGGCGCTGGGCTTCGAGCCCGAGGACCTGCCCAAGCTTTGGGGCACCGATGGTCTGGAAGTGACCCGTTGGGGCACCGTAAAGGCGAACTTTGGCACCGGTGAGACCAGCCTCGATGGCGTCTATGCAGTGGGCGATATCGTCCGCGGCGCGTCGCTGGTGGTCTGGGCGATCCGTGATGGCCGCGATACCGCGCAAGCCATCCTGGAAAAGTTTAACGCCAAGGCAGCCATCGCCGCCGAATAAGGGTCTGGCCCACGTATGGTTCGGGTATGGCACACGTCATGACGTTGTGCCTGCCGCGCCAAGCCAGTGAGATTTGATTAGGGCAACAGCCCTGACCCACCAGCGAAGGAAGGGTTAAAGCAATGCAAAAGTTTGATGAGAACTGGGTCCGCGCCGAGGAAGAAAAGCGCAAGTGGATGGACGAGAACAGCCTCTACCGTGAAGAGGCAGAGCATTCGTCCTGTGGCGTTGGTCTGGTCGTCAGCATCGACGGTAAATCCAGCCGCAAGGTTGTTGAAGCCGGTATCGACGCGCTGAAGGCGATCTGGCACCGCGGTGCCGTGGACGCAGACGGCAAAACCGGTGACGGCGCGGGTATCCACGTTCAGATCCCTGTACCGTTCTTCTACGAGCAGATCCGCCGCACGGGCCACGAGCCCAAGAAAGATCAACTGCTGGCCGTTGGTCAGGTGTTCCTGCCCCGCACCGATTTCGGCGCACAGGAAACCTGCCGGACCATCGTGGAAACCGAAGTCCTGCGCATGGGCTACGGCATCTACGGCTGGCGCCACGTGCCCGTCGATGTGACTTGCTTGGGTGACAAGGCGAACGCGACCCGCCCCGAGATCGAGCAGATCCTGATCTCGAACTCCAAGGGTGCGGACGAAGAGACCTTTGAGCGCGAACTGTATGTCATTCGCCGCCGCATCGAGAAGGCCGCGTCGGCTGCACAGATCAACGGTCTGTACATCGCGTCGCTGTCCTGCCGCTCGATCATCTACAAAGGCATGATGCTGGCCGAGCAGGTTGCGGTGTTCTACCCCGACCTGATGGACGAGCGTTTTGAATCGTCCTTTGCGATCTACCACCAGCGTTACTCGACCAACACCTTCCCGCAGTGGTGGCTGGCGCAGCCGTTCCGCATGCTGGCGCACAACGGCGAGATCAACACCATCAAGGGCAACACCAACTGGATGAAGAGCCACGAGATCCGTATGGCCTCTTCGACCTTTGGTGACATGGCCGAGGACATCAAGCCGATCATCGCGAACGGTGCGTCGGACTCGGCGGCGTTGGACGCTGTGTTCGAAGTTCTGGTCCGTGCGGGTCGCAACGCGCCTATGGCGAAAACCATGCTGGTCCCCGAATCGTGGTCCAAGCAGGCGGTTGAGCTGCCCGAATCGTGGCGCGACATGTACGCCTACTGCAACGCCGTGATGGAGCCGTGGGACGGCCCCGCCGCGCTGGCCATGACCGACGGTCGTTGGGTCTGCGGTGGTCTGGACCGGAACGGTCTGCGCCCCATGCGCTATGTTGTGACAGGCGATGGCCTGCTGATCGCAGGGTCCGAGGCGGGCATGGTGCCCACCGACGAAGCCACTGTTGTGGAAAAGGGTGCCTTGGGCCCCGGTCAGCTGATCGGCGTCGATATGAAAGAGGGCAAGCTCTACCACGACACCGAGATCAAGGACGCTCTGGCAGGCAGCCAGCCGTTCGGTGAGTGGGTCGGCAAGATCAACGATCTGGACGAAGCGCTGGGTCAGGTGACCGAGAAGCCGATGTTCGACGGTGCCGAACTGCGCAAGCGTCAGATCGCGGCTGGTTTCAGCCTCGAAGAGCTGGAGCAGATTCTGGCCCCGATGGCCGAAGACGGCAAAGAAGCACTGGCGTCCATGGGCGACGATACTCCTTCGGCTGTTCTGTCGGCCAAGTATCGCCCCCTGAGCCACTACTTCCGCCAGAACTTCAGCCAGGTGACCAACCCGCCGATCGACTCGCTGCGCGAATTCCGCGTGATGTCGCTGAAGACCCGTTTCGGCAATCTGAAGAATGTTCTGGACGAGTCCTCGTCGCAGACCGAGATTCTGGTGCTGGACAGCCCCTTTGTCGGCAACGCGCAGTGGACTGAACTGCAGAACCACTTCAACGCGACGCTGGTCGAGATCGACTGTACCTTTGCTCCCGGCGCAGACCTGCGCGGCGAGCTGGAGCGTATTCGCGCCGAAGCCGAGGACGCGGTACGTTCGGGTGCAGGCCACATCATCCTGACCGACCACAAGCTGAGCGCAGATAAAGTCGGCATGCCGATGATTCTGGCGACCAGCGCGGTGCACAGCCACCTGACGCGCAAGGGTCTGCGGACCTTCTGCAGCCTGAACGTGCGTTCGGCCGAGTGTGTGGACCCCCACTACTTTGCCGTGCTGGTGGGCTGTGGTGCGACCACTGTGAACCCCTATCTGGCCGAAGATTCGCTGGCCGACCGTATCGAGCGTGGCCTGCTGGAAGGCAGCCTGACCGAGAACGTCAGCCGTTACCGCGACGCCATCGATCAGGGTCTGCTCAAGATCATGGCAAAGATGGGTATCTCGGTGATTTCGTCCTACCGTGGTGGTCTGAACTTCGAAGCTGTGGGTCTGTCGCGCGCCATGTGTGCCGAATACTTCCCCGGCCTGATCAGCCGCATTTCGGGTATCGGTGTCTCTGGCATCCAGAAAAAGGCCGAAGACGTGCACGCGGCGGGCTTCAAGTCGAACCGCGACGTGCTGCCGATCGGTGGTTTCTACAAGTCGCGTCGTCAGGGCGAGACCCACGCTTGGGGTGCAAACAACATGCACCTGCTGCAGTCGGCCTGTGACCGTGGCTCGTTCGAACTGTGGAAGCAGTACTCGGCGCTGATGAAAGCGAACCCGCCGATCCACCTGCGCGACCTGTTGGACATCAAGCCCTTGGGCAAAGCGATCCCGCTGGAAGAGGTTGAATCGATCACCTCGATCCGCAAGCGTTTCGTGACCCCCGGAATGTCGCTGGGCGCTCTGTCGCCCGAGGCGCACAAGACCCTGAACGTTGCGATGAACCGCATCGGCGCGAAGTCGGATTCGGGTGAGGGCGGCGAAGATCCCGCACACTTCCACCCCGAGCCCAACGGCGACAACCCGTCGGCCAAGATCAAGCAGGTAGCGTCGGGCCGTTTCGGTGTGACCGCTGAATACCTGAACCAGTGTGAAGAGCTGGAGATCAAGGTCGCTCAGGGCGCGAAGCCCGGTGAAGGTGGTCAGTTGCCCGGCATGAAGGTCACGGACCTGATCGCCCGTCTGCGCCACTCGACCAAGGGTGTGACCCTGATTTCGCCGCCGCCGCACCACGACATCTACTCGATCGAGGACCTTGCGCAGCTGATCTACGACCTGAAGCAGATCAACCCGCGTTGTAAGGTCACCGTGAAGCTGGTGGCGTCGTCGGGCGTTGGCACCATCGCCGCTGGTGTTGCCAAGGCGAAGGCGGACGTGATCCTGATTTCGGGCCACAACGGTGGTACCGGTGCATCGCCTGCGACCTCGATCAAGTACTGCGGCCTGCCGTGGGAAATGGGTCTGACCGAAGCGCATCAGGTTCTGGCAATGAACCACCTGCGTGGTCGCGTGACCCTGCGGACCGATGGTGGTCTGCGTACCGGTCGTGACATCGTCATGGCTGCGATGATGGGTGCCGAAGAGTACGGCATCGGCACCGCGGCTCTGATTGCGATGGGCTGTATCATGGTGCGTCAGTGTCAGTCGAACACCTGCCCCGTTGGTGTCTGTACTCAGGACGAAGACCTGCGTGCGAAGTTCACCGGCAACGCGGACAAGGTTGTGAACCTGATCACCTTCTACGCTCAGGAAGTTCGCGAAATTCTGGCATCGATCGGTGCCCGTTCGCTGGACGACGTGATCGGCCGCGCGGACCTGCTGAGCCAGGTCAGCCGTGGTTCGGCGCACCTGGATGATCTGGACCTGAACCCGCTGCTCATCACTGTCGATGGCTCGGAGCAGATCGAGTACGACCGCAACCGTCCGCGCAACGCTGTGCCGGATACTCTGGACGCGGAAATCGTCAAGGACGCGGCACGCTTCCTTGAGGATGGCGAGAAAATGCAGCTGAGCTACGCGGTGCAGAACACGCACCGTACCGTCGGCACCCGCACCTCGAGCCACATCGTGCGCCGCTTTGGCATGCGCAACAGCCTGCAGGCGGACCACCTGACCGTGAAACTGCGCGGTTCGGCGGGTCAGGCCTTGGGTGCGTTCGCAGCGCCCGGTCTGAAGATCGAAGTGTCTGGCGATGCCAACGACTATGTCGGCAAGGGTCTGTCGGGCGGTACCGTTGTGGTCCGTCCCCCGATGGAAAGCCCGCTGGTCGCAGCAGACAACACCATCATCGGCAACACCGTGCTGTACGGTGCGACCGACGGTTACCTGTACGCGGCTGGTCGCGCAGGCGAGCGTTTCGCCGTCCGTAACTCGGGTGCGAAAGTGGTGATCGAGGGCTGCGGCAGCAACGGTTGTGAATACATGACCGGCGGTGTGGCTGTGATCCTTGGGTCGATCGGCGCGAACTTTGGCGCGGGTATGACCGGCGGCATGGCCTATCTGTGGGATCCCGAAGGTGTGGCTGAAAACCACATGAACATGGAGACCTTGGTCACCTGCACGCCGGCGAACCCGCATTGGGTCGCGCAGCTGAAGGATCTGGTCGAGCGTCACTACGCAGAGACCGGCAGCCGCAAGGCAGGCGAGATATTGCAGAACTGGGAAGAGAACCTGCCCAAGTTCCTGCAGGTCTGCCCCAAGGAAATGCTGAACAAGATGGCGCATCCGCTGACCGCTGATGGCCAAGAGGCAATCCCCGCCGAGTAAGGCACTGCACACTTGAGATAATGAACCCCGCCGCGATACCGTTGGCGGGGTTTTTTTATGCATTTGAAACAGGAGACTTGGATGACTGCCGGACTTCTGACGCCCGACGTGGCTGCCGAGATTGATGGGGCTGTGCTGTGCTGGATGGCGACATCCGATGACGCGGGGCGGCCCAACGTCTCGCCCAAGGAGATGTTTCTGGTGTATGACGCCGAACGCCTGCTGATCGCCGAGATCGCCTCGCCGCGCAGTATGCGGAACGTCCGGCAGAATGCGCAGGTTTGCGTCAGCGTCTTGGACATCTTTCTGCAGCGGGGGCACAAGATGGAGGGGACCTGCCGGATCGTGAGCCCCGAGGATGCGGATTTCGAAGAGCTGTCCGCGCCGCTGCAAGAGATGGCAGGCAGTTTCGAGGTGCGCCATGTGTTTGAAGTGACCGTGATCCGCCTGACGCCCATTCTGGCCCCGAGCTATGTGAAGCATCCCGAGAGGACCGAGGACTATTTCCGAGAGAATGCCTATCAGGCGTACGGGGTGCGGCCAGTGGACGGGCAATGAGTCCGGCGCAGGCGTTTGGTCCGGCGCGTGCTATCACTTTGATGCGGGTGGGCGTAGGGCCTTGACCGTTCTGGCGGGGCGGGCTTACTGACCTTATGGCAAAGAGCACCAAGAAAAAACCCGCAAAGAGGAAGACAACGCGCAAGACCAAGGTCAGCCTTGGGCAACGGGTGCGGCGGTGGCTGCGCTATGGCGTGTTTGCCGTGATCGGGTTGGTGGCTCTGGCTGTGATCCTGCCGTCGTTTTTGCCCGTGCCGCAGGGGTTCTATATGCGGTCCGAGGCGCGGCGGTTGGGGGACATTCAGCGGGTCTGGACCCCGATGGACGAGATTGCCCCCGTGATGGCGCGCTCTGTCGTGGCTGCCGAGGATGCGAATTTCTGCAACCACTGGGGCTTTGACATGTCGGCCATCCGCGATGCGATTGAGGATGGCGGCAATCGCGGAGCCTCGACCCTGAGCCAGCAGGTGGTCAAGAATGTCTACCTGTGGCAGGGGCGTAACTGGACGCGCAAGGCCCTAGAGGCGCTGATGACCCCGCTGGTCGAGGCGGCGTGGAGCAAACGCCGGATTGTCGAGGTCTACCTGAACGTGGCCGAGTTCGACGAAGGTATCTTTGGCGTTGAGGCAGCCGCCCGCACATATTTCGGCACCACGCCAGAGGATTTGACCGCGCGCGAGGCCGCTTTGCTGGCTGCGCTCTTGCCGAATCCCAAAGAGCGGGACGCCGCCAATCCCAGCCAGTTTGTTGCCCGCCGGGCTTCACAAATTGCGGATGGAGCGGCGACTATCGCAAGAGACGGCCGTGCCGCCTGTTTCGAGGATTGAAAACGGTCCACGAGACAGGCATTGAAGGTGAACTCCCAACAAGATCGAAGGACGCTATGAATCGCCTCTATCATGTTCCGCTCTCGCCGTTCTGCCGCAAGGTCCGTCTGGTGCTGGCCGAAAAGCGGATTGAGGTCGAGCTGGTCGAAGAGCGCTATTGGGAAATGGACACCGATTTCCTGCGCCGCAATCCGGCGGGCAAGGTGCCTGTGCTGCGCTTGAACGGCAAAATCCTGTCCGAGAGCATGGCCATCTGCGAGTATATCGAAGAGGTCTACCCTGACCCCGCCTTGATGCCCTATTCGCCCGAAGAGCGCTACGAAGTGCGCCGGTTGGTCAGCTGGTTCGACGACAAGTTCCATTCCGAGGTCACGCAGAACCTGCTGTACGAGCGGGTGAACAAGAAGCTGATGAAATCGGGCTATCCGGACAGCAAAGCGGTCAAGATGGGCGCGCAGAAGATCAAGTACCACTTGGACTATATGGCGTGGCTCTTGGATCATCGCCGTTGGCTGGCCGGGGACCGCATGACCTTGGCCGATTTCGCGGCGGCGGCGCATCTGAGCTCGCTGGACTATATCAGTGATGTGGATTGGCACCGGTGCGAGGTCGTCAAAGACTGGTACGCCAAGATCAAATCGCGTCCGGCGTTCCGCAGTATTCTGGCGGATCAGATTCCGGGCTTCCCGCCGCCAGCCCATTACGCGGATCTGGATTTCTGATCTGTGGTGAAGCGGGGGCCGGCCCCCGCCCCCCCGGGGGTATTGGGCCCAGATGTATGGCTGGCGGGGTGAAAGCCCGGGTGGGGGG
>NZ_JAOARZ010000003.1:0-8930 GCF_025210255.1 Donghicola sp. | reverse complement strand
GTGGACTGGTTCAACAACCGCCGACTTCTCGAGCCCATCGGAAACATCCCGCCAGCCGAGGCTGAGGCCAACTTCTACGCAGCTCTGGAAACTGAAGAAATGGCCGCGTAACTAACCATAATTAGCCTCCGGCAAGCCCGGTGTCGTAGTACCCTAATAAAAGAGAAATTACCGCTTCTGGCCTATTTTGGCGATTTCTGTGCCTCTATTTAGGATATGTCCACAGGTTTCGGCGACCTTCGGATGAGTGGTTCCGTCTGCCAAATCTCTTGCGCGCGGAGCAGAAGTGCATGTCGATCAGTGTTGGAGCCGAGTTCTTCAATTGCGCGTCGTGCCGCATGAAGCGCTCTCTCGGATGGCACAAGTCCAGTTGTTCCGAGCCCTCGTGTTCTAGCTCGGCGGCCTATGGCTCCCTGGTCTGCATATCGATATTCATGAAGTCGGGCCCAGCTCTGGAGATTCTCCAAAGCCTCACTCTGTCGCGGAAACGTACGCAACAGACTCCGCGCTGCCCGGTTGTTTCGCGCCACCCGATAGGCAGTGCGAAGCAACGGGTGCTTTGATCCGAGTTCAATCGCAGCGAGAACAATTGTTCTTTGGGCTTGGTTCTCAGAGATCAGCGCATCTGCATCCGCCAATTTCCACAATCGCAGAAGGTCTGACGTTTGTCTGAACTGATGCAGGCTTTGTTGGTCGCCAGAGACTACAGCTGACGCCAATCTTTTAGCCCCCTGAACCGCACGCGCTTTCATACGCTTTGAGATACCAGCATGCGGACATGTCGATACCAGAGACCGACCGCAACTTTCACAGTTTGTCGACCAAGCAAACCGCCAGTGGCGCAATACCAGATCCGGCGTTTGCTCTTGGCAATATGTGCAGGTCTGAAAGTCATGTGTTGCCAGATAGTTCAATGAGCGGGCGCTCAAATTTGGCAATGTCATCGCCGCAATCTCGGTACGTTTTCTTCCAACAGCCGCGCACAATCGGTCTACACAAACTTGCTCAAGGTCGCTCGAGCGGTCGGGCACCCTGCCCCTTTGCAAGCCAAGATAGCCGCACAGTTCTTCGGTTGAACAGTGATTGGCTTGTGCCAGCCGGGTAAGCCAGCTCGAAAGCAGTTCATCGCATAGGGGTGGTGGTCGGCGGGGCAGAAGCTTGATGGTCACTCGGCCTCAACGGCCGTCTCAAGCGGAACCGTCCACGCATGTTTGTTCCAGGTCGGCCGCCATGTCGCGACAGCCTCATCCGTAATCCTCTCTTCCCCAGAATGAATCGCATCGATGGCCAGAGACTTAATCATGATAAAGACGCGGGACGTGACCCCGCCGGTCACCTTCAGGATGGTTCGGAGCGAAGCAACGGTCAGGCCCGAAGGTTTTTCCAGCGCCATGGCCGCGATCAGTGTTTGGATCAGACGTGAGAACTCTACATCGTCTTCCCAAAGCGGCAAAAAATGTTCATCCAACCGGCGCGCAAGCTGGTCATCGCCACGGACGGCATCAAGCGCTTCGTTAACGCCAAAGACCACGAGCGATACGCTAAGCTCATTTGCGAGGAACCGTAGCATGTTGAGGAACCGACGTTGCTCCCTGTAACTGCCGGCAAGCAGATTGTGCACCTCGTCAATCATGAGCATTTTCAGGTCCATGTCTCTGAGATGGTTCAGCGCCCGAACCTCCAGTTCCGAGACTGTGCGACGCCCCCACATGGGCGCGCCAATCGTAGATAGTAAGTGTTGGTAGAACCTTCTCTCATCCGGCGCGGGTGGTGCCTGAAGCAGCAATACAGGTGTCTTGGTGATCCCGAGATCACTCTTGTATTGAGTGGGATACTTGCTCGCCATACGTTTGGCGATCATCGTCTTCCCGATGCCAGAGCTCCCATAGACCATCAAACCTGGCATGCGACTTTGTCGCGGTGTTTCCATCAATGATGTCAATCGATTGAGGACAATCGTTGCACGATCAAAAGCGATCCAATGGTCGCTGCGAATGCGGTCAATTCTTTCGTTTTGGGTCATGAAATTCATCTATGGGATAGGTTGGAAGATCAGGGTTGCCGGTATCAATCGCGAACATTTCACGAGAAGGGTCGCGCTGCTTTGGGGCCTTTGACAGGCGCGCATCCCGCTCTTTACCCAGCCTGGCTGCCTTGGTTTTCTGGCGCGCTGCCTCGGCCAGACGCCTTTGCGCGTCTACCATATCAAACAGCGCCTTTTCGTGGATCCGCCCACCGTGCTTTTCTTTCCATTCTTTGCGGGCGCGGCGACTTTCCCAAAGAGAGATTTCGGGATGACTGAGATTTCGGTAGCGCGCTTCGATCATGCGACCATCGTCTACCTGCACCCAAATCTTCGATAGGTTCCGCGGATCAAATCTGACTTGCGCCTTCTCTTTGCCCCGCCCGATCAAGGACGCAAACGCATCATTCCAGTAGCGCACTTCAAAAAGCGTGATCCCTGTGCGGCCAAGCTTGCGCCATTCAAAAGGCATGAAGCTCGATCGAAACGCGTCCACATCGACAACTTGCCGCCCTGCTGTATCGCCACCCAAATCGCTCCAGGCAGCAAGAGGTGTCCGGCCAAGAGCCCGATGCGGGGTGTTGTGATACCGACAGATTTCAAGATGAAGCCAGTCTTCAAACTCAGCAAGCGTCAAAGTCGCGTTTTGTTCGCTGTTATAGTCACCCTTGTCTTTGGGTGACGAGTGCGTGGTTCCAGGCAATACGTGAACCGAACCCATAGTTGTACCGATCAAGCGCTCAATGTGACCTCCGTAATGCTTGCCGCCCTTGGGACGATAGGAAACATCAATGCCCCAATCCTCGCACGCGGACTTGAACGCTCTGCTGCGGAACTCCTGGGCATTGTCCACATGAACAGCCTTCGGAATACCAGCCGTAGGCCAGGTAAGCTCTTCAAGGGTGCCGGGCACATGCACTGTCTTTCGGCGCACGCAATGGTCGAGACAAAGCGCAACCGACAGAACGGACGGTGCATCGAAACTCACGTATACGCCCAACACCACACGCGTGGTGACATCGATCGCCATCGTCAGGTTCGGCCGCGCAAGAGGCTGTCGATCGATGTGATCGACCAAAAATACATCGGCCTTGGTATGATCGATTTGCACGACGTCGAGTGGGTCGGGAACGTCGAGTTTGCCAGGACGCGCTGCGAACAATTGTCCAGCTACGTCCGCGCCATGTCGCTTTGAGATGACCTTACGCTGGTCCATCGCATCTAGCCGCCGCTTAACTGTTCGACGGGTCGGAGGCTGGAAGCCCTTTGCATCACACTCTGAGCGTATCTCACGCCAAATGCGCAAAAAACTTGAACGTTCTCGAACCAGATAGTAGCGGCTAAGGGTGGTGCTGATGATGCGCTCCACATCCGGAGCAAGACGCCCTTTTCCAGGTTTAGGCCCGCGCCGACCCGGTTGCAGCGCAACGGATCGAGCATCGTTCTCTTTGAGACGACGGTAAAGCTTCCAAGTATAGCTTTTGGAAAGACCCAACTCCCATGCCGCGTCGCCAATGGCACGACCAATTGGGTCGCCCTTTTTTTCAAGCTCAAGAAGCGGCCGCAGAATAGCAGCACGATGTTTCGCAACGGCTTCAGATTTCACAGCGCGTCTTCATCACAAATCGCCGAAAGTTATCCACAGATAATCTTGTATCCTAAATTAGGGTACAGTATCCTAATTAAAGGTACAATGCCACAAATAGAGGTACAAGCAGCCATTGAAAAGTCAGGGAAAAATTAGCCTCTATTCTCTTTAATTAGGGCACAACGACAGCTGGCAGAAGGGGATGCCTTCGCCTCGCTCGGTCTCAATCGGCGCGATGCGCTCTGGGCCGCCCGGGCGTTGCGAGGGCCAAAGCCCCTGCCCCTCTTCGGCGCTGACGGTGAGGGCGGAGCGGAACCGGCAGTTGCGCTGCCGGCGATGACGTTGGGCCAGGAGGTGATCGAGGATTACTTAGCGCTGCGGCTCTCCCTGCGCGCCCATCCGGTGGAATTGCTCCGGCCGCGCCTGCCCGAAAGCCTGCCGCATGAACGGCTGAACCAGGCGACCGGGCGCATCACCGTCACGGGTCTCGTGATCACGCGGCAACGGCCCGGCACGGCATCGGGCGTGATCTTCCTGACGTTGGAGGACGAGACCGGCGTGTCCAACGTGGTGGTCTGGAGCCGGGTCTACGAGACCTTCCGCAAGGCGGTGATCGCGGGGCGGCTGCTGCGTGTCACCGGCAGGATTGAACGCGAGGGACAGGTCGTTCATGTGATTGCCGAGCGGATCGAAGATATCTCGCCGATGCTTTCGAGCCTCGGGCGACCGGCCACCGACGCGGGCGATCGTCAGGCAGGGGCAATGGGGCACCCCACCCGAGGTGGCGGCGGATCAAGCGCCCGGCATCCGCGCGAACAGGCAAAGAAGCTGTTTCCGAGCCGGGATTTTCACTAGCAGCGCCTTTCCCAGAACTGCTGATGCCGTTCGGAGCTTTTCAGCATCTGAACGACGAAAAACCTCAGCCTTCAGCCAACAGATTCTTCTGAGCCGCTACCTAACCCTAGGAATAGTTTGGAGCTTCATCTTACTAGCATAGCAGGCCAGCACCAAAATGTGGCATAACTCCTCCAACAAACCTGAAAGAACGAATGAGAGGACAGCGAGCAGACCATGTCACCCGATACAGACATCGATCTGGACTCGCCGGGTCTTGCATTTTCCAAACTCTTACGCTTGGCGAAGCCTGGGAGAGTCAAAGCCCTTCTTCCTGACGAAATGCTCGACATTATGGATGGGTTGGAACCGGGTTTCAGCACGTCAGACAAATTGACCGAGCTGGCAGTGAACATGCTGGACCCTGCCGAGACACTGCAGCACGATACGTTGCGCGACGCCGTAATTTCTCTGATGCCGCTAAGGAAAGCGCGCGAGCTTTGCACAAAACTCGGCACTCCAGCCGGGCGAAACCCTTTCGATGATGCACTGAAGCTTGCCTCGGACGCAGAGAACCTCCCAGCCTTGCTTTCCTTTTTTGGTGTCGTCGACGACCCGACAGCTCCAGGGGCGCAGCTGCCAGGAAATGATCGCGCCCCCGTCGGCTACGGGCTCTTTGAGCATCAGCGATTGGCGGCAAGGCGCACTGAACGGATGCTCTTCGAAGGCCCCCACCGCGGTGTCCTGCACATGCCTACAGGCGCCGGAAAAACACGTACCGCAATGCACCTCGTCGGATCCCACCTGAGCGCCAGTGAGCCGACACTAGTCGTATGGCTCGCACAGAACATAGAGCTTCTCGATCAAGCAGCCGATGAGTTTCAGAAGTCGTGGCGCTTCCTTGGCAACAGGGATGTCGGGCTTTGGCGGCTTTGGGGAAACAAACGTGTCGATCTCGCTAACGCCAAGGACGGGCTCGTCGTCGCCGGCCTGGGAAAGATGTCCGCGTTGGAAAAGAACGCAGTGAACGATCTGCTCACCTTGGCTGATCGGGCGTCTTTGGTTGTCATCGACGAGGCACACCAAGCAATCGCCCCAACATACCGCTCCGTTCTAGATGCCCTGGCAACAAAACGGGCGACGACACGTCTGCTAGGCCTGACGGCCACTCCGGGACGAACCTGGGATGATTTGAGCAAAGATGAAGAGCTCTCCGAGTTCTTCGGTCGTGAAAAGGTAATGTTGGAAATCGAGGGCCACCCCGACCCGGTCACATACCTGATGGACGAGGGCTATCTTGCTCGTCCGCACTTCCGGACACTGAATGTGCAGGCCGGCCTCGATTTATCGCAGGAAGACATGCAGGGCCTGTCACAGGCGATAGATGTGCCGGGGAGTGTTCTGGAGCGCCTAGGTCAAAGCACACAAAGAAACCTCAGGATTATTTCAGAGTGCGAGAAACTCGTGTCGTCCCATCGCCGCGTCATTGTCTTTGCCCCATCGGTTGCCAACGCCAGGATGCTAGCAGCCATCATGCTCGCACGGGGCACTGAAGCACTTGTCGTCACCGGAGAATCTCCTCCGGCAGCTCGCGAACGGGCTATTCGACGCTTCAAGAGCCAGGCGCCAGAACCTATTGTGATGTTCAACTATGGCGTTCTCACAACTGGCTTTGATGCACCGCAAACGAGCGCGGCCATCATTGCCCGCCCCACCAAGTCTCTGGT
The DNA here is from genome assembly GCF_025210255.1 of Donghicola sp. NCBI lineage: Bacteria > Pseudomonadati > Pseudomonadota > Alphaproteobacteria > Rhodobacterales > Roseobacteraceae > Donghicola > Donghicola sp. The sequence goes on along the minus strand of NZ_JAOARZ010000003.1, from coordinate 2,758 downwards.
TCTCTACAGCCAAATGGTGGGCCGGGCTACGCGAGGCGTAAAAGCTGGGGGAAATGAAACCTCAGAGATCGTCACGGTGACGGATACTGAAATGCACGGCTTCGGAGACGTGGCCGACGCTTTCTCCAACTGGGAAGATGTTTGGAATGAACGAGATTGTTGAAGATGGGGCCGCTGAGTCCGGATTCATTATTCCACCGGAACTCGCCGTCAAAGCGATGCGCGATAGTGGGTATCGAAATACCGCATACGCACTCGCAGAGCTGATCGACAACTCAATTCAGGCTGATGCTAGTGAAGTCGAGCTCATCTGTGTCGAGCAATACGAGCAGGTGAATTCTCAGCAGCGTCTTCGCCTGCAAGAGATCGGTACCATCGACAACGGCAATGGGATGTCCGCACAAACATTGGCCATCGCGTTACAGTTTGGAAACGGCACTCACCTGGAGGATCGAGCTGGCATTGGACGGTTCGGCATGGGACTTCCAAACTCTTCGATTTCGCAATGCCGCCGCTTGGATGTCTGGACTTGGACGAACGGTCCGGACAACGCAATTCATTCCTATCTGGATGTCGCTGACATTCAAAGTGGTGTGAAAGATCGGGTGCCTCCGCCAACTCCTTCCCCCGTTCCCGCCAAATGGCGCGAACGGTCCGAGATTTTGGGAACGTCCGGTACACTCGTTGTCTGGTCGCGATTTGAAGAGTATCGACTTACATGGCGAGGCGCTGAAGCGACCCTGCGAAATACCGAGGCGATCATCGGCCGGATGTATCGCAAGTTCATTAACGATGGCCGTGTCGCCATTCACCTCGTTCGGGTCGAAGAGGGTGGGAACACCGGCCGAAGGTTGGCGGTTGTCAATGATCCCCTCTACCTCATGCCGAACTCCTCCACTCCCGAACCTTTTGAAAAGGTTCCGATGTTTCAGCGTTGGGGCGAGAACGACGAAGAGTTCACAATCGATTTTGGAGGCAAGCAGCACAAAGTCTTCGTCAGGTTTAGTTGGGCCAAACCAGAGACTGTGCCTGATGACGGGCTGAATCGCGGCTCAAAGCCGTACGGCAAGCATGCCATGAAGAACCTCGGTCTTTCGATTGTTCGAGAGGGTCGTGAACTCGATCTGGATACATCTTGGACCAACAGCTATGACCCCACGGAACGATGGTGGGGAGCTGAGGTCGAATTCCCTGCCACGCTCGACGAAATCTTCGGTGTAACGAACAACAAGCAAAGTGCGACGATCTTTTCGCAGCTGGCCCAATATGATTGGAAGGCCGACGCAGAAGCGAATGAAAGCCGTTCCTCTTTCATTGAACGAGCGAGCAGCGAAGGTGACCCGCGGGCGCTCCTAATCCCTATCGTCGAGCACATCCGGGAACAGATCACCCAACTGAGAAAAAGGACAGAACAGCAGACGAAAGGCACGCGAAGTACGGGCGGCCGCAAGCGTCACGAAGAGCCAGGCGTGGAAGACACCGTCACCTCGAAGTTCCGCCAACGTGCAGACGAAGGATATGAGACACCAGGAGACACGGAGGATTTCGGAGCCGATGACCGGGATGCCTATGAAGACGACTTGAAGGACGACAAGCACTATCCCGACGACGTCGCCAAGGCCATTGCTGACGCTATCCTTACGAGAAAGCGCAAGGTCGCTTTCCTGGAGAAAGCCATGGAAGGCTATGCGTTCTTCAACGTGGAGAGCGTCCAAGGCGGTGTCACCAACGTTATCTTCAATTCCAACCATCCGTTCTACGACAACCTGGTGAGAGCGCTGAACCCGGACACAGAAGAAGATACCGAGAAGGAACTGCTCGACCGCGTACACATGGCTTCGGACACACTACGCATCGTGTTTTCGGCTTGGGCTCGCTACGAAATGGAAGAAGTCAGGCACAAGCAACGCCTCTCGGACATGCGTCAAGAGTGGGGCAAGATGACCCGGTTCTTCCTCGACGATGGCGAGGATGATTGATGCTGGGCGACCAACTGCTGGAACTAGTGTCATCGGCGAAAGAGCGAGTCGTCCTCGTTGCGCCCTTCATTAAGGTCGATGCGCTCCAGCGGGTATTGGACGCCGTCCCAATCTCGGCAGGGCTCCATATCGACTGCGTTACACGTTGGCGACCCGAAGATATCTTAGACGGTGTCTGTGACCTGGAGATCTTCGAGGTCATTACCGATCGCGCGAACGCGCGGCTTTGGAGGCACCCAAACCTGCATGCCAAATTCTTCAGGGCCGACCAGTCTTGTCTTCTCGGCTCCGCTAATCTGACAGGGCGAGCGCTTGGTTGGCGTCTCCCGACCAATCTCGAACTCCTTGTTGAGTTAGATATGAGCCGACATGAGCTCCAGGCATGGGAAACATCGTTAATGAGCAGCTGCGTCTCAGTGACGACCGAACTACGTGATCAGATCGCGCACCAGGCCGCAGACCTGGCGGCCCAGCGTCCAAAGATAACCTCGATCGATGTTGAGCACGACGATGATCCGAGTTTTCGATGGATACCCCTCTGCCCGTCGCCAGAACGGCTATTCAAGGTATATACCGGCGAGCTTGACGAGGCAAAGATGGTCCGGTCGGCCTTCGAGTTCGCACAACGCGATTTGAGAACACTTGGCCCGCCCAAAGGCTACCCGGAGGAACAGTTCCTGGAGTACGTTGCGGATCGACTCCAGAAGTTGGAAGTCGTCCAAAAAGTGGTTTCTGCCAGCAGTTCAGGGATTTCGGATTCTCAGGCGGCCGAGCTGATC
>NZ_JAOARZ010000014.1:0-213769 GCF_025210255.1 Donghicola sp. | reverse complement strand
GGACGAATTACTCCCATGGAACTGGATCGCCCCGAGCGCGCAAGAAGTCTGACGGTTCCGCAAGCAGCTCCATATGACGTCAGTAACGACGCCAATAATGACATAGCTTAAGACATCAGGCCCAACTCAGGCAGGCGGTCCTAATGGAGCCGTTACGGCCTAGCCCCAAGCGAATCCACAAGAGAGGGCCAGAGAGCAGGCACAGAAGCCGCCAAACAAGATGGGCAGCGATACCGCAGAAAGAAGCCTAGCTACTAGAGGCGGGCCTATACGGCAGACTTATACATGGTCGGGCACTGACCATCTCCATTTCTTGGAACGCTAGCTATCGCATCGAAGGCGACCCACAAACCGGAGCGGTTGGGTTGGAACAGTGGATCTGTAGGGCGCTATCGCACCCGCACTGCTACGAATCTTAAGAAAATCTTCACCTTTCCAGCTGCAGAAAGTGATGAAAATTTCATTTCGAGGAGGAAAGCGACATAATGCGTGTATATGGGTACGTGATTGCTGCTTCTGGGACAGTGCTATGTTTCTTTTTCAGCGTGATTGGCATCGAAACCGCTGTTGGGCGCGTTGCGAATCTACCAGGGACGCTTGTGGGCGTCGGAGCAATGATATCAGGTTCAGTTTTCGCCGCCATCGGTGAACTCAAGACAGCGCTAGATGAGCGCGAACCCAAACTTGCTCGCCCGACAGGAAGTAATTTCGAGGCCCGCGCCACCAAAGCAGCAATTTCCTCTCCTCAGTCTGTCGCGGTACCTGAAGGGCTTATAAAGAGCTTCAAGGGCTACCGGATCGTTAGAAAGGCAGGAAGTATACATGTCGATGGCAGCGACGAAATTTTCGGCAACGTACTTTTGGCAGAAGAGTGGATACGCCAGCAGAGGAGACAACAAAGCTGAAGCTCCCCACTGACCTAGTCTACCCTACAGTTCAAACGCAGTGGAGCTACAGATGGCCTGAGAGCGGCTGAGACCTGAAGAAAGCCCATCTCAGTCACTTCGAGAAGGCACTGAACAGGAGCAACAATGGAATGGTGATTTGGGCTTATGCCCTGCCCCAGACAAAAACGTCCCTCCACAATATATAAGGCATCTCACGTTTACCTTAGTTCGACCTAAGACCCACCTGAGGCTAGCGTTTCTCGAACCTCATTTTGCATTCAATAACTAATATTTCTCCATCACCCACACCCTTAGTTATTTATCTTCATTGATCGACCCATAATCATCACAAGAATAACCCACCCTTATGAGGAAACGACACAAATCCCCATAGCGTGGCAATAAGATTACTGAGGCAGGCCCCCAAAGAAGATTGGGTCTGCAACACAACTCGTTCTCCTCAATATTCAAAAAGGAGAATGGATTTTGAAGATAGTAGAATGTTTGTCGTGTGGAGAGCCCTTCCATCAGACACGGCCAAATCGAAAGCACTGCAGCGCAAACTGCAGGAAGAAGGCTTCACGCAACACCGCAAGAGGTGACCGCACGGTCGAGAAGAGACGCCGCCGCGAAACGCACTACGACCGAGCCCGTGCATTACAGGAAACAGTTTATAAAACCGTCCCAGAACAGCGCTTAGGCATAATGCGTGAGATACTGCAACACGCAGCCAGCGACGCTCAACTTAGAGCAATCCTCACTGATCGAAAACTCCTTGGAGCGTCTCGCAGATACGCGGGGCAATTAAATATCGCGATGGCTGGGAATGCCTACACGAGAAAATTCCTTGGCATTTCGATAGAGGAGTTCATCAACCAACAGAAACTTGGGACACTTCCGAGCAACCACCCTGTCCAGCAAAAGCGGCTTGTATAAGTCTTATCCTACTAGAACGAACGGAGCAAAAAACTGGAAAAAATTTGTGGAGGCCGATCAATATAGTGGCTTCCTCAATTTACCCCCCTCCGCCCCCGTCCCAATTTAGCAATTTCCCTGGGTCTCCTCACCAATCACTCAAACCCTTTTGTTACACCCACAACAACCGTTGACGTTTGCAACACACACAACTACCCCTTCATCAACCAGTCGGGAGTAGTTCAAATGAAAAGCTATGTTGTGTATCGCCGCGTATCGACCAATGAACAGGGGAAGTCTGGGCTAGGCTTGGATGCACAAGACAGGGACATCCGTCTGTATCTGGAGAGCTACAGCGACCAACCCTTCGACGTTATTGAGGAGTTCACTGAGGTTGCGTCTGGTTCCGAAGATGACAGGCCAGAACTTAAAAGAGCTCTCGATCTAGCTAGAAAACACCGTGCTGAGTTGCTGGTTGCCAAGCTGGACCGCCTCTCCCGCAAGGTATCTTTCATCGCCTCCCTGCTGGAAGACCGAAAGGTTCAACTTCGCGTCGCTGCAATGCCCCAGGCAGACAAGTTTCAACTCCATATCTATGCCGCGCTGGCGGAACAGGAACGGGAGTTCATTTCGATCAGAACGAAAGCAGCGCTCAAAGAAGCCAAGGCTAGAGGAGTGAAGCTCGGAGGTGCCCGTGACAAGACCCTCAAGCGAAACCAAGAGCTGCAAAAAAGAGCGACTGAGCGAGCACAGAACATTGCTGGACTGATATTGCCACTACACGAATCCGGAAAGAGTCTCCGCGAAATTGCCGCTGAACTGAACCGTGCTGGCGTGCAAACTGCCCGTGGCGGCAACTGGCAGGCTTCTCAGGTGAAAAGAACCATAGATCGCCTCCAAAGATAACTGCACCAAGGGGCGGTTAGGCTAAAGAAGTCTGAGACTGGGCCTGGTGCTCCGATAGGGCAATCAGTCGATTTACTGAGGGCCACCTCAGGGAGACCTTTAGGAATTGATCTTAAACTTTCGCCCTATCCGGCGCTTCATCGCCCTATGTGCATGCAAGCAACGACCCACAAACAATACCATGGAGCCACTCAGCCGCGCTCCAATTTTCGTTGCTAAGCGGGATTCCAAACGGCCATATTGGCAAGCAATTCCTCACATTTTTCAAAGGTTATAATGAGCATCCCTACCTACCAAGAGTTCATGCTTCCCGTCCTGAAAACTGCAAAAGATGGCGAAATCTCCATTGGTACAATCGTTAAGAAACTTAGTGATGATTTCGAGCTAAACGACGAACAGAGAGCGGAGCTCTTGCCCAGTGGAAAGCAAACTGTGGTCGCAAACCGAATACACTGGGCGAGGACTTACTTGGTACAAGCAGGTCTCCTGGAGCCGACAAAGCGGGCACATATTAAAGCTTCTGAGCGTGGCCTTAGGTTACTTAGAGAAAACCCTCAGTCCATCGATAAGAAGATGCTGGAGGAATTTCCTGAGTTCCAAGCATTCTTGAACCGTAAAAAGTCAGATGACGACAACAACAGCCCTGACGCTCCCACGACGAACATCACCGTGCAAAGCACAGAGACGCCCGACGAAATCATGAGAGCCGCCCACAAGGACGTCGAAGATGCGCTAAGGAGCGAGTTGCTAGACAAGCTGCGTTCTTCGTCTCCGGCATTTTTTGAAGGTATCGTGGTCAATCTTCTTGTCGCAATGGGATATGGCGGGTCTTTGACTGATGCTGGGAAAGCGATTGGCCGAAGCGGCGATGGCGGAATCGACGGCGTTATTGATCAGGACGCACTGGGCCTAGACAGGGTCTACATTCCAGCAAAGCGGTACGATGAAGGAAACAACGTAGGCGCAGGGGCCATTAGAGATTTTTTTGGGAGCCTAGATCGTTACAAGGCGACGAAAGGTGTCTTCGTCACTACTTCGCGTTTCACCCAAGACGCTGTGCAGACAGTAGAAATGCTCAGCAAGCACATAGTATTAATCGACAACGTAACTCTGACGAAACTGATGGTTCGGTACAACGTGGGCTGCCGCGTTGAAGACACACTAGTCATACGGCGAATTGATGAGGATTTCTTCAGCGATTAAGCGCTAGGAATCTTGCAATCAGGCGAAACTTCTGGGACACATTTGGCACACCAACTGGGGCACATATGCAAGATCCAGAACCAGAAAACGACGTCATTACAATAACTTAAGACACCCTCGGGGAGTACTTTGGTGGCGTGTGGGGGCACCACTTTTCAGACAGTTCAGAATTTAGCGGTTGGCCCTTGCCAGCATTGCGACTGCGATCAATCCCACAAAACTTACCATGACAGCCGCGGGCGCCGCATCGCCAAGGTTTTCAAGGCTCGCTTGGTCGTACACGCGGGTGGCCAACGTGCTGTAGTTGAACGGACGCAGCAAAAGCGTCGCAGGCAGCTCTTTGACGCAATCGACAAAGACCAGCAACAGCGCCGACCCGATCGAGCCGCGCATCAATGGCATGTAAACCTCGGCCAGAACGCGGGCCTTGCCGCGGCCCAGTGAGCGCGCTGCCATGGGCAGGCTCGGGGCGACACGCTCCATTGCGGCGTCCGTGGCCCCTTGGGCAATCGCGTAGAATCGGACGCAGTAGGCGACAACGAGCGCAAAGGCAGAGCCGGTCAGGATCAGGCTTGCACGCTCGTTGGTGATCGCCTCGATCGCGTCAGCGAGCAGGTGATCGACTTGGGCCAAGGGGATCAGGATCCCGACCCCGAGTACCGCGCCCGGCGCCGCGTATCCGATGGTCGTGATCGGGGCGATCATCGCAGGCAGTTTGCGGCCCGACAAGCGAATGCCGTAAACCATAAAGAGGGCCGCAATCACCGTAACCAGCGCCGCAATCCCGCCGACGGTTAGAGTATTCCAGAACGCTTTCAGAAGACCCGGAGCCCAGAAGCCATCGATATTCGACAGCGCATGATCAAGGATAACCCCCGCAGGCAGCACAAATCCGACCAGAAATGGAACGGCACAGGCCGCAGTGGCCAGCCAGCGCGCCGCGCCATGCAAAGGCATACGCTGGATCGGACGATGGCGTTTGGACAAGGCGTAAAAGCGGACCTTCTTTCGGCTAACCTTTTCAAGTGCGACCAGAAAAATCACGAGCGTCAGCACCACACAGGCGATCTGCGCCGCGCCGCCCGCGTTATTACTCTCGAGCCACGTGGTAAAAATGCCAGTCGTCAGCGTCTGGACCGCGAAATAGTCCATCGTTCCGAAATCATTGACGGTTTCCATCATCACGATGGCGGTGCCAGCGGCAATTGCAGGACGCGCCAGTGGCAACCCGATACGAAAGAAACGCGACACACCCCCTGCTCCCAATGACTGCGCAACCTCGTGGCCGCAGCCTGACTGCTCGCGGAATCCAGCGCGGGCCAAGAGATACACATAGGGATACATGGACGCTGCCATGACGACGACCGCGGCCCATTGGCTGCGAATTTCGGGGAACCAGTAGTCGCGCGAGGTTTGCCAGCCAAATAGGTCCCTCAGCGCGGTCTGCACCGGTCCCGCATACTCTAGAAAGTCAACCAAGGCGTAGGCGCCGATATACGCAGGGATCGCCAAGGGCAGCAAAAGCAGCCACTCCAGCACGCGAACGCCCGGGAAACTGTAACGCACCACGAGCCACGCTGCCCCAGTGCCCGTGGCTGCTGCCACAGCGCCCACGGCAAACATCATCTCAAGCGTGGTGACGAAGTAACGCGGCAGTGTCGTCGCCAAAAGGTGGGGCCAGATGTTCTCGGACGGGTTCAACGCGATCCACAAAACAGACAGGATCGGGGCCAGAACAAGGGCCGCGATAACCATTGCCCCGACCGACCAAGGGTCCGGCAGGCGGAAACGGGCTTTCTTGGAATTCGAAACGCTGAGATCGGTCATGTGGCGTTCCTGCCTGATTGAGGTTTAACTGTCCAGAAAAGACCATATGATAGTGGGAACAAAGAAGACCACGCTCAGAGGCTGAATAAAATGCAGATCGCCTTGCACATCGGTGCGCACGGGACGGACAATGATCGCCTGATACAATGTCTGTCTGCGAATGCAGACCGCCTTGAAACCGCTGGCATTTCCATTCCGCAGGTGAATGACTACCGCAAACCCATGCTCGACATGCTCACCGACGTGATGAAGGGCGAAGCGGTCAACCAGCGGGTCCGCGACAAGATGCTCAAGGATATCGGAATGAGCTCCGGCTGCGACCGGATCGTTCTGTCGCAGGAAAATATCCTTGGCCGCGCCCACCGAATTTTCGAACGCGGCAAGCTGTACCCCATCGCGCCCAAACGACTGGCGGATATCAACGGTCTGCTGCCGACCAATGATCTGCAGGTCTATATGGCCATCCGCAATCCGGTCACATTTATCGCTGAGACTTTCCGCCTGTCTGGCAGCTCCAGCTTTGCTGAGTTCGTCGATGGCGTGCGTCTGGCTGATGTGCGCTGGTCTGACATGATTGAAAAGCTGGTGACAGCCGTGCCACAGGCGCAATTCACCGTCTGGTGCTACGAAGATCTGCCGATCTTGTGGGGAGATATTCTACGGGACATCGCAGGGGTCGAGGCCGACACTGCAATGGTCGGTGAATTCGACATCCTGAAAGATATCATGTCCAAAGACGGCTTCTCGCGGATGAAGACGTATATGGACACGCGCCCGCCCCAAACCGAAGCCCAACGCCAGCGGATCATCATGGCCTTCCTCGACAAGTTCGCGATCGAGGATGAATTGGAGCAGGAACTCGACCTGCCCGGCCTGACACAAGACATCGTAGACCGCGTCAGCGCCGACTACGCCGCCGATCTGGAGCGTGTGGCCGCCCTACCCGGTGTCCGACTGCTACAGCCGTAAAAGCAAAGGCGCGCCCTGATGGACGCGCCTGGACCTGTCGCAGCTCGCTTGGGATCAGCTCATCCCGAGCGCTTCTTTGTACATCTCGAGAATCGCTTCTTCCTCGGCGATGTCGTCGCGGTCGCGCTTGCGCAGCGAGATGATCTTGCGCATCACCTTGACGTCGTAGCCGCGCCCTTTGGCTTCGGCCATAACCTCTTTTTGCTGGTCCGCAATGTCTTTCTTTTCAATCTCGAGACGTTCGAAACGTTCGACAAACTGACGCAACTCGTCCGCGGTCACACGATAGTTCGCATCTACGGCGCTTTCGGTCATATCGCTCATGGGGGTCCTCGCGTTTGTGCTGGGGGACGGGATAGACCGTGACCTGCAAGGGTGCAAGGTCTTGCCGCAGGGGCCAGCATGTTTTACCGCTGCCCCGACGCATTTTTTGGAGATGAACCATGAGCTGGATGATCTGGGGCGGCGCTGCCCTGTCGGTACTGGGCCTGACGGGCATTCTTTGGTCGATCGTCACCGTCTGGAAAGCCAAGCGCGCAGACCTGACCGACGAAGAACTGCGCGAGCGGATCAAAAAGGCCATGCCGATCAACATGGGCGCCTTGTTCGTGTCCGTTATCGGACTGATGTCAGTGATTATGGGCATCTCTCTGGGCTAAGGCACGACACATCCGACGCGAAAAAGGGCGCACCGTCATCGGAGCGCCCTTTGTTTTTTCTGTCATGTGACGAGGCAAGTGTTGCGGCCTTCGGGCCCCTTAGACGGGGAAATTGTCCATATCAGCCTCGCGGGCCTCGTCTTCGAGCTCTGCCAGCATGTATTTCAGGTTCGCAGAGATGGTATTGCCGTGGCTCTCCAACTCGCTCACCAAGCTTTGCAGCTCCGGCAGCATCTCATGCCGTTCCTCACCAGCCGCGTTGATGCGGGCCAGCAGTTCAGCTTTCTTTTCATAAATGTCCATGCGCGTTTCCTCCCCTAAAGCGCGTGTCCGAGCCACCGACGATGCGCACCCTGCACACAGGGTTGCGGTCGGGACCCTTTCCAGTCGCGCGGCAGAGATCGTTTCGCCGCACAACATACATTGACCGTATGTCCCCGAATCAAACCGGCTCAGAGCGGCAGGCACCTCCGCCATCGTCTCTGGGGTCTGGTCGGCACATACAAGAAGCTCTCCCCCTTGGCGGACGGATCCATCATCCGGTCCAATCCGCTGGGTCCAAGTTTCCGATCCAGTTTCACATGCGTCAAGCCTTGAGGTCAGCTCTTGCAAACGTTCCTGCAACTTGGCGCGATTCAGCTCATGAATGCTCATTTTTCGCACCTTTCTGAAGAGGATTCTTCCACTCTTAATTGTATCGAAGCGCACCCTTTTAAACCTTGACCCAAATCAAGGCGAAAATACTTGCATCTCATATTCATGATATTATATATGTAGCGAAACAGAACACCCGGAGACATAGCCATGACCCCCGAAGTGACAGCCTTCTTTGACGAAGCCACCTTTACCATCTCATATGTGGTTCGCGACCCTCAGGGCAGCGCCTGCGCTGTCGTGGATAGTGTGCTCGACTTCGATTACGCATCGGGCCGGACCGACACCCGCTCGGCCGATGCCATTGTGAAATTCGTTCAGGACAACAACCTGACTGTCGAGTGGCTTCTGGAAAGCCACGTGCACGCGGACCACCTGTCCGCCGCGCCCTACATTCAGGAACGCGTGGGCGGCAAGATCGGCATCGGTGACAACATTACCGTGGTGCAGGACACCTTCGGCAAGGTCTTTAACGAAGGGACCGAGTTCCAGCGGGACGGCAGCCAGTTCGACAAACTCTTCAAAGAGGGCGACAGCTTCCACATCGGCCAGATGCGTGGCGACGTCATGCACACCCCCGGCCACACCCCCGCCTGCCTGACCTATGTGATCGGCGACGCGGCGTTTGTGGGCGACACCCTGTTCATGCCCGACTTCGGCACGGCACGCTGTGACTTCCCCGGCGGCTCGTCGGAAACCCTGTATGCGTCGATCCAAAAGATCCTCGCCCTGCCCGATGAAACCCGCATCTTTGTGGGCCACGATTACAAGGCACCGGGCCGCGACGAATATGCATGGGAAACCACCGTGGGCGAACAGAAGCGCCTGAACATCCACGTGGGCGAAGGCAAAGCCAAAGAGGATTTCGTCCGCATGCGCGATGAACGTGACGCGACCCTCGCGATGCCCCGCCTGATCATCCCTTCTCTTCAGGTGAACATGCGCGCGGGCAACATGCCCGAGCCTGACGAAAAGGGCGACGTGTTCCTCAAGGTACCCGTCAATAAAATCTAACGAGTAACGCGGGGCGGTCCCCCTCCGGACGCGCCCCGCGCACACAGGACATATAGGAAACGACATGGAACAAGACTGGATCATGGGCTTGATCGGCGGACTGCTGATCGGCCTTGCCGGTGCCGTCTACCTGCTTGCGAACGGCAGGATCATGGGCGCCAGCGGCATCATTGGTGGACTTGTGGATGGCAGCGGATGGAGCACCGCCAAAGAGCGCATTGCGTTCCTTGGGGGATTGATCCTGTTTCCCGCCGTTCTCTTGCCGATCTACACAGAGGTCGACACCCACCTGACCAACAACCTTTGGGTCATCGCCGCCGCCGGTATCCTGGTGGGCGTGGGCACCCGCTTTGCCAACGGCTGCACCTCGGGCCACGGCGTGTGCGGAATCTCTCGCCTGTCCCTACGCGGCATCGTCGCGACAGTGATGTACATCCTTGCGGGTGGTCTGACCGTCGTGTTTTTCCGCCACATGCTGGGAGTGATCTGATGCGCACTATCTTTGCACTGATTTCGGGCGCGCTGTTCGGCGCTGGCCTGCTGGTTTCGGGAATGGTTGACACCGCCAAGGTCCAAGGCTGGTTGGACGTTTTCGGCGACTGGGACCCGACTCTGGCCTTTGTTATGGGCGGCGCGATTGTCCCCATGGCGATCGCATGGCAACTGACCCGTGGCCGCAAGCCCCTTGCGGGCGGAGAGTTCCCTCCAAAGCCCGAGGCGCGCCTTGGCCGCAATCTGGTTCTGGGCTCGGTTCTGTTCGGTATGGGCTGGGGTTTGGCCGGTTTGTGCCCCGGTCCCTCGATGGCTTCGCTGACATTTAACGGGCTTGGCGGCGTGGTGTTCGTAGGCGCGATGGCGCTCGGTATGTTTGCTGCGCCAAGCCTACGCGCGAGACTGGACCGCGCCGTTCCGGCAGAGTAAGACAAGCGGATGGATATCCGCGTAATTACACCCCACTATTCGGTCTCTCCGCAGATCAGCCCCGAAGACGTCCCCGCGATTGCGGAGGCCGGCTACAAGGTTCTGATCTGCAACAGGCCCGATGCCGAAAACCCGCCCCAACTCTGGGCCGAGGAAGTCGGCAAGGCGGCAGAAGCAGCCGGACTGGAATTCCATGTCCATCCGGTCACGCACAGCACCATGACCCCAGAGGTCATTGCCCGCCATCACGACACGCTCGCGGCCGCTTCCGGCCCCGTGCTGGCCTATTGCGCCTCTGGCACCCGTTGCTCGGTGCTCTGGAGCTTTGCGATGGCCAAGGAAATGCCCGCAGACGAGATTTTGGCTGCGACCGAAAAGGCGGGGTACGCCTTGGGACAGTTGCGCCCCCAGCTAGAGATGCTGGCACGCTCCTGACGGCACGCGATCATCGAAGGTGATCAGATGGGGGAGATGGGAACATCTTCCCCATTTTCGTTGTCCCACTCCGTCTCGCTCGGCAGGACAGTCGGCAGAGCGGGCTCTTCGGGCGGCGCAGTCGGGTCGGAGGCGTCTCCGTCAGTTTCCAGCCGGATCGCACGAAGACCGCCCAAACGCCCCACGCGGGCGCGGCCCAAGGCCTCTGAGCCGTTGATCTGGACCTCGGCTGCTTCTAGCGCCTCAATCCCCAGGGTCAGGACCGTTCCAATCTGCCATTCCGACATCTCGGCCAGGGACACCTGAAGCGGCCCCAGCATCACGTCCACACGCACGGTCGAACCTGTGACATTCTCGGCCATGCCGCCGCGCCAGCGGGCGTCCGCTTCGGGGTCGGGCTCCGGCTCTTTGGGAATGGGCTTGGTTGTCAACAGCCAAAGCCGCCCTGCCCGCTCCGGCGATATCATCACCTCGACACTGTAAGCATCCAGCGCGCCCTCGGGCATGACCCGCGCGAAGTGCTGAGCCGACAACAGAGCGCCGAATTGCATGGGGGCCTCTGCCCCCTCGCGCCGCGCCGCGACTTCCCCAAGCAACGCACGCACGACGGGTTCGATCACAGCTGCATCCGTCGCCGTTGCGGCCCGATGCGAGACCGGATGGGTCGAGAGCGCGCCAAAGGTCAAAAGCTCGATCAAACCAGCAGCCAAATCGGGCGGAATGATCAGCGCACCAAGTCCCCCGTCAGGGGCGTCCAGCAGCAGAACCATACCGCCCTCTGCCATCTCTTGAACTGCATCGCGCGCGGTCATTTCCCCCTGCTCTGATCCAGAAACCTGCACAGGATAATTCAGCGCTGCCCCGATGCCGACCTCGCAGGCCCGCGCAAAGGCGTCCAAAGTTTCTGCTGGTTTCGGACCGGACCGCAGTTTTCGTTCCAGAGCTGACTCGGGCATAAGCATCCGCGCAATTCAAAGGGGTTTACGCCGACCCTAGCCCCATCACGGTTACCGAAGGGTTACGATCAGCGCCCCGATCGCACCACAGTGAGTGGCAAGATGACGCGAAAGGCACCCCCGCCCTGTCCCGGCAAATAAGACACAGTGCCCCCAAGCCGGTGCATGATCTCTCGGCAGATGGCCAGCCCCAGACCCGCACCCCCCGCTGCCTGATCACTGCCCACCCGCGAGAACTTTTCGAAAATCACATCCTGCGAGGCCATGGGAATGCCACTGCCATTGTCGATAAAGTCGATCGCCAGCGTGTCTCCCAAATCGCGGATCGACACCTCGAGCCGTGGCCGTGCTGCATCGCAATACTTCAGCGCATTGGAAATCAGATTGATAAAGACCTGCGAAAGCCGGTCCAGATCAGTGTAGATCATCAGGTCTTCGCGCACCTTGGATCGCACAACGCGCAGGCGGCTATTCTCAATCCCCGCCGCAGCCACGGCCTGATTGAGAACATCCCCGATTTTGCCCACCCGCTCGTTCAGACTGACCTGCCCGTTCTCCAGCACGCTCAAGTCCAGCAGATCATCCAGCAATCGTGTCAGGCGGATCGCCTCGTCATGGATGATCCCTGCGTATTTCGCGAGCGCGGCATCGTCCAAACCCCCATCGCGCAAGATTTCAGAAAACGCACGGATCGAGGTCATGGGCGTCCGCAATTCGTGACTGATTTGCGAGAGGAAGGCATCCTTTTGCACCGACATTTGCGTCAGCTTCTCATTCGCTGCGCGGAGTTGGCGGGCGGTGCGGGTCAATTCGGCTGACTTTGCCTCAAGCTGGTTGGAGTACTCCATGATCTGCGCAGTTTCATCCGCCACCGCCATCAGGTCCTCGACCGTGACCGACGCCCGCCCTAGGATTTGCCCCACCATCGCATGCGCCGTTGCGGCGCCCACGCTACCGGCCATCTCTCGCTCTAGTCGCTGCAAGAATTCGGGCGTGGTTTCGGGCAGATAGCCTGTGATGCCTTGGCTCACAGCTTCGGACCGGAACAGCGACTGCGCCTCGGACGGGCCAAGGATGCGCTGCGCCATGACAAGCAGGTCTTCGGCCTCGGCCAATCCGCGTGACCAACTGCCCGGCCGCGCCGAGTGGTCAAACACATTTACGAACTGCGCGCCCTGAAGTCGCTCGAGCGGTGTGGGGAAGCTGATCAGGGAAAAGATAAAGAAGGTGAAGGTGTTCAGAGACATGCTCCAGACCACCGAATGCACCACTGGATCACTCGAGGCGATGCCGAACAAGGCCTCTGGACGCAGCCAGCCCCAACCAAATGGACCCTCGCGCAGGAACGTCTCGGACATAAAGACTTCTGGACCAAAGCTCGGCATGAACAGGGTATAAGCCCATAGGACGAAACCCACGACCATCCCCATCAGCGCGCCCACCCGCGTTGCGCCGCGCCAGAAAATTCCGCCAAGCAGCGCAGGCAAGGTCTGCGCGACACCCGCAAAACTGATCAAACCAATGGACGCCAGCGCCTCTCCGCCGCCTGTGGTGTGGTGGTACAAATAGCCAAGGGTCAGAACACCCATAATCGACAGGCGCCGCGAGAGCAGCACCACATGCCGCACATCGCCCGCAACCATCGCCGTGGAGCCTTGGGCCGACAGCCAGATCGGCATGACAATGTGGTTCGACACCATCGTCGAAAGGGCGATTGCCGCCACGATCACCATCGAGGTCGCCGACGAAAAACCACCTAAGAAGCTGAGCATCGCCAGCGTGTTTCGCCCTTCGGCCAAGGGCAAGGTGAGAACGAAAAGGTCAGGGTTCGCGCCGTCGGGCATGTATTCTAGGCCCAGCACCGCAATCGGCACCACGAACAGGCTCATGAGCAGCAGATACGCTGGAAAGGCCCAACTCGCCGTCGCAAGATGGCGTTCGTCTTCGTTCTCGACCACCATAACTTGGAACATCCGCGGGAGCGTCAGCAGCGCGGCCGAAGACAGGAACATCAGCCCCATCCAACGCCCCGCCGACACATCCCATCGCGCGATTTCGGACTGGGATATCCGCTCCATCGTGGGGCCGATACCGCCGCCAATACCCCAGATCACAAAAAGCCCAACCGCGACCAGCGCGACCAGCTTGACCACCGCTTCGACCGCGATCGCCATAACAACACCATCGTGGCGTTCGTTCGCATCCAGATTTCGGGTGCCGAACAACACGGTAAACAGCGCAAGCCCCACGGCGAGCCACAGCGCCGTGGCCGATGGCCCGACACTCGGCGTTACCTCTTCGCCCGCAAAGGCATCCAGCGCCAATGTGACAGACTGGAGTTGCAGCGCGATGTACGGGGTCGTTCCAACCACAGCGATCACCGTCACCACCACGGCCAAGCTGTTGGACTTACCAAAGCGCGACGAAATGAGGTCCGCGATAGAAGTGACACGCTGACTGCGCCCAATTCGCACAAGTTTACGAAGGATCAGCCACCAACCGATCATCACAATGGACGGACCTAGGTAGATGGTCAGGAACTCCACCCCAGAGCGCGCGGCGTAGCCGACGGCCCCGTAGAACGTCCAAGCCGTGCAATAGATCGACAGAGACAGAGTGTAGATCAGTGGACTCTGCAGCCACTTGGACCGCCCCCGCGCCGCAGCACGATCGGCAAAGAACGCAACCATGAACAGAAAGGTCACATAGGCCAACGACACCGTGACCAGCACGTTCAGCATTCCCATTAGGGACGCTCCTGCCACTTATCTCGCGGGATTTTGTGCAGTTTCCGCGACAGAAACGCCGTCACCGCTGTCAGCAGCCCCCATGCCGCGAACAGGTAGACAAGGACACTGGCGGTTTTCACAGCTTCGCTTGCGGACCACATCAGGGGCAAAAGAAACAGGAATGCGGCCAACACCGGGGCCAACCGCGCCGCGTCCATCAGCCGGCGCATCCTGTACCGTTCACGCTCCAGAAAAATCGGGTTTTCGGGTTTGCGGGCCATTACTGAGGCGCTTCGACACCGTTGGCCAAACTCCGAACGCTTTCCAGTACTTCCGCATTGGAAAACGGTTTGGTCATAAAGCGAGACACCCCAAGAGCTTTGGCGGTCTCGCGGTCTTTGGTCTGGCCGCGTGCGGTCAGCATCAACACCGGCAACTCCGCGGTCCCGTCATGGGCCCGCAGGTCGCGCAAGATGTCAAAGCCACTGCGGCCCGGCAACATGACGTCCAGAATAACCAAGTCGGGCTGACGGGCGATCACCTTGTCAACGGCGTCGATTCCGTTGGCATGGGTGTCCACATCCCATCCGTCCCGAGACAAGATAAAACTGATTGCTTCGATGATGTTAGGCTCATCCTCGATCAGCAAAACTCGCTTCCCCATGCCTAACCCCCTCCCCTGGATATGGCACTGATATCCAGAGAGTATCGCGCATAGCGCAATTGAATGTCAAAACCCCTCTGCCAAAATAGATGGCTCTCTTCTGGCGCCGCAGGTTGCGCTGGGGCAAATGCGGCAACTGACACCAACCAGTTCGTAATCCTTTTCTACTCCAGCTTCCTCGGGGATGACCAGCATACTTGCTTCAAACCGCATGCTTTTCCCAAAGCTGACGTCCCCAACCGCTTGTGCAATTGAATAACTGCGGAAATGTCCGGCACCTCGGCCCGCTTGGGTCAGGTCCATCATCAGCGGCATCATAGGTTGGCTCAGCGCACGGAACAGCGGCCACAAGGGACAGGCCGCGCCGAACCTTGGCAGGGGGAAGCCCTCGATCTGCTTGCGGAAGATCAGCGTGCCGGACGCATCACAGACCACCAGACCGATCGGGCCGTACTCCAGTTCTTTGGGCAGCGCAGCCAATCTGCGGAACAACAGCGGCAAATCCACCCCTGTGTTTGCGGCCAATGCCGAAGGATCGAGCCCATAGGTCCCCAGCACAGACCGCAACCGCGTCAGGGGCAAGCGCTGCGCGTCTTGTACGTATTGCGTCAGGTGCGAGACCGCCAAAGCTTGCGCCGAAGTCGAGCGCAACAGATCGACGCCGTGGATCAACTGATTGATGGTCTCTTCGGTCGGACTCTCTTCGAGATCGGGGAAATGGAAGTCGTGCGTCGCAAGAAACGCCTCCAACTCCTCTTGGGGAGAGGTCGAACTGGCGTCGATGTCATCTACCCCGTCCAGATAACTCACCAAAGAGCGCGAGGCTTCGGACAGACGTTGGCTGTCCTCATTGATGTTGCGCTGAAACCGGCCGCGCCATTCGGGCTCTAGTTCCGGTGTCTCTACCAGAATAGAAGAGGTCGACCGGATCGAAGCCACCGCTGTCAGGATGTCATGGAGCGCCGCAGACAAAAACGGATCGTGGGTCAAACGGTCGGTCAGAACCTCGACCGTGCGTTCCAGCGCGGCGATGCGCCGTTGCTTTTCAACGACCAATTCTGCCCAACCGGGAAAACGACCTGCGAACTCGTCCACCCGTTCAATTTCAGTCCGTTTGCCGCCATCTGCCGCCGCTTCGCGCAGACGGGCGACCAAGTGCGCCTCTGCTCCCTCGCTCAAGGCAGCGGGTTCGATCTGTAAAGCGGACGCGATATCCATCAGCAGTTTGCCGCCGATTCTGCGCCGATTATGCTCGATCAGATTGAGGTAACTGGCGGAAATTCCCACATGGCGGGCAAGATCGGCTTGGCGCATCTCCATCATGCTGCGACGCTCGCGGATCCGGCTGCCTGTCAACGCACTTCGCGACATGAAAATTCCCCTTACTTTTCAGCACCCTTCTGCAGGCGCGAGAAAAATACTTTACAGTGTATGCAGTCGCATTGTGTATAGCTTTACAAAATAATCATTACAAGCAACAGGGTTGTTGCGTAATTTTACAACCCTCCCTGATACTGAGTTTGCACGATAGTGCCGCTCGACTGGGGAAGAGGAGCCCCACCGAGCACCTACAAAAATTGGGAGGAAATCCATGTCGAAGATGGATGTGACACGCCGCGGCGTGCTCAAGACCGGTGCGGTTGCCGGCGGCGGCCTGATGCTGCCCACCTACCTGCGCGCTGCTGGTCACGAAGGTTTCACTAACGCACCCACAGGGTCCACCGTAACTCTGGGCTTCAACGTGCCCCAGACCGGTCCCTACGCGGACGAAGGTGCAGACGAACTGCGCGCTTACGAGCTGGCGGTCGAGCACCTGAACGGCGGCGGCGACGGCGGCATGCTGCCGACCTTCAGCTCCAAGGCGCTCGAAGGGAACGGCATTCTGGGCAAGAAAGTCGAGTACGTCACCGGCGACACTCAGACCAAATCGGACGCAGCCCGCGCATCGGCCAAGTCGATGATCGAAAAAGACGGCGCTGTCATGATCACCGGCGGCTCGTCTTCGGGCGTGGCGATCGCGGTTCAGGGCCTGTGCCAAGAAGCTGGCGTCATCTTCATGTCGGGTCTGACCCACTCGAACGACACCACCGGCAAAGACAAGAAAGCGAACGGCTTCCGTCACTTCTTCAACGGCTACATGTCGGGCGCAGCTCTGGCACCCGTGCTGGCAGACGTCTACGGCAACGACCGTAAAGCCTACCACCTGACCGCAGACTACACTTGGGGCTGGACCCAGCAGGAATCGATCGCAGCCGCGACCGAGGCTCTGGGCTGGGAGACCGTGAACAACGTTCTGACCCCGCTGGCAGCGACTGACTTCTCGTCGTACATCGCACCGGTTCTGAACTCGGGTGCGGACGTACTGGTTCTGAACCACTACGGCGGCAACATGGTGAACTCGCTGACCAACGCGGTTCAGTTCGGCCTGCGTGAAAAGACCATCAACAACAAGAACTTCGAGATCGTTGTTCCTCTGTTCTCGCGCCTGATGGCACGTGGTGCAGGCGAAAACATCAAGGGTATTCTTGGTTCGACCAACTGGCACTGGTCGCTGCAGGACGAAGGCTCCAAGGCATTCGTCAAGTCGTTCGGCACCAAGTACGGCTTCCCGCCGTCGCAGGCTGCACACACCTGCTACGTCCAGACCATCCTGTACGCAGACGCTGTGGCTCGTGCTGGCTCGTTCAACCCCTGCGCCGTTGCCGAAGCTCTCGAAGGCTTCGAATTCGACGGTCTGGGCAACGGTCCCACCCTGTACCGCGCCGAAGACCACCAGTGCTTCAAAGATGTTCTGGTTGTGCGCGGTAAAGAGAACCCGACCTCGGAATTCGACCTTCTCGAGGTTGTTCAGGTCACGCCGCGCGCTCAGGTCGAGTACGCACCCGATCACCCGATGTTCGCGGGTGGTGCGCTGGGTACCTGTAACCCGGGCGCATAATCCCCCGCCACAATCGGTCCGGCCAGCCTCTGCGCTGGCCGGTTGATCAGCCGGTCCGACATCGCTCGGACCGGCCTAGCATCCTATTGAGAAGACGGTCGGAACCATGGACGCGATCCTACTGCAAATCCTAAACGGGCTCGACAAGGGCTCGGCCTATGCGCTGATTGCGCTAGGGCTTACGCTGATTTTCGGCACACTCGGCGTTGTGAACTTTGCCCACGGGGCGCTGTTCATGATCGGTGCCTTCTGCGCTGTGACACTCCAGCGTATCCTGAACCTAAGCTACGAAGTGGTTGACGCCACCCAGACAGACTTCCTTGGCAATCCGCTCAAGGTCAAAGTCCCCTATGTCGAGGCATGGTTCGGACCCGAGATGGGCGGTTCGATCATCGACTGGTCCGTTCCTTTGGCAATTCTGTTCGCCATTCCGGTGATGATCTTTGTCGGTTTCGCGATGGAACGCGGCCTGATCAAGCACTTCTACAAGCGTCCCCACGCGGACCAGATCCTTGTGACCTTTGGCCTCGCCATCGTTCTGCAAGAGGTCGTCAAGTATTTCTACGGCGCGAACCCGATCCCCACAGGCGCCCCCGAGGCGTTCCGTGGCAGCTTTGATTTCGGCGTTCTGCTCGGCTTTGATCCCAACGCGATCATCTATCCTTACTGGCGTCTGATCTACTTTGGCTTTGCGGCTGTGATCATCGGCGGCGTGTTCAGCTTCTTGCAGTTCACCACGTTTGGCATGGTTGTCCGCGCAGGTATGGCAGACCGCGAAACCGTTGGCCTCTTGGGCATCAATATCGACAAGCGCTTTACCTTCATGTTCGGCCTTGCTGCGGCAGTCGCCGGTCTGGCTGGCGTGATGTACGCGCCGATCAACAGCCCGAACTACCACATGGGCATGGACTTCCTCGTGCTGTCCTTCGTGGTTGTGGTTGTCGGCGGCATGGGCTCCTTGCCCGGCGCTGTGGCAGCTGGCTTCCTGCTTGGTATTCTCGAGAGCTTTGCCTCGATGAACGAGATCAAGTCCATCATTCCCGGTATCGACCAGATCATTATCTACGTCGTCGCCATCATCATTCTGCTGACCCGTCCACGGGGCCTCATGGGCCGCAAGGGCGTGATGGAGGACTAATCCATGTTTGGTCTGAACAAAAAAGACACCTCTCTTTTGCTGGTCGTCGCGGCGCTGACACTCTTCGCGCCGTTCATCCTGAACCCTTTCCCCACCGATAGCGGTCTGGCGCAGTTCAACGCGGGCTATCCCGACCTGATGCAGCGCTTTGTGATCTTTGGCATCTTTGCGGTGGGCTTCAACATTCTGTTCGGTCTGACCGGCTACCTGTCCTTTGGCCACGCGGCGTTTCTGGGTGTGGGCTCGTACTCGGCAGTCTGGATGTTCAAGCTGCTGAGCATGAACGTCATCCCCGCGATCATCCTGTCGGTCATCGTGGCGGGCCTGTTCGCACTGCTCATCGGCTTTGTGTCGCTGCGCCGGTCGGGCATCTACTTCTCGATCCTAACGCTGGCCTTCGCGCAGATGTCGTTCAACCTCGCCTACTCGGTTCTGACGCCCATCACCAACGGTGAAACCGGCCTGCAGCTGACCCTCGACGATCCCCGTATTCTGGGTGTCTCGGCGACCGCTGACGGCTCGATCCCCGTGACCAGTCTGTTCGGTCTGGAAATGCGCTCGACCTACGAGATGGCCGTGGGCGCATGGAACTTCCAGTTCAGCGCGGGTTACTACCTGTGTGCGATCATCATGCTGGTGTCGTTCTACATCGCGGTCCGCATCTTCCGCTCGCCCTTTGGCCTGATGCTGCGCGCTGTGAAGTGTAACCAGAACCGTATGCGCTATACCGGCCTGAACACCCGTCCCTACACTTTGGCGGCCTTCGTGATCTCTGGCATGTATGCCGGTCTGGCGGGCGGCCTGATGGCATCCATGGACCCGCTGGCAGGCGCCGAGCGTATGCAGTGGACCGCATCGGGCGAAGTCGTTCTGATGACCATCCTTGGCGGTGCAGGCACCCTGATCGGCCCCGTTCTTGGCGCAGGCTTCATCAAGTACTTCGAAAACATCTTCTCGAAAATCAACGACAACGTTCTGCACCAGTGGTTCGGCTTCTTGCCCGACGGGATCGAAGACTTCGTTGTCTTTGTCATCCATCCCTTCATCGGCAAAGGCTGGCACCTGACCCTCGGCATCCTGTTCATGCTGGTCGTGATCTACCTGCCCGGCGGTCTTGTCGAAGGGGGACAGCGGATCTCGCGCCTCTTCAAGAAAGACAAGTCCGACAAAGACGGCGCTGCCGCCAAAACCACCCCCGCGGAATAAGGAGAGCAACCGATGGGTATTCTCGAAGTCAAAGGGGTTGGGAAACGCTTCGGCGGTCTGCAAGCCCTCGGTGATGTGAACCTCAGCGTTCAGGAAAACACCGTCCACGCCATTATCGGTCCCAACGGGGCCGGTAAATCCACCCTGCTCAACTGCCTCGTGGGCAAGCTGATCCCCGACACCGGAAGCGTCATGTTCGACGGTCAATCGGTTCTGGGCCGCTCCCCCCACGAGATCAACCAGATGGGTATCAGCCGCGTCTTCCAAACACCTGAAATCTTCGCGGATTTGACGGTTCTAGAAAACGTGATGATCCCCTGCTTTGCCCGCCGTGACGGTTCGTTCCGCATGCATGCTTTTGGCTCTGTCGTGAACGAGTCCGACATGCTGCAAAAGGCAGAGACCATGCTGGACGACGTGAACATGCTGTCCAAAGCGCACCTGCACGCAGGCAGCCTGTCCCGCGGAGACAAACGCCGTCTGGAAATGGCCATGTGTCTGGTTCAGGAGCCGCGTCTGCTGCTGCTGGACGAACCCACAGCTGGCATGGCCCGCGCCGACACCAACAACACCATCGATCTGCTCAAAGAGATAAAGACCAAGCGCGACATCACCATGTGCATCATCGAACACGACATGCACGTAGTCTTCTCTTTGGCCGACCGGATCACCGTTCTGGCCCAAGGCACCCCGCTGGTCGAAGACACCCCGCAGAACATCAAAGGCCACCCAAAGGTCCGCGAAGCCTATCTTGGCGAAGCGCAGGTCTAATCAGGAGATTTCCCCATGAACGTAAGACCCGATTTCTCCAAGAACTCGAACCACGCAGAAACGGCACCCGCCTTCCTGTCGGTCTGGGACATGCACGCCTACTATGGCGAAAGCTACATCGTGCAGGGCGTGAACTTTAACGTCCACGAAGGCGAGATCCTCGCGCTTCTGGGCCGCAACGGCGCTGGCAAAACCTCGACCCTGCGCGCCATCGCCCGCACCGGCAGCCCTCAGGTCACCCACGGCGAGATCTGGCTGGACCACCAGCCGCTGCATAACATGACCAGCTACGAGGCAGCCGCGGCTGGCCTCGGCCTCGTCCCCGAAGACCGCCGCATAATCCCCGGCCTAACGGTCGAGGAAAACCTGCAACTGGCCCAAATCGCTCCGCCCATCGGCTGGTCCATCGACCGCCTCTATGACCTGTTCCCCCGCCTCGGCGAGCGCCGCAAGCAAGAGGGTGTGACCCTCTCGGGCGGCGAACAGCAGATGCTGGCCATCGCCCGCGCCTTGGCCCGCGACATCAAGGTCCTCCTCCTCGACGAGCCCTACGAAGGCCTCGCGCCCGTGATCGTGGACGAGATCGAGAAAACCCTGATGCACATCAAGGAACAGGGCATCACCACCGTCATCGTGGAACAAAACGCCGTCCGCGTTCTTCAAATTGCTGACCGTGCGATCATCCTCGACACCGGTGGGATCGTCTACGATGGCTCTGCCGCCGAAGTACTCGCGAACGAAGAGCTGCGCGCCGAATACCTCGCGATCTGACAGCTTCGACCTTCGGACACACAAAAGGGCCCAACTGGGCCCTTTTTCATTCCGCGCTGCGCACGAATGCCTTCGGCGAGGGTATTTATCTCCAAGATGAAGGCCATACAGATCTTCATCATGGCCCAAATACCCCAGGGGTGAATTGGCGCGGAGCGGCAAGAGGGGGCAGCGCCCCCATCAGGCTTAGAATTCAACGCCCTTCTGGCCTTTGATCCCAGAGCGGAAGGGGTGCTTCACCAAGGTCATTTCGGTCACCATATCTGCGGCCTCGATCAGCGGCTCTTTGGCGTTCCGGCCCGTCAGGCAAACATGGGTCATGGGCGGCTTTTCTTCCTTCAGGAAGCGCACCACCTCTTCGACATCCAGATAGTCATAACGCAGCGCGATGTTGATCTCGTCCAGCAGCACGAACTTGATCTCGGGATCAAGGATTAGCTCTTTCGCCTTTTCCCAACCCTTGTTCGCCATTTCGATATCGCGCGATTTGTCCTGGGTTTCCCAAGTGAACCCTTCGCCCATGGCGTGAAACTGGCACAGATCGCTGAAGTTCGCCTCAATCAGGGTCCGTTCACCGGTCTCCCACGCGCCCTTGATGAATTGGACCACCGCGCAGGGCATCCCGTGCGCAATACAGCGTAGGATCATCCCGAAACCGGATGACGATTTACCCTTGCCCGGCCCTGTATGGACAATGATCAGGCCCTTCTCGCCCTCTTTCGTGGCCATGATTTTGTCCCGCGCCGCTTTCTTCTTGGCCATCTTGGCCGCGTGACGGGCTTCATCGGTTTGGGGCTTATCGCTCATAGGACGATCCTTACGCTTGACAAGGTGGGGTGCCTTCCCTCAGGTGGGCGGCGCTGGTTCCTGTCTATGACAGGCGAAGAGGGAATGCGCTACCGCTTTGCGACCAAAATCGCAGCCGAAACGCAGCCGCCCCCGCGACCGTGACCGGAGAGGCCCCGTTGCCACTGGCATCCATTTGCCGGGAAGGATCGGGCCAGCCGAGGATCCCCTCGGGCTCCGCAAGCCGGGAGACCTGCCAGCACGATGAAATGTACGGGCGACCGGGGTGTGTCGCGGCCGGCTTTGACAGGCGCGTTTCCCCGTGCCCGATGGCCAGTGATCCCCCGTTTTCCCAGCCAGTTTAGGGAGGCACCCATGGCCGAGGTCACCTTGACCGTCTGCACCACCTGCCGCCGCATCGCGGGCGGAGAGCCTGTCGCGGACGAGCCGCGCCCCGGTGCGCGCCTGTATGAAACCCTGACTCAGTCAGACCTGCCCGAAAACGTCCGCCTGAAATCCGCCGAGTGCCTGTCCGCCTGCTCGCGCGGCTGCTCGATCGCCCTGACCGGTGGCCCCGCCCGTTGGACCTATGTCTACGGCGACATGGACCCCGACACACAGGTAGAGGAGATCCTGACCGGCGTGCGGGCCTATGCCCAAACCACAGACGGGATCGTCCCCTGGCGCGAGCGCCCTCAGGCCTTTCGCAAACAATCAATCGCCCGCATACCCCCGCAGGAGTAACCATGTCCAACCTGTCCAAAATCCCCGTGACCGTGATCACCGGCTTTCTCGGTTCCGGCAAGACCACGCTGATCCGTCACCTGATGCAGAACCCTCAGGGCAAGCGTCTGGCCGTTCTGGTCAACGAATTCGGCACCGCTGGTGTGGATGGTGACATCCTGAAATCCTGCGCGGATGAAAACTGCCCCGAAAACAACATCATGGAGCTGGCGAACGGCTGCATTTGCTGCACCGTCGCCGATGACTTCATCCCGACCATCGAACAGCTGATGGCTCTGCCCGAAACGCCCGAGCACATCATCATCGAGACCTCGGGTCTGGCCCTGCCCAAGCCCTTACTCAAGGCGTTCGACTGGCCCGCGATCAAGTCGCGCATCACCGTGGATGGCGTGATTGCCGTGGCCGATGCCGAGGCCGTGGCGAGTGGCCAGTTCGCCCCCGATCTGGACGCCGTTCAGGCCCAACGCGAGGCGGACGAGAGCCTTGACCACGAAACACCCCTGTCCGAGGTGTTCGAAGACCAGATCAGCTGCGCCGACATCGTTCTGCTGTCCAAGGCCGATCTGGCCGGTGAGGCTGGCATCGCCAAGGCCAAAGAGGTGGTCGAGG
Source organism: Donghicola sp. (assembly GCF_025210255.1). Lineage (NCBI taxonomy): Bacteria > Pseudomonadati > Pseudomonadota > Alphaproteobacteria > Rhodobacterales > Roseobacteraceae > Donghicola > Donghicola sp. The sequence goes on along the minus strand of NZ_JAOARZ010000014.1, from coordinate 190,067 downwards.
CCGAAGCCCCCCGCAAACTGCCGATCATCGCAATCACCGATGGCGCGGTCGATCCCCGCGTGATCCTCGGTCTCGAGGCGGCTGCCGAGAATGATCTGGAGAACCGGCCTTCGCACCACGACGGCCACGATGACCATGAACATGACGATTTCGACAGCGTCGTGGTCGATCTTGGCGAAGTCGAGGACGTTCAGGCGTTGCAAGATGCCATTGTGAAAATGGCAAAGGACCAGAATATCTTGCGTGTCAAAGGCTACGTCGCGGTCAAGGGCAAACCCATGCGCTATCTGGTGCAGGCGGTGGGCACGCGCATTCGTGCGCAGTACGACCAGCCTTGGGGCGACCGTCCCCGCGCGTCCTTGCTGGTGGTAATTGCTGAACACGACCACATCGACGAGACCGCAATCAAAGCGGCTTTGGGCGTCTGATCCCATGCACGTCGTCTTCCGCGAAAGCCACGGGCTCGACCAGAGCGATACGCCGATGGATCTGGGGCAAACGCCCGCAGACCTGATTGTGCTGTCGTTCTCGGACTCGGACCTTGGCGCTTTCGCGGCGGGCTACCATCGGGCCAAGGGGACCTTGCCGACCGTGCGTCTGGCGAACCTTGTGGCCCTGAAACATCCTCTGTCCGTGGACGTCTACGCCGAACAAACGCTCGAGGGGGCCAAGGGCATTCTGGTCCGTCTGATCGGCGGCGAAAGCTACTGGTCTTACGGTCTGGCGACCCTTCAGGACTTGGCGCGGCGCAAGGGGATTGCGCTGGCCGTCCTGCCCGCCGACGGACGTCAGGATGACCGGCTGGACCAGCTCAGCACCCTGCCCGTCTCGACCCTGCGCCGTCTTCAGCAGCTGTGCGACGCTGGCGGCGCCGTTGCGGCCCAAGCCGCGCTCGCCCAACTGGCGCTGGCCGCTGGCCTTTATGCGGCCCCCGTGATGGGCGCAAAAACCGTGCCGGATGCGGGCTTTTACCTGCCCGACACGGGCGTTGTCACCGATCCGCAGCGCGACGACCGCCCGCTGGCTCTGGTGACATTTTATCGCTCTTACCTGACATCGGCGGACACCTCGCCCATCGACGCCATGATCGCGGCTTTGGAGCAGCGCGGGTTCCAAGCCTTTGGAGCCTTTGCCAGCAGCCTCAAAGCGCCTGCCGCTGCCGACTGGCTGCGCACCGAGATCGAGACCCTGAAACCCGCCACCATCGTGAACGCGACCGCCTTCTCGGCCCAAGGCCGCAATGGCGAACCCTCGCCCCTCGATGCCGCTGGCTGCCCCGTATTCCAGATTGCCCTCTCGACCGCCCGCAAAAAGGACTGGAATGACGCCGACCGCGGCCTCTCTCCCGCCGACCTTGCCATGCACGTGGTTCTGCCCGAAGTCGACGGCCGCATTTTTGCCGGTGTCGCCAGCTTCAAACAGCCGGGCAAGAAGGATCCAGACCTCGAATATTCCCGCTTTGCCCACCGTGCGGACCCTGCCCGCATCGACGCCCTAGCGGACCGCGTGCAGAAGTGGCACCGCCTGTCCACCCTGCCCGCCGCAGACAACCGGATCGCGCTCGTGCTGTCCACCTACCCCGGCAAGACCTACCAGATCGCCCACGCGGTCGGCATGGACGCGCTTGCCAGCGCCGAGCAAATCCTGGTTGACCTCAATGCCAGCGGCCACACCGTACGCCCCCAGTCGAACCTGGGCCAGCGCCTGACCACCGAAACCCTGACCTATCCGCTCGCGGCCTACGAACAGGCGCTAGACACCCTACCCGACCCCCTCCGCGCTGACCTAATCGCGGCTTGGGGCACGCCCGACACCGACCCGCTGTTCCGTGATGGTGCGTTCCATTTCCCCGCCATTGACGCAGGGAATGCGCTGGTCGCCCTCCAGCCCGAGCGCGGCGACGTCCAGACCCGCGACGACGACTACCACGACCTGTCCCGCACCCCGCGCCACAGCTACGTCGCCTTCTACCTCTGGCTCCGCGCCCAATCCGACGCGCTGGTCCACATCGGGGCCCATGGCACGCTGGAATGGCTGCCGGGCAAATCCGTGGCCCTGTCCGGTGACTGCTGGCCCGAGGCGCTGATCCGCGACCTGCCCGTCATCTACCCGTTCATCGTCAACGACCCGGGCGAGGCCGCCCAAGCCAAACGCCGCATCGCTGCCGTCACCATCGGCCACCTGCCGCCCCCCATGGCGCAGACCAAACTGCCCGTGGGAATGGGGCGCCTGGAACACCTGCTGGACGAATACTCGACCGCAGACGGCCTTGACCCCGCCCGCCGCGACCGCCTAATCGCCGACATCCGCGCCGAGGCCCAAGGCACTGGCGTCGAAGAGGACCTTGGCATCCCGCACGACGCCTCTGCCGCCGAAGCCATTACCCGCATTGACCGCTTTGTCTGCGACATCAAAGAAAGCCAGTACGGCGAGGGGCTGCACATCTTTGGCGCAGGCGACTACGGACCACAGGAAAACGCGGGCCTTCACGCTGCCCTGAACGGCCGCTTCGTCCCCGCTGGCCCCTCTGGTTCCCCATACCGAGGCCGCTCGGACGTCCTGCCCACAGGCCGGAACCTGTTTACGACCGACCCCCGCTCGGTCCCCTCCCGCGCCGCCCACGCCCAAGGCGTCAAGCTGGCCGAGGAACTCTTGCGCCGTCACCTTCAGGACCACGGCGACTGGCCAAAGGGGCTGGTGATCGACCTCTGGGGCAGCGCCACCATGCGCACCGCAGGCGAGGAATTCGCCATGGCCCTGCACCTCGCGGGCCTCGCGCCGAAATGGGACGACGGCTCCGAACGTGTCAGCGGGTTCGAGATCATCCCGCTCGCCCTGCTAAACCGTCCCCGCATCGACGTGACCTTGCGCGTCTCGGGCCTCTTCCGCGACGTCTTCCCCGGCCTAGCCCAGATGTTCGAAGGCGCCGCCGACAAGCTGGCCGAGCGCGAAGAGGCGCCCGAGGACAACCCCTACGCCGCCCGCACCCCCCGCGTCTTTGGCCCCAAACCGGGACAATACGGCCTCAACATGGGCGCATCACTGGACGACTACAGCGAAGAAGCCCGCGCCGCCGCTGGCGAGGCATGGCTCGCCGCCAGTTCCCACGCAATCGACGCCAAAGGCGAGGTCCACGAAGCCCGCGAGGCCCTCGAAACCCGCCTGCAAACCGCCGACAGCTTTGTCCACCTACAGGACCTGCCGGAAACCGACGTCCTGATGGCCAGCGACTACGCCGCCCACGAGGCCGGTTTCGCCGCCGCCATGAAGCGCCTAGGCCAAGAGGCCCCCGCGCTCTACCACATGGACGCGACCCAACCGGACCGCCCCCGCGCGCGCAGCCTGAACGAAGAAATCGCCCGAACCGTCCGCGCCCGCGCCGCCAACCCCGACTGGGCCAACGGCATGATGAACCACGGTTTCCGCGGCGCGGCCGAAATCGCCGCCACGCTCGACCACATGGCCGCCTTTGCCCATCTGGCAGGGGTCGTTGGTCCCCACCTGTTCGACCAGTATTTCGAGGCCACTTTGGGCCGCGCCGACCTGACAGAGTTCATGGCGGACGCCAACCCACAGGCCCTTCAGGCGCTCAAGGACCGCTTCCGCGCACTGATGGACGCGGGCCTTTGGGTCACGCGCCGCAACTCGATCATCGCGGAACTGGAGGCCCTGACATGAGCGCCCCCATCATCCAAGGTTGGTGCCCCGGTGCCCTGCGCCCCATGCAATCGGGCGACGGCCTGGTGGTGCGCGTGCGTGCCCCCCTCAGCCGCTTGGCGCAGGACAAGGCCGCCAAAATCGCCGATCTGGCGCAGATCTACGGGAACGGGCTGATCGACATCTCGAACCGCGCGAACCTGCAGATCCGGGGCGTCACCGATGCCACCCACGCCCCCCTGATCGACGGACTGCGCATGCTCGGGTTGATCGACCGCGACATCGCTACTGAGACCCGCCGGAATATCGTCCTGACGCCCTATTGGACCGCTGGCGATGAAAGCCACCGCATCGCGACCACTTTGATGCTGGCTTTGTCGTCCGATAACGCCCCCGCCACGCCGGGCAAGTTCGGCTATGCGGTGGACTGCGGCGACACTCCCGTGATGACCGATATCAGCGCCGATATCCGCATCGAGCGGGGCCAAAATGGCCTGATCGTCCGCGCCGACACCTGCGACATGGGCATCCCAGTGACCGTGGACTCCGCCGCCGAAACCGCGCTGGAAATCGCCCGCTGGTTCCTGACCTCTGGCGGTGCACCCGAAGGCCGAGGCCGCATGGCCCGCCACCTGAAAACTAACGAATTACCCGCTGAATACCAGACTGCTCCGGCGCAGCCCGCGCAGCACAACCCGCAGATCGGACGCACCAGCAACGGCACCCTTGTGGGCCTCGAATTCGGGCAGATGCAGGCGAAAACCCTCGCCGCGCTGGCGAAATTGGCCCCCATCCGCCTGACCCCGTGGCGGATGCTGCTGCTCGAGAACCTGACCGCATTGCCCGAGATCGACGGCCTGATCACCGATCCCACCGATCCGCGCCTGAATGTCGTGGCCTGCACCGGTGCCCCCGGTTGCCCGCAAGCCCTGAGCGACACGCGCACCTTGGCCCGCCAACTGGCCCCGCACACACCGCAGCTCTTGCACGTGTCCGGCTGCGCCAAGGGCTGTGCGCACCCCTCCGCCGCGCCGATCACCCTGACCGCCACGGCCCCGGACACCTTTGACCTGATCCACAATGGCACAGCCAGCGCTAACAGTTTTGCAACCGGCCTTGCATCCGACGCGCTGATCCTCCATCCCGACCTTCTGACGACCAAGAGAGCCTGAATGCCCCACGTTTACGAGACCAACGGCGCCGCCATCTACAAGGAAAGCTTTGCGACCATCCGGTCCGAGGCCAACCTCGCCCGTTTCAACAAGGATGAAGAATCCGTCGTGGTCCGCATGATCCACGCCCTTGGCTTTGTGGGTCTGGAAGAGCACGTGCGCTTCTCCGACGGCATGGCTGAGATCGCCCGCGCCGCGCTGGCGAACGGCGCGCCGATCCTGTGCGACGTCCGCATGGTGTCCGAAGGCATCACCCGCCCGCGCCTGCCCGCCGACAACGCGATCATCTGCACGCTCAAGGACCCGCAGGTCCCCGAACTGGCTGAAAAGATGCAGAATACCCGCTCGGCCGCGGCCGTGGAACTTTGGCGCCCGCATCTTGAGGGCGCTCTGGTCGCCATCGGCAATGCCCCGACCGCACTGTTTCACCTGCTGAACATGCTCGAAGACCCCGACTGCCCGCGCCCCGCGGCCATCATCGGCTGCCCCGTAGGCTTTGTCGGCGCGCGGGAATCCAAGGATGCTCTGATGGCTGACCTGCCCGTGCCCTCGATGATCGTCGAAGGGCGTCTGGGGGGCTCTGCCATCACCGTGGCCGCCGTGAACGCGCTGGCCAGCTGGAAGGAATAACGATGGGCAAGGTCATCTGCGTCGGCCTCGGCCCCGGCGACCGCGAACTCATGAGCGTGAAGTCGGATCGCCTGATCCGCACTGCCACCCACGTGGCCTATTTCCGCAAGGAAGGCCGCCAAGGCCAAGCCCGCCGCATCGTCGAAGGCATGTTGCCCGACGCCGTGACCGAGCACGCCATGGAGTATCCGGTCACCACCGAGATCCACTTCAGCGACCCCGAATACAACCGCGTTCTGGCCGAGTTCTATGACGACTGGGCCGACCGCCTGCACGCCTTAACCTCCACCGACGACGTGGTCGTCCTGTGCGAAGGCGATCCGTTTTTCTACGGAAGTTTCATGCACTTATACACGCGACTTAAACCGCGCTGCGATGTCGATGTGATCCCCGCGATCACCGGCATGTCCGGCTGCTGGACCGCCACGGGCCAGCCGATCACATGGGGCGACGACGTGCTGACCGTCTGCATGGCAACCCTGCCCGAAGACGAGCTGACCCGCCGCGCCAAAGACTCCGACGCGCTGGTGTTCATGAAGATCGGCCGCAACCTGCTCAAGGTCAAACGCGCCCTAGAGGCCGCTGGCAAACTGCAAGACGCGTGGCTGGTTGAACGGGGCACCATGCCCGATCAGACCGTCCAGAAACTGACCGAGGTCGGTGACACCGTCCCCTATTTTAGCATCGCCATCGTCCACGGCAACGGGAGACGCCCATGACCGGTTCCGTCGTTATCGCAGGCCTCGGGCCGGGCGCCGAAGACCTCGTGACGCCCGAAGTGCGCGCCGCGCTGGACGTAGCCACGGACATCGTCGGCTACTTCCCCTATGTAGCCCGCGTCGAACCCCGCGAAGGCCTGACCCTGCACGGGTCCGACAACCGCGTCGAAGTGGACCGCGCCACTCACGCCCTGCAAATGGCCGCCGAAGGGCGCCATGTGGTCGTGGTCAGCAGCGGGGATCCGGGCGTGTTCGCCATGGCTTCTGCCGTGTTCGAGGCGCTGGAAAACCACCCCGAATACCACGCTCTGGACATCCGCGTGCTACCCGGCATCACCGCGATGCTGGCGGCGGCCTCGAAACTCGGTGCGCCCTTGGGCCACGATTTCGCGGCGATCAACCTCAGCGACAACCTCAAACCCTGGAGCCTGATCGAACGCCGGCTGCGCCTTGCCGCCCAAGCCGGTTTCGCCATGGCCTTCTACAACCCGCGCAGCAAATCGCGCCCCTTCCAGTTCGGTCAGGCTCTGACCATTCTACGTGAAGAACTGGGGGATAACGTCCTGATTTCGTTTTGCAAAGACGTGACGAAAGACGGCCAAAAACTGCTGACCGTCCCGCTCGGAGAGGCCACCGAAGACATGGCCGACATGCGCACCGTGGTCATCGTAGGGAACGCCGACACGCGCCGCGTCGGCCCCCACGTTTATACCCCGCGTTACGCGCCCACTTCGTCCGAGAGCGCATGATCCAGCCAGTCCATCACATCGGTGACGGTCCGCATAATGGGGCGCGTCGGGATATGGGGACGGTCGATCAGAATGACCGGGATACCCAGTTCTCGCGCGGCATCCAGCTTGGCGCGCGCGCCAACGCCGCCCGAGTTCTTGGCGACGATCAGATCAATTTTATGCTCTTGCAGCAGGGCCTTGTCGCCCGCCACGGTGAACGGTCCGCGCGCCTGCACAGCCACTGCGTTCGGCAAGGGCAGCTCGCCCTCGGGCGCATCCACCAGACGCAGCAGGTAGAAATGCTGGGGCTTCGGGGCAAAGTCGCTCAGGTACTGGCGGCCAATGGCCAGAAAAATCCGGCGCGGGCTACCCGGGAGCGCCTCGACCGCGCCCGCCATATCCTCCACATGGCTCCAACTGTCGCCGGGTTTGTTGCGCCACGGACCACGCTCCAAGGCACAGAGTTCAACGCCCGCCTCTTCGCAGGCCACAACCGCGTTGTTGCTCATCTGCGCGGCAAAGGGGTGCGTAGCGTCGACCACATGGGTGATCCCCTCGTCCCACAGGTATTGGACCAGCCCCGGCACACCGCCAAAGCCGCCCATCCGCACGGGCAGTGCGGGCATGGTCGGATTGTTCGTTCGCCCCGCATAGCTGAACACCGCATCCACGCCCCAATCGGAAAGCGTCGCGGCGAGTTTCATGGCTTCGGTCGTTCCACCGAGAACAAGGATGCGTGTCATGTCTGAACCTTGGCTAAGCATTCTGGGTCTGGGGGAAAATGGACTGGATGGCCTGACAGAGACAAGCCGGAAATTGCTGGCGGGCGCAGAGGCGATCTTTGGCGGCCCGCGCCATCTGGAATTGGTTGGGGCCGGCACCAAAGGCCACCCGTGGCCCGTCCCCTTTAGCATCGCTCCCGTTCTGGCCATGCGCGGCAAACCCGTGGTGGTGCTGGCCTCGGGCGATCCCTTCTGGTTCGGCGCGGGCGGCTCGCTCCTGCCGCATCTGCAATCCCACGAGTGGGTCAGCGTGCCCACCCCTTCCACCTTCGCCTTGGCGGCAAATACCCAAGGTTGGCGCCTCGAAGAAGCACTTTGCTTCGGGCTTCATGCGGCCCCGTTCGAGCGTCTCACCCCGACCCTCGGCCGCGGCGTCCGCGCCATCTGCACCGTGCGCGACGGCGACGCCCCCGCGAAACTGGCAGCCTATCTGACCGAGAACGGCTTTGGCGCGTCCCAGATAACGGTCATGGAATGCCTCGGCGGCCCCCGCCAGCGCGTGCGCCACGCCACAGCCCAAGCTTTCGACCTAACCGATATCAAAGCCCCCGTCGCCGTCGCCATCGACTGCGCAGGGTCCAAGGGGATGCCCCGCGCCTCTGGCCTGCCCGACAGCATGTTCCTGTCCGACGGCCAAATGACCAAGCGCCCCGTCCGCGCCCTGACCCTCTCTGCCCTCGCGCCCCGCTATGGCGAGCATCTTTGGGACATCGGCGGCGGCTCCGGCTCCATCGCGCTGGAATGGTGTCTGGCGGCTCCGAACGCCACCGCCACCAGCTTTGAGCCCAAAGATACCCGCTGCGCCAACATCCGCCAGAACGCCGAGCGTTTTGGCCTGTCCCACCGCCTGCAAACCGTCCACGGCGCGGCCCCCGACATCCTGAAAGGCCACGCCAAACCCGATGCCGTCTTCGTCGGCGGCGGCAACAGCGCCATGCTGATGACCGAACTGTGGCAAACTCTGCCCGAAGGCACCCGCATCGTCGCCAACGCCGTTACGCTGGAAACCGAATGCCTGCTGATGAACTGGCACGCGGCCAAGGGCGGGCACCTGCTCCGTGCGGAACTCTCGGAAACCGCGCCTTTGGGCCGGATGCGCGGCTGGAATGCCGCCCGCCCGATCCTACAGTGGAGCGTCACCCGATGAAAATTGCCGGCATAGGCTTCCGCGCCGAGGCTCCCACTGCATCGCTAGAGGATGCGCTGAGCCAGACGGGCCACGCAGTGGACGCCATAGCCACCGCCGCCGACAAAGCCCAAGCGCCCCAGATCACAGAACTCGCCGAGATCCTCGGCGTGCCGCTGATCGCCGTCCCGCTCGACGAGTTGAAACAAGAAATCACTATCACCCAATCCCCCCGCGTGGCGGAACGCTACGGCACCGGCTCTTTGGCCGAAGCTGCCGCGCTTGCCGCTGTCGGAGAGAACGCGCATCTGCTAGACCGCCGCGTAACTTCGACCGATGGCATGGCCACCGCCGCAATTGCTGAAGGACCAGACGCATGACCGTCCATTTTATCGGCGCAGGCCCCGGCGCCGCCGACCTGATCACCCTGCGCGGCCGCGACCTGATCGCGTCTTGCCCCGTGTGCCTCTATGCGGGCTCGCTGGTGCCCGAAGCCCTGCTGGACCACTGCCCCGAAGGCGCGCGGATCATCAACACTGCCCCTATGTCGCTGGACGAGATCATCGCCGAGATCAAAGCCGCCCACGATGCGGGCCAGGACGTCGCCCGCCTGCATTCCGGCGATCTGTCGGTCTGGTCGGCGATGGGCGAACAGCTGCGCCGCCTGCGGGCCGAAGGCATCCCCTACGACGTCACCCCCGGCGTCCCGTCCTTTGCTGCCGCCGCCGCTGCCTTGGGCGCAGAATTGACTCTGCCGGGCGTCGCGCAATCGCTGGTCCTGACCCGCACCTCGGGGCGCGCTAGCTCCATGCCCGATGGCGAAACGCTGGAAAACTTCGCCAAAACCGGCGCGACCTTGGCCGTGCACCTGTCGGTCCACGTGCTGGAAGAGGTGGTCGCGCGTCTGTCCCCGTCCTATGGCTCCGATTGCCCCGTCGCGATCATCTGGCGCGCCACGTGGCCGGATCAGAAGATCATCAAAGCCACCCTCGGCACCGTCATCGAAGCCACCGAGGGCGAGCGCGGTCGCACCGCCCTGATCATGGTCGGCCACGCTCTAGGGGCGACGGATTTCGACGAATCCTGCCTTTATGCCGCCGACTACGACCGCCGCTACCGCCCCATCGGCACCGATCCCCGCTTCCCCGAGGGGACCGAATGATGCTGCCCAAGGGCCTTTTGATCTCTGCCCCCGCGTCGGGCACCGGCAAGACGACCCTGATGCTGGGCCTGTGCCGTGCGCTGACCCAAGCGGGCGTGACCGTCCAGCCCTTCAAAAGCGGCCCCGACTACATCGACCCCGGTTTCCACAGCGCCGCAGCGGGCCGCGTGTCGGTGAACCTTGACTCATGGGCGATGCCCCGTGGCCTGCTGGCTGATCTGGTCCAAGCCGCAGACGGCGCTGATCTGGTACTGGCCGAAGGCTCTATGGGTCTGTTCGATGGCGTGGCAAGCCCCGGCGAAACCGGCACCGGCGCCAGCGCCGACATGGCCGCCCTCATGGGCTGGCCCGTGGTGCTGGTCATTGACGTATCCGGCCAAGCGCAATCCGCTGCCGCCGTCGCCGCAGGCTTTGCCGCCATGCGCCCCGACGTCCAGCTGGCGGGTGTGGTCCTGAACCGCGTCGCCTCGCCCCGTCACGAAGCCTTGGTACGCGTGGGTATGAACCAAGTCGGCATCCCCGTCCTTGGCGCGCTGCCCCGCATGAAAGAGATCGAGATGCCAGAACGGCACCTTGGCCTCGTCCAAGCCGAAGAGCACAGCGAACTCACCCGCATCCTCGACGCAGCCGCGACCTTTGTGGCCGAGCATGTGGACCTGAACGCCCTGCGCGCTGCCGCCGCGCAAACCACGCCCCCCGCGATCGACCCGAACCCCTGTCCGCCCCCCGGCCAGCGGATCGCCTTGGCCCGCGACGCGGCCTTCAGCTTTGTCTATCCGCACCAGCTGACCGCATGGCGCAAAGCGGGGGCCGAGATCCTGCCATTCAGCCCCCTGAACGACGAAGCACCCGATGCATCCGCCGATGTCGCATGGCTGCCCGGCGGCTATCCCGAGCTGCACGCGGGCAAAATCGCCGCTGCAACAACCTTCCGCAACGGACTGAAATCATTTGCGGAAACGCGTCCCGTCCATGGCGAATGCGGCGGCTACATGGCCATGGGCACCGCCCTGATCGACAAAGCCGGAGAGCGTCACGAAATGGCTGGCCTCCTCGGCCTCGTGACCAGCTATGAAAAGCGCAAGATGCACCTTGGCTACCGTCTGGCCGATCTGACTGCGCCAATGCCCGGCTATTCCGCCGCCGCCCGCCTGCGCGGCCACGAGTTCCACTATTCCACCATTCTTGACCAGCCCGACGCGCCCTTGGCCCGCGTCACCGATGCCAACGGCGCCGACGTGCCCGAAACCGGCTCGGTACGTGGCAACGCGACGGGCACATTCTTCCACCTGATTTCGGAGGCCACATGAGCGGCTTTGTCCATTTCGTATCTTCTGGCCCCGGCGATCCGGAACTGCTCACGCTCAAGGCCGCGCGCCTGATCAAAGAGGCCGACGCCATCCTCTATGACGATCTCGGCGCTGCCCCCATTCTCGAGGACCTGAAGCCCGAAGCCGAACTCGTCGGCGTCGGCAAACGCGCAGGCCGCCCGAGCCCCAAACAGGAACACGTCAGCCAGCTCTTGGTCGATTACGCGTCCCAAGGGATCAAGGTCGTCCGCCTGAAATCCGGCGATTGCGGCATCTTTGGCCGTCTGGAAGAGGAAACCACCGCCCTGCGCGCTGCGGGTATCCCCTTTGATATCGTGCCCGGCGTGACCACAGCCTCGGCCGCTGCGGCCGCTGCGAACATTCCGCTGACCCGCCGGATGACCGCGCGCCGCCTGCAACTGGTCACCGGCCATGATGTCACCGGCGCGCTGCCCGAACAGTTGAACCTTGACGCGCTGGCCGATCCTATGGCGACCACAGCGGTCTACATGGGCAAACGGACCTTCGCGAAAATGGTGGATCGGCTGATTTCGGCAGGCATGCCCCCCGAAACCCCCGCCATGCTGTGCGAAGGCGTTTCGAAACCGGAACAAGAGCTGACCCGCAGCACGATCCGCGACCTCGCCGACAGCCTCGAAGGGGCCGATAGCACCCAGCCCGCCCTGATCCTTTATGGCCCCTTGGCGGACTGACCGATGTATCATCTGAAACTCGTCGGCATCGGTACGGGCAACCCCAAGCACCTGACCCTCCAAGCGATCGACGCCCTGAACGGTGTCGACGCGATCCTGATCCCGACCAAGGGCGCGGGCAAAGACGATCTGGCGGGCCTGCGCCACGAAATCTGTACCCAAGTTCTGACGACCCAGCCCAAAATCGCCGACTTCGCCCTGCCCATCCGCGACGAATCCACCAGCGACTACGGGCAAAAGGTCAACGATTGGCACGACGCTATCGCCGATATCTGGCTGCAAACCATGCAAGCGACCCTGCCACAGGGGGGCACCGTCGGTTTCCTCGTCTGGGGCGACCCCAGCCTCTATGATTCGACACTGCGCATCGCCGACCGCCTGACCAAAACCACCGAAATCACGGTCGAGGTCATCCCCGGCATCACCTCGATCCAGACCCTGACCGCAGGCCACGCCATCCCGCTCAATGAAATCAACGGCCCCGTGACCATCACCACCGGCCGCCAGATTCGCGACAACGGCTTCCCCGCTGGCTCGGATACGGCCGTCGTGATGCTAGACGGCGCCTGCTCCTTCCAGCACCTTGACCCCACGGGCATCCAAATCTACTGGACCGCCTACGCCGGGATGGAAAACGAAATCCGCCGCGCAGGCCCCCTTGCCGAGGTCCAAGCAGACATCATCGAAACCCGCGCCGCCGCCCGCACCGCCCACGGCTGGTGCATGGACATCTACCTGCTGCGCCGCACTGCCGAATAAGCCACCGCTCCCTCTTTCTTGGCAAAAATACCCAATTCACCAACGCCAACCAAACACCCCACAAACAAATAAGGGCGCCCCGCAGGACGCCCTCACCCATTCCCAGTCCGGTAGCCCTTACTCGCAGGCCACAGCTGTCTGCTCTTGCTCGCCCAAGCCTTCAATCCGCACAGTCATCTTGTCGCCAGGCTTCAGGAAGCGCTGGGGCTTCATGCCCATCCCCACACCAGACGGCGTGCCGGTCGCGATGATGTCACCGGGCTGCAGCTTCATGAACTGGCTCATGTAGCTAACGATCTCTTTGACGCTAAAGATCATGTCATCGGTATTCGAATCCTGCACAGTCTCGCCGTTCAGATCCAAGGACAGCGCCAGTTTCTGGGGATCGCCCACCTCTTCAGCGGTCACCAGATAGGGGCCGGTCGGGCCGAATGTGGGGGCCGACTTGCCCTTGATCCACTGACCGCCCTTCTCGATCTGGAACTCGCGCTCGGACATGTCGTTGATCACGCAGTAGCCGGCCACGTAGGACAGCGCGTCCTCTTCGGACACATAGCTGGCCTCTTTGCCGATCACGACACCCAGCTCGACCTCCCAGTCCGACTTCACCGATCCCTTGGGAATCACCACGTCATCGAACGGACCCGACAGCGCCGAAGTCGCCTTGTTAAAGATAATCGGCTCCTTGGGCGGCTCCGCGCCGGTTTCAGCGGCGTGCTTGGCGTAGTTCAGACCGATGCAGAAGAAGTTCGGCACAGACGCCACGCACGATCCGATCCGGCCGGGCTCTGCCACTACAGGCAGGCTGTCCACGTCGATGGCACGGATGGCGTCCAACGCCTCCAGAGACACGCCCGCACCCGCGAAATCGGGGCACTTGCCCGACAGGTCCCGCACATTGCCTTCGGCGTCCAGAATGCCGGGCTTTTCCTGACCTGCGGGGCCAAAACGTAGAAGTTTCATTGATTTCTCCTCCAAATCATTTGGTGACCAGAGCGGCCTCGGCTTCTTGCTCGAGGACGTTCCGAATATCTCGGTCCAGATGGCCCAGATGGGCCTCGATCGCGACCAGCGCGGCGGCGCGGTCACGGGCGCGCAGGGCATCCACAATCGCGCCGTGCTGCACGATCACCCGCTCGCGGTTGCGGCGGCGGCGCGCGGCCATGTAGCGGGCCCGCCACAGGCGTTCCATCAGGGTCTGGTGCAATTCGGCAATCACATCGTTATGGGACATGACCGCCAAAGCATGGTGAAAGCCCATGTCGACCTCGAACATGTCGAGCGGATCAGCGGTTTCAAAGTTCTGATCCATGTAATCCATGGTCGCCGCCAGATCATCGATCTCGGCCTCGGTGGCATGCACACAGGCCAGTTCCAGTGACAGTTTCTCAAGGGCAATCAGAACCGTCACCTGATCGGAAATCTCCTTGATCGAGGGCTGTGCCACGATCGGACTTCGGGCCGGACGCAGGATGACCAGACCCTCTTGGGCCAGAATACGGATCGCCTCGCGCATGGGGGTCCGGCTGACCCCCAGCTCTGCGGCATTGTCGCGTTCTTTGATCGTCGTGCCAGGGGGCAGTTTCCCCCTCAGAATGTCGCGACGCAGCTGCCGCGCAATCTGTTCCGGCAAAGTCTCTTCGGCCATCCCCGTCTTAAAACCCTTATATTTCTAGCCCTTACCGAACCCATCCTATGGGCCGTAATCACATTAGATGATTTTTTTGAATTTGGTATACCAAAAATGATTGAAAGTGAAGTTCGCTTTGGATAGCGTCGATTCAGGATGGTATACCATCTGTTCGCTGGTCGGGTGGAACCGACCATACGAAGGAACGGCGGCAAGAGGAGGCCGCCGAGGGAGGACATATAATTATGAAAATCAGCAAGCTTCTTGCATCTGCTGCCCTGACCGCAATCGCGGCAACCGCAGCATCGGCTCAGGACGTAACCCTGCGCATCCAGACACACTACGCGACCGAGCACCCCTCGGGTAAGCTGGCAGCCCAGTTCATCGACGACGTGCAGACCATGTCGGGCGGCGAAATCGCGATTGAAATGTTCTACAGCTCGTCGGTCGTTGCGACCACCGAGACTTGGGACGCGGCCGTCAACGGCATCCTCGACTGTGACATGACCGGCGGTGCGTACCAGACCGGTAAAAACCCAGCGTTCCAGTTCGTTGGCGACATCATGGGCGGCTACGACACCCCTTGGCAGCAGATTTCGTGGCTGTACTACGGCGGCGGTTATGACGCGGCTCAGGAACTGTACAACGCGAACGGCATGCAGCTGATCGGCTGGTGGCTCTATGGTCAGGAATCCCTGTCCTCGTCCAAGCCCATCGCGGGCCCCGAAGACCTGAAGGGCTGGAAGTTCCGTTCGCCCCCGGGTCTGGAAACCGAAATCTTCACCGAAATGGGCGCGTCGCCCATCGTGATGGACTTCACCGAAATCTTTACCGCGCTGGAAACCGGCATCATCGACGGTGCAGACGCCTCGGGCATCTACAACAACGTTGGTCTGGGTCTCTATGACATCGTGAAGCACGCCACCTACCCCGGCTTCCACTCGATGCCGTCGGACCACCTGGCGTGTAACAAAGACGTCTGGGACGGCCTGAGCGAACAGCACCGCCGCATCATCGACACCGCGATGCAGAAACTGACCCTGCACACTGCTCTGTCGAACGAGAAGAAGAACGCCGAAGCTGCTGCTGAACTGGCTGCAAACGGCGTGACCCTGCACGACTGGTCCGCTGAGGATCGTGCAGACTTCCGCAAGGCTGCTCAGAAGGCATGGGACGGTTGGGCCGCCAAGACCCCCGAGGCTGCAGCGCTGGTTGCAAGCCACCGCGAGTACCTCGGCTCGCTCGGCCTGATCGCCGAATAATCACTTAACGTGAACATAGCCTGACAATCGGGCGGGCCTATTCCATATGGCCCGCCTTTTTTCCACCCGCAGACTACTCAAACGGGATTCAGGCAAGGAGTTTTCAACATGGAGAACCAGAGCGTTTGGCTCGGGGGTCTCAGGGGACCAGTGCGACTGGGGATGATCGGCTTTACCGGCCTCGCCCTGCTCACCTTTGTCATCCTGATCGTCAGCCAGTTTGTTTCTGCCGAGCCTATCGGCATGTACGAGATGATCCGCCCCGCGGGCCGTCCTCTTGCGATGCTGATGCTCTTTTCGCTGGCCGGAGCGTTGCTCTTTGCCTCGATCTATTTGTCCGACACCGTCGGCCCGATCGAAGAGCGCCCCAGCGGTTTCTTTGACTACATTTCGCTTGTGGCCTCGCGCCTCGCCATGATCTCGATCGCCTTTGTTGTGATGGTCATGTTCTACGAGGTCGTCTCGCGCTACGCCTTCAACCGTCCGACCCTGTGGGCGAACGAGCTGTCCCTTTGGATCGCGTCGTTCATCTTCCTGCTCGCGGGCCTCTATGCGATGCAGCAGCGCAGCCACATCCGCATCTATGTGATCTACGACATGATGCCCCGCGCGTTCCAGAAAACCGCGGATGTGATCTCTGTCCTCTTGATCCTGCTCTTTACCTTCACCCTCGTCTGGGGCGGCTTTAACGACGCCTGGACCCGGATGCTGCGGATGGAGACCTTTGGCACCGCGTGGGATCCGCCCCTTCCGGGCACCGTGAAGCCCGCGATCCTGATCATCATCGTTCTTGTGGCAGTTCAGGCCGTATCCAACCTGATCGCCGACTGGAACAAAGCCCCCGAACACCACGGCCACGACGATATCGACGAGCACGAGATCGAAACCCTGCGTCGTACGCTGGAGGACAAATAAGTTATGGTTGATATCGGTACCCTCAGCATGATCCTGCTGCTTGGCATGTTTGCCTTGCTGGCGATCGGCATGCCGCTGGGCTTTGCGTCTGCCTTCCTTGCGGTGGTGACGCTGGTCCTCAAATTCGACGTCGACATCCTGTTCAACACCTTTGGCCGCGGACCGTTCTCGGTCCTCGGGCAGGCGGTCTACCGCCAGATGACGAACTACGTCCTGATCTCGGTCCCGCTGTTCATCTTTATGGCCGCGCTCCTGGAACGATCCGGCATCGCCAAGGACATGTACTCGGCCCTGAACCAGCTGTTGTCGCGCACCCGTGGCGGTATTGCCCTTGTGACCTCGCTGATGGCGGTGATCATGGCGGCCATGTCCGGCATCATCGGCGGCGAAGTCGTTCTGCTTGGTCTGATCGCCCTGCCCCAGATGCTGCGTCTGGGCTACAACCAGAACCTCGCGATCGGCACCATCTGTGCGTCGGGCTCGCTCGGCACCATGATCCCGCCGTCGATCGTTCTGATCTTCTACGGTCTGGTCACCGAAACCTCGATCAAGGCGCTGTTCACCGCGTCCTTCCTGCCCGGTTTCATGCTGGCCTCGTTCTTCATGATCTACATCCTGTTCCGTAGCCTCATGAACCCCGAGATGGCGCCCCTGCCGCCCGAAGATCCCACCGATCCCAAAGGCAAAGAAAAGGGCCTCATGTTCCTTGGCTTCTTGGGTCGTCTGTCCATGTGGATCACCGGCGTGCTGATCGCCCGTAACCTGTTCTTCACCGTCACCGGCGACAACGCCGTAACCGAAGGGGTCGAGCCGATCTTCCTCGGGATGGTATCGGACCTGCCCTACCTGATCGCGGCCTTTGTCCTGTCGGCGCTGGTTGTCTACCTCTTGGTTGGCAAAGATCGCTCCAAGGCTGGCTGGGACATGTCCAAGGGCCTCGTGGCACCGATCATCGTGATCGGCGTGGTTCTTGGCTCGATCTACGGTGGCATCACCGGCATCACCGAAGCCGCTGGTATGGGTGTGGTCGCCGTGTTCGTCATCGGCCTTGTCCGCCGCGAGATGACCTTTGACATCGTCTGGGACAGCCTGATGCGCACGCTGAAATCGACCGGCACCATTATCTGGGTGACCATCGGTGCGGCCGCTCTGGCAGCAGCCTACACGCTGGCAGGTGGTCCGACCTATGTGGCGAACATGATCGTGGGCTCTGACCTGCCGACCATGGGTGTCATTCTGGTGATGATGTTCATCTTCCTGATCATGGGGATGTTCATGGACTGGGTTGGTATCGTTCTGTTGATCATGCCCGTGTTCCTGCCCATCGTGCTGCGCCTTCCGGTCGAAGAGATCGGCGTCCTTGGCCACCTCGAACCCCGCCACGTCGCGATCTGGTTCGGCGTTGTGTTCTGTATGAACATGCAGGTGAGCTTCCTGTCGCCGCCCTTTGGTCCTGCGGCCTTCTACCTGAAGTCCGTCGCACCGGCGCACATCTCGCTGACCGACATTTTCAAAGGCTTCCTTCCTTTCATCGCGATCCAGCTAATTGCGCTGTCGGTCCTCCTGATTTGGCCCCCGATCGTGACTTTGTTCCTCTAGGAAGAGGTCTTTGAAACTCGGCCGGGGCGGACATGCTGCCGCCCCGGTCCCTACCCCCTCGGGATCGGGTATGATCCCCCAGATTTTCGTCCGGCCCGACGCACGACGCCGCCCCGGACCCCCAAAGCAAGCACCGGCGCAACGTCATGACGTTTGCCATACGTGAACCAGACGCCAGCCATACCCCGATTTTCGCGCCGTTTCGGCGCTGTGAAGGTCAAGGAATTAACCATGAAAACCGTCCGCCTGTCCGAAGCCGACAACGTTGTGACCGCCAAAACCCCCCTCGAAATCGGCGAAGATGGCGCGACACAGCTGATCCCGCGCGGGCATAAAATGGCCACATGTGATATTCCTGCGGGCGCCCCTGTTTTGAAATACGCGCAGCTCATTGGTTACGCGGCCACCGACATTCAGGCGGGGCAGCACGTCCACACCCACAACCTCGAATTTCGGAATGTGGACACGGACTACGAATTCTCGACCAACCTGCGCCCTGTCGCCCCCGCGCCCCAGCAGGACACCTTTATGGGCTATCGCCGCCCCTCGGGGCGCGTTGGTACCCGCAACTATATTGCGGTCCTGACCTCGGTGAACTGCTCGGCCACAGCGGCGCGCATGATCGCCCAACACTTCACCCCCGAGGTGATGGCCAACTACCCCAATGTCGATGGTGTTGTGGCCTTTGTGCACGGCACCGGATGCGCCATGGGCGGCGACGGCACCGGCTTCGAGCTATTGCAGCGAACCCTCTGGGGCTACGCGAAAAACCCGAATGTGGGCGGCGTACTCATGGCGGGTCTCGGCTGCGAGATGATGCAGATTGACTGGCTGATCGAAGCCTACGGTCTGACCCCCGGCCCGCTGTTCCAGACCATGAACATTCAGGACCACGGCGGCCTGCGCAAAACGGTTGAGATTGGCATCGAACAAATCACCGCCATGCTGCCAGAAGTGAACAAGGCACAACGCGAGGAATGCCCCGCCTCCGAGCTGATGGTCGCCCTGCAATGCGGCGGCTCGGACGCGTGGTCCGGCATCACCGCCAACCCCGCCGTCGGTTACGCTTGTGACCTGCTAGTGGCCCAAGGCGGCACCGGCGTTCTGGCCGAAACCCCCGAAATCTACGGGGCAGAACACCTGCTGACCGCCCGCGCCGCTGATCGCGCGATTGGCGACAAGCTGATCGATCTGATCAAATGGTGGGAGGGCTACACAGACCGCAATGGCGGCTCCATGGACAACAACCCCAGCCCCGGCAACAAAAAAGGTGGATTAACCACGATCCTCGAGAAGTCCCTCGGCGCCGCAGCCAAGGGCGGCACGACCCCGTTAACCGGTGTCTACAAGTACGCAGAACCCGTCACGGCCAAGGGTTTCACCTTTATGGACAGCCCCGGCTACGACCCCGCATCCGTGACCGGACAGATCGCAAGTGGCTGTAATCTCGTGTGTTTTACCACGGGCCGCGGATCAGCCTTCGGCGCAAAACCTTCGCCCTCGATGAAGGTCGCGACGAACACCGAGATGTACAACCGCTTGCACGAGGACATGGATGTTAACGCGGGAACGATCATTTCCGACGGCAAAACCGTCGAGGACGTGGGCCGCGAAATTTACGAAATGTGGCTCCGCATGGCCTCGGGCGAGCAAACAAAATCGGAAAAGCTGGGCCTTGGGGACTACGAATTCGTCCCATGGCAGGTTGGCGCGGTGATGTAATGGCCCGTTTACCACTTTGCGTCATTGGTGGAGGCTCGATCGGCATGCGTCACGTGGAAGTGGCGCAAACGTCGGATAAAGTCGATCTGACCTGCATCGTTGAGCCTTCTGACGCGCGCCGCGCAGAGCTGGCCCAAATGGGACTGACCGCCGTGGCAACCATTGAGGATGCCCCTGCTGCCACCTGCGCCGCCATCTCAGCCACGCCGACGCAGCTGCATCACGACAGTGCCCTGCAAATTCTGGATCGCGGATGGGCAGGCATCATCGAAAAACCTCTGACCGCCACGGTGGGCGAAGCCAAAGCATTGGCCGAAGTGGCAGGCGATAAGCCCTTGTTTTGTGGGCATCATCGCCGCTGTCACCCCTTTAGCATCGCAGCCCGAGAAGCCCTGCGGCAGATCGGCGATTTGATCGGGGTGCAAACACTGTGGTCGCTGCGCAAGCACGACACCTACTACGACACCCCGTGGCGCACGCAGCCCGGCGCAGGGGTTCTGATGACCAATGTCAGCCACGAACTTGACCTTCTGCGCTTCTTGATCGGCGAGATTGACGAAGTCTCTGCCCTGACCTCCAATGCGCGCCGGGGCATGGTGATCGAAGACACCGCGGCGCTGTCCCTGCGGTTCGGCAATGGCGCGCTTGGGTCCGTTCTGATGTCCGATGCTGGCGCATCGCCTTGGGCGTTCGAAGCGGCCAGTGCCGAAAACCCCGCCATCGCCGCCTCGGGTGAGGATTACCTGCGCATCATCGGCACCCAAGGCGCGCTGGCCTTCCCCTCGCTCACCCGCTGGGGCCGGAGCGACGGAGGAGAGATCGAGTGGTCCAAGCCCCTGACCCGCCACGCCCCGCAAGCGTTTGACAAGATTGACCCTTTGCTGGCCCAGATTGACAGGTTCGCGGACGTCGTCGCGGGCGGCCAAGATGATATCCTGTGCACGTTGGCCGATGGCGCAGCGGCGCTCGAACTGACCCTCGCCGCGGTCCTGTCGGGCCGCGACGGACACCCCGTCAAACGCGGCGACGTCCCAGATGATTTTCGCGGGGCCTGACCCCGCCCCGAAACCGATAGATTGGAGAATTGAGATGAGGCTGGAAGGAAAACGCGCCTTTATCACCGCAGCGGGCCAAGGCATCGGCCGCGCCGTCGCGGAACACTTCGCCCGCGAGGGTGCCATCGTCACCGCCACCGACCTGAAGGGCGACCTGCTCGACGGGCTGAACGTCGAAAAAACCATGGCGCTGGACGTCACCGACAAAGCGGCTCTGACCACTGCTATTCAGGACGCGCAGCCCGATATCTTGGTGAACTGTGCGGGGTTCGTGCACGGCGGCACGATCTTGGAAGCAAAGGACGACGAGTTCGACTTTGCCTTTACCCTGAACGTGAAATCCCAGTTCCACGCAATGCAGGCCGCCCTGCCCGGCATGCTCGAACGGGGCGGTGGGTCGATCGTCAACATCGCCTCGGTGGCGAGCAGCCTGATCGCCGCCCCCAATCGCTGCATCTACGGTGCATCCAAGGCCGCCGTGATTGGCCTGACCAAATCTGTGGCCGTGGACTATGTGAAACAAGGCATCCGCGTGAACTGCATCTGCCCGGGCACCGTGGACAGCCCGTCTCTGCATGACCGCCTGCGCGCCATGGGCAACTACGAAGAGGCCCGCGCCGCGTTTGAAGCACGCCAGCCCATGGGCCGGATCGGCACCGCAGACGAGATCGCGCATCTGGTCGTCTATCTTGGCTCGGACGAAAGCAGCTTTACCACCGGTCAGGCGCATATCATCGACGGCGGTTGGGCGGCCGGCTAAAGGAGTCCCCCCTTGGGGACCTCGATCCCAAGAGAGGACCGCACAGGCGCTGGGCTTTTGCTCATGTGTCTGGCCGTGGGGTTCTTTACCTGCATCGACACCTCGGCTAAGTGGTTGATCCTGTTCGGATTGCCCACGCTTCAGGTGGTCTTTGCCCGCTATTTCGGCCATTTCATTCTGGCGCTTGCCTTCTACGTCCCACGAGAAGGGCGCGCGGCACTGGTGTCGAACGCCCCCGTGAAACAGCTGCTGCGCAGCCTGTTTCTGCTGGGCTCCACTGTCATGAACTTCATGGCGCTGAAACACTTGCCGATCACCATCACGACGACGATCTTTTTTGCCGGTCCTATCGTGACCAGCATTCTGGCGATCCCGATCCTTGGGGAAAAGGTCGGCCTGCGCCGTATTATTGCAGTGTGCGTCGGGTTCAGCGGCGTTCTGGTGGTGATCCAGCCGTGGGGCACGGCCTTTCACCCGGCGATGTTCTTTAGCCTTGCGGGCCTGATGTGCGCATCGCTCTATTTCATTATGACCCGACTGCTGTCGGGGGTCGAGGCGAACGCCACCCAGCAAATCTGGTCGAGCGGGATCGCCATGACTGCCCTGCTGCCCTTTGCGCTGCAAAACTGGGTCTGGCCGGACACGACGCAGGCGTGGATCATCTTTTGCCTGATCGGATTTTTCGGCGCGACAGGTCACACCATTGCCACCATCGCGCATCGGTGGGCGGATGCGTCCTTGCTTGCACCAGTGGTCTATATTCAGGTGTTCCTAGCCTCGCTCGCGGGGATCCTTGTGTTCAACACATGGCCCACGCTGTGGACGCTGGCTGGCGGTGCGATCATCATCGCCTCGGGTCTTTATATCTGGCAGCGCGAGCGCAGCCTGAAACGGTAAACAGATGGGCCCCAGTGGGCCCGTCCTGCCCCCGCAGAAATTCTTAAGACTTGCAACGCATCTTCTTCGCCTAGGGACGCGGCATAAAAAAAGCCGCCGACCACGAGGGCCGGCGGGTAAGTCCGGGTTCTAACACCCAACAGGAAGCATAGTTTCGGTTAACGATGGGTTAACCGCGCCCGATATAGGGCATATTTGTTGCCATCACGGTCATGAACTGAACGTTGGCTTCGATCGGCAGTTCCGCCATGTGCAGGACAGAGCTTGCGACATGGGCGACGTCCATCACAGGCTCCACCGCAATCGATCCATCGGCTTGCGGCACCCCTTGGGTCATCGCCTGCGCCATATCAGTCAGCGCATTGCCGATGTCGATCTGCCCGCACGCAATGTTGAACGGACGCCCGTCCAGCGAAATGCTGCGGGTCAAACCGGTGATCGCGTGTTTCGAGGCCGAATACGGCGCAGAGCCCCAGCGCGGCACATAGGCCGAGACAGAGCCGTTATTGATGATCCGGCCCCCTTGGGGGTCCTGCGCCCGCATCCGAGCAAAGGCCGCACGCGCGCAAATAAAGCTGCCGGTCACGTTCACATTGATCAGCTCGCGCCAGGCATCCACATCGACCGTGTCGATGGTCGTGCCCTTCATCGCGACCCCAGCGTTGTTGAACAGGGCATCAATCCGCCCCCATTCCGCCAGCGCCTTGTCAAAGGCCGCGTCGACCTCGGCCTCATTGGTCACGTCACATGGCAGGGCCAGTGCATTCTCGTGGCTGTCTGCCATTTCCTGCACCGTGGCGGGTGTGCGGCCGACGATGCCGACCTTCCACCCGTTGTCCAAGAAATGCTGCGCACAGGCTTTGCCCACACCGCGCGCGGCGCCGGTAATGATGATTGTCTTAGCCATCGGGCCTCCCCTCCCTTTGGGTCAGTGGTTATCGCGCGGCAGGTCTTGGCAGACCTTGTGGTAGGCGGTGGCCAGTTCCAGACATCCGCCCTTGTCCAACTGCCCCACGTGGGTGCGATAGATCTCTTGCCACGGGGTCTGGTGCTTGATCTCGGGCGGTGTCCAATCCGCCTTGCGCTGCGCCCATTCCTCGTCAGAGACCAAAGCATCCATGGTCGAGGCATTCAGATCCAAGCGCACCATGTCGCCTGTCCGCAAGTAAGCTAATCCCCCACCCACAACCGATTCAGGCGAGGCGTTCAGGATCGACGGGCTTTCCGAGGTGCCCGACTGACGCCCGTCGCCCACGGTGGGCAAATGGTTGATCCCCTGCTTCAACAGGGCATCTGGCGGCTGCATGTTCACGACCTCGGCGCTGCCGGGATAGCCCACACAACCCACGCCGCGAATGAACAGAATGCACTTCTCGTCGATGTTCAGAGACGGATCGTTGATCCGGTCGTGGTAATCCTCGGGGCCTTCGAACACGATCGCACGGGCCTCGTGCACACCCTCTTCGCCCGGACGGGACAAGAAGCGTTTCTGGAAGTCCGCAGAGATCACCGAGGTCTTCATCAGCGCGCTATCAAAGAGGTTCCCCGACAACACCTTGAAACCCGCATTCTGACGCAAGGGCGCGCCATAGGTGGTGATCACGTCTTCATCCTCGGAGCCAAGGCCGGTCAGGTTCTCGCCCATGGTCTTGCCCGTGGCGGTCATGCAGCCTTCGTGGATGTGACCGGCCTTTTGCAGTTCGGCCATGACCGCAGGGACGCCGCCCGCACGGAAAAAGCTTTCGCCAAGGTACTTGCCCGCAGGCTGCATGTTCACCATCAGCGGGATTTCGAAACCGACGGTCTCCCAATCCTTGACGTCCAGCTCGACGCCCGCATGGCGCGCGATGGCCTGCAGGTGCGGCGGAGCATTAGTGGAGCCGCCAATCGCAGCGTTCACTTTGATCGCGTTTTCAAAGGCTTCGCGGGTCAGGATGTCAGAGGGCTTCAGGTCCTCATAGACCATCTCCACGATCCGCTTGCCGGTCTGATAGGCCATCTCCATCCGCTCGCGGAAGGGCGCGGGAATCGCCGAGTTGCCGGTCAGGGACATGCCCAAAGCCTCAGCCATCGCGTTCATGGTCGACGCGGTGCCCATGGTGTTGCAGTGCCCTAGCGACGGCGCGGACGAACACACACGGCTGATGAATTCTTCGTAGTCAATCTCGCCTTCGGACAGCAGACGGCGGCTTTCCCAGACGATGGTGCCCGAACCTGCGCGCTTGCCCTTCCACCAGCCGTCCAGCATCGGGCCGCCGTTCAGGGCAATGGCGGGCAGATCGGCCGTGGCCGCACCCATCAGCATCGCAGGGGTGGTTTTGTCGCAGCCCGTGGTGATCACGACGCCATCCAGCGGGTAGCCATGCAGCACCTCGACCAGCCCTAGATAGGACAGGTTGCGGTCCAAAGCCGCTGTGGGGCGCTTGCCGGTTTCCTGAATGGGGTGCACGGGGAATTCCATCGGAACGCCGCCCGCCGCGCGGATGCCGGCCTTAATCCGGTCCATCAGGAACACGTGGATCTTGTTACAGGGCGCAATGTCGGAGCCGGTGTTCGCGATACCAATGATCGGCTTTTCGCCCTGCAATTCCTCGCGGGTGTATTCCTGATTCAGATAGCGCTCTAGGTACAGCGCCGTCATCCCCGGATTATTGGGATTGTCGAACCACTCTTGCGAGCGGAACCGCTTGTTCGCGCGGGTGTTGGACATGGTTTCCTCCCAGAAAATTCATGAGGCGTGGCGAATCTTGTTGTTCGCTGCCAGTCCTTCTACAAAACTCAAATGGTATACCAAGCGCAAGAATATTTTGGTATACCAGAATCAACGCGGCTGGGGAGAGCCGTGCGGGAGGATTACTATGAGACTGAGAATTGGCGCGATTGCGGCCATGTCGGCGGCGCTTGTGACAGGCGCAGCACAAGCAGAAATGTCCATGAAAACAGTGGATCAGTGCCTGACAGAGGCCTTTGACGCCCAAACCAATCCGAACAGCTGTGTCGATCTGGCCCACGCCGAATGCGGTGGCATGCCAGAAGACATGCATGCGGCATCCGCCCTGTGCTTTACCAAGACACAAGAGGTCTGGAACGCCGCAATTGCAGAACAGATGGAGGGCATTCGGGCCCGCGGAGATGATCAACTCTCCGCCATTGCAGGGATTGAGACCAAGTACGACGTGCTGTCTGCTCTGCTGCAATGTGACCGAATGGAAGAGCTGAATCGCCTGACCGACCAGAGCGCTGAACTGGTGGCGCGGCAAAAGGCTGGATGTGTCTCGACGGCTTCTGGTCTGGCCTATGTGCGTCTGAACTGGCGGGCACGGTCGCTGCAATGACCCAGTTGACCGCGCGCAAGGCGTTCTGGCGCGGCTACATCGACTGCGCGCCCTTTGTGTTGATCGTGATCCCCTATTCCATGCTCTTTGGCGTGGTGGCACGGGACGCGGGTCTGGACCTGTTCCAGACCATGAGCATGACCGTCTTGGTGATCGCTGGAGCCGCGCAATTCACCGCGTTAGCGCTGCTCCAAGACAACGCGCCCGTCTTCATTGCGTTGCTCACCTCGCTCGCTGTGAACCTGCGGATGGCGATGTATTCGGCGGCTCTGGTGCCTCATATCGGTCACGCGAGATTCAGCATCCGCGCGCTTATGGCCTATCTGATGGTGGACCAAGCCTTTGCCGTTTGCGTCAAAACCTATGAAGAGCACCCCGACATGCCGCCCGCAGCCAAGGTCGCGTATTACTTTGGCTGCATGATGCTGATCTGCCCTTTCTGGTACGGGTTCAGTTTTGTCGGCGCCTATGTGGGTCAGGCGATCCCTGCGTCCCTGTCGCTCGATTTCGCGCTGCCAATCTGCTTCATCGCCCTGACGGGACCCCTGCTCCGGTCCGTGCCCCACTACGTTGCCGCGCTCGTGTCGGGCGTCAGCATCCTGCTGTTCTCGTGGGTTCCGTGGAACCTCGGGATCATGGTGGCTGCAACGCTGGCGATGATCAGCGGCGCGCAAACGGAACTCTACCTGCGCCGCCGCGCGGCAAAGGAGGCCGCATGATTTCTGATTTCGATTTCTGGGTGCTGACACTGCTTTTGGGGCTTGGGACCTTCCTGATCCGCTTCTCGTTCCTCGGAATTTTTGGCGGCAAGGAGATGCCCGAATGGGCGCTCCTGCACCTGCGCTATGTCGGGGTCGCGGTGTTTCCGGCGATCTTCATGCCGCTGGTCGTTTGGCCCCCTGCCACCGATGGCACTGTCGATCCGATCCGCATTACCGCCGCCCTCGCCGCTCTGGTTGTGGGGCTACGCGTGAACGTCATTTTCTCAATCATTGCGGGCATGGCGACGTTCTATGCCCTGCGTTTTATCTTCTAACTGAAAGGCCGAACCATGCTCGAAGAACCGCCCATCCTGCGCATCCGCCCCAATTTTCCGCGCCCGACTGCCGCTCAGATCGATGCCTTTCGCGGCGTGCCCACGGGGTTTGTCTGTGATGCGATGAACGGCGCAGGATCGCTGGACACCGCGATTGCCCCCATCGGCGCGGCAACCACCAGCGGCCCAGTGGTCGGGACCGCGGTCGTTGCGGAAAACGGTCCCGCGGAAATTCTGGCCACCATGGCCGCGCTGTCGATCGTACAGGCAGGCGACATTCTGCTGTCTGCGGTCCACGGGCATCAGGGCACCTCGGCCTGCGGGGACCTGATCCTTGGGATGATGAAGAATAACGATCTGGTGGGTTTCGTCACAGACGGGCCCATGCGCGATGTCGAAGGCATCGAAGAGGTCGGCCTGCCCGCTTGGTGCACCGGTCTGAACCCGAACTCCCCCTATTCCAATGGGCCCGCCACAGTGGGCGATGGGGCGATGGTTGGCGGTCAATATGTCCGCAGCGGTGACATCATCGTGGCCGACCGCAGCGGTGTCGTCGTGATCCCATACGCCAAGATCGACGCGACTATCAAAGCGCTCGAAGACGTCAAAGCCGCCGAAGATGCCTTCGAAGCCAAGGTCAAAAGCGGTGCCAAGTCCTTCTTCGACCTCGACGCGATGGTGGCCGAAGGCAAGGCCGTCTGGATCGACTAAGCCCCGCCTCCGGCGATGGGAGGGGGCTTAGCCCTCTCCCTTTTTCACTTCTTCGGCCATGTTCATGCCATTCAGTTCCGCCACAATATCGCCGAGCATGGGCACATAGTCCCCGCCCCGATCAATCGCTTCGGCATGGGTGTAGTACTGCTTTACCGCGGCTGCCATGATCCCCATGATCCCAGCGTCAGAGGCCATGTTGTTGGCATAGCGCACGTCCTTGGACGCGTTGGTAATGGTAAACAGGTGCGCGTTCCGATCACGGTCCACAGTGTACTTCATAAAGGTGTCGAAGAACCCGTTGCCCATCCGGCTAGAGCCGATGACCTGCCGCACGGTTTGCGGCGCGATGCCGACCTTGGCGCCAAGAACAGTCGCCTCGGAGTAAAGCGCCGCGTAGCCCATCGCGATAAAGTTCATCAGCAGCTTCATCTTGTGGCCCGTGCCCGTCCCGCCCGTGCGCGTGATATTGCCCGCCCAACACTGGATCACCGGCTCGACCTTGGCATAGGTTGCGTCATCTGCGCCGACCATGGCGTCCAGATTACCCTCTTCGGCCTCTTTCGGCGTTCGGCCCAAGGGGGCATCTACCAGCGTGCCGCCCTTCTCTGCCAGTTCCGCCGCCAGCGCCATGGTCGAGGTCGGATCAGCGGTCGAGGTTTCGATCACGATCAACCCTTCGCGTGCGCCAGCCAAGATCCCATCCTCGTCACGGAAGATCGCTTCGACCTGCGTGGAGTTCGACAGGCAGATGTGGATGATATCGCATTTCTCAGCCATCTCGCGGGCGCTGCTGACCTCGGTCGCGCCCATGCCCTTCAGGCTTTCTACGGGGTCGCGGTTGCGGTTGCCCTTGATGTAAAGCGTGTAGCCCTTTTGCAGGATATTCTTGGCCATGCCGTGGCCCATGAAACCTACGCCGATGAACCCGATAACCGGTTTGTCACTCATGTCTTTTCCTCCCCAGTAAAGACAGTTTTACAGGCTGGCGGTGATCCCGCCGTCCACGAACAACGTGTGCCCGTTCACAAAAGAAGCCCCGTCAGACGACAGGAAGATGCAGGCGCCGACCAGTTCTTCGACCTTGCCCCAGCGGCCAGCGGGGGTACGTTTTTCCAGCCAAGCACTAAATTCAGGGTCCGCCACCAAGGCGGCGTTCAAGGGCGTATCAAAGTAGCCCGGCGCAATCGCATTGCAGTTTAGACCATGTTTGGCCCAGTCCGTCGCCATGCCTTTGGTCAAGTTCGTGATTGCACCTTTGGACGCCGTGTAGGGCGCGATTCCCGGACGGGCGAGCATTGACTGAACAGAGGCGATATTCACGATCTTGCCCGCGCCGCGTTTGATCATGTGGCGAGCGACAGCCTGCCCCACGTAGAACGCCGAATTCACGTTGGTGCGCATCAGGCGGTCAAAGGCATCGACTGGAAAATCCTCTAGCGGGGTGCGGTGCTGCATCCCTGCGTTATTCACCAAAATGTCGATTCCGCGCCCCATTTCGTAGGCATCCACGGCATCAGCAACCGCTTTGGCATCGGTCACATCGAACACCAGCGTGTCCACCTGCGCCCCCGTGGCGCGCAAGGCTTTGGCGGCCTCTTCCAAACGTTCGGGGTTGCGCGCGTTTAACACGATGCGCGCCCCGGCCTGCGCCAGACCCAGCGCCAAGGCATAGCCGATCCCCATAGACGAGCCAGTGATCAGCACCGTCTTTCCGCTCAGATTGAACAGTTCCATAATTCCTCCCTTGCTGCGGAAAATGGGTGGTTGACTTTCCTCCCGATCCCGCATTTTTTGAAATGGTATACCATTTTGGCGGTGATGCAACCGCCTACGGTTCGGGGAGGAGACCAACCGTGAAAGCGTTATTTGCCCATGGCGCAAAGGACCTGCGCCTGTCCGATTGTGCTGCCGAAGCCCTTGGCCCCACAGACGTTCGCATCCGAATGGAGCGCGGCGGAATCTGCGGATCGGACCTGCATTATTTCAACCACGGCGGCTTTGGCACTGTGCGCCTAAAAGAGCCGATGGTGCTGGGCCACGAGGTTGCCGGACGGGTGGCCGAAGTCGGCGCTGACGTCACTGGCCTGACCGTTGGCGATCTGGTGGCGGTGTCGCCGTCCCGCCCCTGCGGCGGCTGCGTGGAGTGCCACCGCGGCCTCCCAAACGAATGCCTGAACATGCGATTCTACGGCTCGGCGATGCCCTTTCCGCACATCCAAGGCGCTTTCCGCGAAGAGATCACGGTCATGGCCAGCCAGTGCCACGTGGCCAACGATCTGACACCGGCCGAGGCTGCGATGGCCGAACCCCTTTCGGTCGCGCTTCATGCCGTTCGGCGCGCAGGCAACCTGATGGGGGCAAAGGTTCTGGTGACCGGATGCGGCCCGATTGGCCTGCTCGCGATCTTGGCTGCCCGCCGCGCCGGGGCCGCGCAAATCATCGCCGTGGACATCACGGACACATCTCTGGCGATGGCCGCCAAGGTTGGTGCGGATGTCACGCTGAACACCATGACCAACCCCAATGCCTTGGCCCCCTTTGCGATGGGCAAGGGCACTGTGGATGTGCTGTTCGAATGCTCCGGCGCGGCCCCTGCCTTGGCCGGTGCGATCCCTGCCCTGCGTCCCCGCGGCGTGATTGTGCAGCTTGGCCTGTCGGGCGACATGTCCCTGCCGATGATGCAGATCACCGCCAAGGAACTGGAACTGCGCGGGTCCTTCCGCTTTCACGAGGAATTCGCCGTCGCCGTCAAACTGATGGGCGCTGGCCTGATCGACGTTAAGCCGCTGATCACCCACGAATTTGCCTTCGATGACTTCCTGACTGCCTTCGAAACCGCCAATGATCGCACGCAGGCGATCAAGGTGCAGCTGGCCTTTGACGCCTGAGGATATCCCCATGACCAAACCCTATACCGGCATCTGGCCCGTCGCGCCGACGCCCTTTAACCCTGATGGCACCCTTGATCTGGAGGGCATGAAGCGCGTTCTGGACTGCATGATCGACCAAGGCGTGGACGGCATTTGTATCCTTGCCAACTTTTCGGAGCAGTTCCTGATTTCCGACGCCGAGCGCGAAACCCTAACCCGCCTTTGTCTGGAACACGTCGCAGGCCGCGTTCCGGTGATCGTGACCATCAGCCACTATGCGACCCCGATTGTGGTAGAACGCGCGCAATTCGCCAAAGACCTAGGCGCGTCGATCGTGATGATGATGCCCCCCTATCACGGTGCCCTGCTGAAAGGCACCGCCGAGCAGACCTTTGAACAGTTCCGCGCGGTGGGTGAGGTCGGCATCCCGATCATGCTGCAGGACGCACCCTTGTCCGGCGTTGACCTGCCCGTCCCGCTCTTGGTCAAGATGGCCCAAGAGATCGAGATGCTGAAGCTGTTCAAGATCGAATGCCCGCAGGCCGCGATGAAGCTGCGCGCACTGATCGAGCAAGGCGGCGACGCCATCGAAGGCCCCTTTGACGGCGAAGAAGCGATCACTCTCTTGGCGGACTTGGATGCAGGCTGCACCGGCACCATGACCAGCGCGATGATCCCTGATCTGATTGGCCCGATTGTCCGCGACTTCCTTGGTGGCAACCGTCAGGCGGCGATCGATGGCTATGCGCGTGTCCTGCCCGCCGTGAACCACGAGAACCGCCAGTGCGGCTTCCGCTCGGCCAAGGCCGCGATGGTCGAGGGCGGCGTGATCAAGTCCGACTTCTGCCGCCACCCCATCGCGCCCCTGCATCCCGCCACCCGCGCGATGCTGATGGAACTGCTAACGCCGCTTGATCCGCTGGTCCTGAAGTGGGGCAAGTGATGCACTCTGCTGCGATTACCGAACTACAAACGCTACTCGGGGACCGTCTGGTCACGACCCAAGCCGACCGCGATCTGCACGGCCAGAACGAGACGTGGTATCCCCTGACCCCGCCCGACGCCGTCGCCTATCCCGAAACCACGCAAGAGGTCTCTGACATCCTGAAAATCTGTCACGCCCATGATTGCCCCGTGGTGGCCTATGGCGCAGCGAGTTCGCTCGAGGGCCAGCATCTGGCGACCCGTGGCGGCATCAGCCTTGATATGAACCGGATGAACCGCGTTCTGGAAGTGAATGCCGAGGATCTGAATTGCGTGGTCCAGCCTGGCATCACCCGCATCGCCCTGAACGAGGAGCTGCGCGCCACAGGACTGTTTTTTCCCGTGGACCCCGGCGCAAATGCCAGTATCGGCGGAATGACTGCCACCCGCGCCAGCGGCACCACCGCTGTCCGCTATGGCACCATGCGCGAAAACATTCTGGCGCTCGAGGCTGTGATGGCCGACGGCACCATCGTCCGCACCGGCACGCAGGCGCGCAAGTCCAGCACGGGCTATGACCTGACCCACTTGCTAGTCGGCTCAGAAGGGACGCTGGGGATCATCACCGAACTGACCGTAAAACTTCAGGGCATCCCAGAGGCGATCAGCGCCGCCACCTGCCGCTTTGCCACCATCGAGGATGCGGTCAACTGCGTCATCCTGACCATCCAGACTGGCATCCCCATGGCCCGGATCGAGCTGGTGGACGAGATGATGGTGCGCGGGTTCAACAACTATGCGGACGCGGGCCTACCCGAAGTCCCGCACCTGTTCCTTGAATTCCACGGGTCCGAAACTGGCGTGGCCGAGCAGGCCGAGATGTTCGGTGCCATCGCCGAGGATTTCGGGGTCGAGGCCTACCGAACCGCCACCAAAACCGAGGACCGCAACGCCCTTTGGGCCATGCGTCACAAGTCGCACTATGCTTCCGCTTCTCTGGGAAAAACCGGCCACCTGATGCCCACCGACGTCTGCGTGCCGATCAGCAAACTGGCCGAAGCGGTTGTGCAGGCTCAGAATGATGCGAAACGGCTGGGGCTGACCTCGACCATCGTGGGGCATGTAGGGGACGGGAATTTCCATTCCGGCATCGCTCTAGACCCCACAGACCCCGAGCAAATGAAGGCTGCCGAAGAGTTCACCGATGCATTGGCCAAGACAGCCATGCGTCTGGGGGGCACCGTCAGCGGCGAGCACGGCATCGGTCTGGGTAAAATGAAATACATGAATGCCGAGCACGGCGCAGGCGTTGCGCTGATGCGGTCTATCAAGGCCGCGCTTGATCCGAAAAACATCCTCAATCCGGGCAAAATGCTGCCCCCCGCTGAATAAAGGAGCCCCCATGCTGCCGTTCGAGAATACCGATCCGACCGCCACTCTGGTGGGCCGCGTCTGGCGCCCCGAAATTGGCCCGTGTCTTATCACTTTGCGCGGGGACGAAGTGATCGATATCACCTCTAAATCCGTGCCGACCATGCGCGATCTGTTGGAACTGGACGACCCCGCTGCCTATGTTCGCGACGCGGTGGGCGAAAGCCTTGGGTCCCTGACCGATCTGGCGCACCAGAGCGGCGAAGCGGTTGGCGATGACGTGATGCATTTCCTTGCCCCCTGCGATCTGCAAGCGGTCAAGGCGTGTGGCGTGACTTTTGCCGAGTCCATGGTCGAGCGCGTGATCGAGGAACAAGCCGCCGGTGACGCCGACCGCGCCGAAGAAATCCGCGCCAAGGTCAAGGACAAGATCGGCGACAGCCTGTCCGGCATCACCCCCGGAAGTGATCAGGCGATGGAGGTCAAGAAGGTCCTGATCGCCGAAGGGCTCTGGTCCCAGTATCTGGAAGTTGGCATTGGCCCCGACGCCGAGGTTTTCTCCAAGGCGCAACCCATGAGCTCTGTGGGGTTCGGAGCCTCCGTCGGCCTGCACCCAGTCAGCAACTGGAACAACCCAGAGCCAGAGATCGTCATCGCAGTGAACAGCTGCGGCGAGATCAAGGGCGCGACCCTAGGCAATGACGTCAATCTACGCGACGTCGAAGGGCGCAGCGCCCTGCTGCTGGGGAAAGCCAAAGACAATAATGCCAGCTGCGCAATCGGCCCCTTTGTCCGTCTGTTCGATGACAGCTACGGCATGGCGCAGGTCGAGACTGCCGAGTTGACGCTCAAGGTCACGGGCGAGGATGGGTTCGTTCTGAACGGCCACTCGTCCATGACCAAAATCAGCCGCCACCCCGCCGATCTGGCGGCGCAAACTTGCGGGCGGCATCACCAGTATCCCGATGGGTTCTTCCTGTTCTTGGGCACTCTATTTGCCCCTATTCAGGACCGCGACAATCCCGGTCAGGGCTTTACCCACAAGGTTGGCGACGTGGTCAGCATCTCTGAACCTCATCTGGGAGAGTTGCGAAACACCGTGCGTCTGTCCACCGAATGCCCTGAATGGACATTTGGCACCGCAGCGCTGATGCGCAATCTGGCGGGCCGCGGGCTACTTTAATTCTCTGGGAGGAGATTTTTCATGAAAGTTCTTATCATCGGAGGCGGCGGCCTCGTCGGTCAGAAGCTGGCCAAATCGCTGGCATCGCGTGGCAAACTGCGCGGCCAGAGCATCGATAGCCTTGTGCTGGCAGACGTTGTGGACCCTGCGCAGGTAGAAGCGCCATTTGCGGTCGAGACCGCCACCTGTGACATAGCCGATCCGGCCAGCGTCAGCAGCGTGATTGATGCCGACACCGACGTGATCTACCTGCTGGCTGCCATTGTCTCTGGCCAAGCCGAAGAAGATCTGGATCTGGGCTATAAGATCAACATGATGGGCACCATGAACGTGCTGGAGCGTTGCCGAGAATTGGGCACCAAGCCGGTCGTGGTCTTCACCTCATCAATCGCCGTATACGGCGGCGAGGTGGCTGATCCCATCATCGACGACACTTTCTTGAACCCACAGACCAGCTATGGCGCGCAAAAGGCCATCGGCGAGCTGCTGCTGAATGACTACAGCCGCAAAGGCATCGTAGACGGGCGCGGATTCCGCCTGCCGACCATTTCAGTCCGTCCGGGCAAGCCGAACCGCGCTGCCAGTAGCTTTATGTCGTCGATCATTCGCGAACCGCTGAACGGCCAAGAGGCGGTGTGCCCTGTCGATCCGAGCTTTGCCCACTTTTACCTGAGCCCGCGCAAGTGCATCGAAAACCTGATCAAGGGTGCCGAAATTCCCGAAGAAGATTTGGGCCAGAACCGCTGCATGATGATGCCTGGCCGGACTTGGACCATCGGCGAGATCGTCGAAGCCCTGCGCAACGTCTGCGGGCCCGAGCCCGAAAAACTGATCCGCTGGGAAGAGCAGCCCGATATCCTCGCAATCGTGCGGGGCTGGCGCTACGACATCCAGCCGTCCAAGGCACTGAAACTGGGCCTGACTGCGGACGAAAGCTTCGAAGATAACATTCGCTACTACCTCGAAGACGACAAACCCGCTGCCTAAGAAAAAAGGCCCGCCAGAGAATTGGCGGGCCGCACTCGTTACGCCAGCCCGATGATGCAAGACCCTGTGTAACCTTGTTGGGGAGAGCCGCTGAGTTGCATCATCTGCTGCTCTTTCTGGGTTTCGGTGTTATCCGCAAAGATCATGTCGCGGTCATAATCCTGACGACGCAGATTGCTTGTGCCATTGGAGTAGATGCCGCTCTCGGTGCTATAGACCGCAGCACAATCGACTTCGGGCAAGGAAATCTGCGAAGTGAGTAAGCTGTCGCGCCCCGTAACAATTTCATCTGCGCTTGCAAACACTTCGAAGTGAAAGTGCGGCCAACGCCCATTATAGCAACCGGGGAAGATCGTCGTGAACTTGACCACCCCGTCCGCGTCGGAAATGCCAACGCCGCGCAGGTTGTTGCGGTCGTCATAATCATAGAGCGAATACTTCCCTATCGCATCACAGTGCCAGAGATAAAGCGCATGACCCTCGAGCGGTGTGCAGCCGTCATTTGCGTCAACCAAGGTCAGAGTGACCTCTAGGGGGACACCCTCTGCCGTTGGGCTCATGCCGTTGAAACTGGGACGCAAATCCTCGCGGATAATGCCCTCTTGGGTCAGCACGTTGATGCTGCCGCCGCGCCCATTTGTCCCATCTGCGGGATAAGGCCCTGCGGTCTCGGTGCTGTTGACCACGCATTGCAGCGCGGCCGCAGGGTTGGCGGCCAGCGCCCCTGCCCCCAAAAGAAAACCAAGTGCGCTACGCCGACCAATGAGACGCGGCAAATCGTGGCGGAGCCCCAGATCGTGGTCGTCTTGGTGGCCCTCTGCTGCGGTGTGAATATGTGTCATGAAAACTCCTTTCATGACTTCAACGCAGCAGAGGTCGTATTCAGTCTCTGTAACGGTTCACAGCGAGGTGAGGATCAGCGCACATAAGCCGATCGCGCCGCTTGGAGACGCTCGCGCAGGTACCGTTGCAGGGCGACCATATCCACATCAACGGCAGTGAACAGGCTGCCTGCCTCGACCGCGATGGCTGTCAACGCATCGTCCACCGACAAGAATCCCGCCGGTTTGCCTAATGCCCGCACCCGCTGGATCGCATCGCGGATCGCGGCTTCGACATCGGGATGGCGCACATTCCCCGCATGGCCGAGCGAGGCCGACAGGTCCGCCGGTCCAATAAAGACCCCATCAATCCCGTCCAGGGCCGCAATCTCATCCAGATTATCGAGCCCCTTCTGTGTTTCGATCTGCACCAGCAGGCAGATCTCTTCGCGGGCGCGGGTGAAATAGTCCGGCACCGTCCCAAACCTATTGGCACGAGTGGAGCCGCCCATGCCGCGGAACCCGCGGGGGGCGTAATCGACAGCCTCAATCGCCAGCTTCGCCTCTTCGACAGTCTGGACATACGGGATCAGCAGGGTTTGCGCGCCCACATCCAAGAGGCGCTTGATCTCGGCCGCGTTCAGTTCCGTGGGGCGCACGACCGGGTGCGTGCCGTAAGCCGACATCGCCTGCAGCATCGACAGGATACTGTTCAGGTCGTTGGCCGTATGCTCGCAATCAAGCAGTAGCCAGTCAAAGCCCAAACCGGCCAGCATTTCCGTCGCTGCATTGTCGCGGATGGTGGACCACAGGCCGATCTGTTGTTGACCAGCCATGATCGCCTTTTTGAAAGGGTTGGCGATCTGATCCATCAGTTCACCAGCGTGACAAGAGCGTCACCGTTGAAGAACGCGGTGACGTTGGATAACTGCACTTCGGCCATGGCGCGGCGGGTTTCATGGGTGCCAGAGCCTTGGTGCGGCTGCAAGACCACGTTGGTCAGCTCGTAGAAGCGTTCGTTGAGGTGCGGCTCGTTGATGAACACATCAAGGCCCGCGCCCGCAATTGCACCGCTTTCCAGCGCGTCCAGCATCGCCTCTTCGTCAATGGTGGTGCCGCGGCTGATGTTGATGATCACGCCGTTTTTCCCGAGCGCGTTGATAACATCGCGCGATACGTAGCCTTCGGTCTCCTTGCCGCCGACAAGCGCGACGACGTACCAATCCACCGCCTCGGCGAGGCTCTTGGGGTCCGCGTGGTAGGTCCAACCGGGGGTCTGTTTTTCACTGCGCGAATGGTAGTGGATGTCCATCTTGAACGCTGCCAGACGGTCGGCGATTTCGCGCCCGATACGACCAAGGCCACAGATACCCACGGTGCCACCAGTCATCTTGCGGTTCAACGGCAGGCTCCCGCCACCAGCCCAACGTCCAGAACGAGTCAAGTTGTCGCCCTCGATCATGTTGCGGGTCTGGGTCAGCATCAGGGCGACCGCCAGATCCGCCACGTCGTCGTTCAGGACATCAGGCGTGTTGGTGACTTTGACGCCGCGTTCACTGGCCGCATCCACGTCGATCGCGTCATAGCCGACACCAAAGTTCGCAATCAGGCCCAGGTTTTCCAGCGGGTCCATCGCCGCCCCACCAAAGGGTGCGTGCCCTTTGAACACCACCGCAGTGATCCCCACGCGAGTATCTGCGTCCACGCCCGCGATATCGTCAGGCGACGCGGCATAAACATTGGGGTAATTCGCATCGAACCGCGCGCGCTCTTCCTCGTTGAAGGCACCACAGACAAGCAGTTTTACATCGGACATTTCACATTTCCTTTCCGTGGTTTAGAGCAATTTCTTGATACGGCTTATCGCTTCAAGAATGTTCTCGGTCGAATTCGCGTAAGAGAAGCGCAAGTACCCTTCGCCCCACGCGCCAAAGGACGTGCCGGCAACGGTCGCAACCCCTGCCTCGTCCAGAAATTTGTCCTGCGCCTGTTTCGAGGTAAGGCCGGTCCCTTCGATATTCGGGAAGGCATAGAAGGCCCCCGCCGCATCAGCGCAACGCACGCCGGGCAGGTCGTTCAGGGCGTCCACGATCACTTGGCGGCGGGCGTCGAACTGGGCCACCATGTCGGTCACGCAGTCCTGAGGTCCGGTCAGGGCGGCGAGCCCCGCAAATTGGGTCGGCGCGTTCACACAAGAGTGGTCGTTGATGCACAGGCGCGTCACGTGATCCACCGCCGCATCGGGCCAGACCGCATAACCCAACCGCCAGCCGGTCATGGCATAGGTCTTGGACCAGCCGTCCAGCATGATCAGGCGATCGCGAATTTCGGGGTACTGCAACAGGCTGACATGTTCGCGCCCGCCATAGAGCATATTGCTATAAATCTCGTCCGACATCAGGGCCACGTGGGGGTGATCCATCAGGCCAGCGACCAGCTTGTCGATTTCCTCTTTGGGTGTGACGCCGCCCGTGGGGTTAGCGGGGCTGTTGATGATGATCAGGCGGGTGCGCTCTGTGATCTGGGACAGAACCTGTTCGGCGCTGAAGGCAAAGCCGTTCTTCTCTTCCAAGGCAATCGGCACAGGCTTCGCGCCACTGTACTTGATCACCGACTCGTAGATCGGGAAGCCTGGATTGGGATACATGATCTCGACGCCCGGTTGGCCGAACATCATCACCGCAAAGAACATGGTGGGCTTGCCACCCGGCACGACGACCACATTGTCGGGGTTCACCTCGACCCCGTGGCGGCGGTTCAGGTCAGCGGCGACGGCCTCGCGCAGCTCAGGCAGGCCATTTGCGGGCGTATACCCGTGGTGGCCGTCGCGGATCGCCTTGATCGCGGCTTCGGAAATATGTTCGGGCGTTTTGAAATCCGGCTGCCCGATCCCGAGGTTGATAATGTCTTTGCCCTGCTGCGCCAGTGCCTGTGCCCGCGCCAGCACCACAAAGGCGGACTCGGTTCCCAGACGCGATAGACTGTCGGCGAAAATCATGCCTGACATGGTCCCTCCCCATAGGCTGATTAAAAGTGTCGGAGCGGGCCCCTCCTTCCCGCTCCGACTGGGTTTGGAAATTTGGTATACCAAAATTTCCCACCTGAAAAGCCCCGAGTTTCGGGGAGTGTTTCAGAGATAGTTTTTCAGCCAACCAAGGGTTTGATCAGTGGGCGTGGTCGGTTTGTACTCAGCGCCGATGGGCGCGGAATATCCAAGTTCGGCAATCAGTTGCAGGACATAGCTATAGTCCAGTTCGCCGTGATCCGGCTGCGCGCGATCGGGAACCGAAGCGATCTGGATGTGCCCGATTTTGGGCAGCAAGTCGCGCAACGTGTTGGTCAAATCGCCCTGCATCAGCTGCATATGATAGCAGTCGAACATGATCTTGATGTTCGGCTCGTCCACCATGTCGATGATCCGCTGCGCCTCGGTTGTCGAGGTCAGAAAGTACCCCGGCACGTCATAGGTGTTCAAAGGTTCGATGAGGATGGTGATGCCAAAAGCCGCCGCCCGTTCGCAGGCATATTTCAGGTTAGAGACAAAGGCTTTGGCGGCTTCTGCCCCCTTGGCTTTACCTGCCATGACATGGATGCACTTGGTGCCCGTGGCGTTGGCATAGGCGACGGCTTGGTCGATGGCGGCGCGCCCCTCGTCCATGCGGTCCGGCAGCGCACACAGGCCGAAATCCCCGTCATCCAGATCGCCCGGATGGGTGTTCAGCCCCAGCATGGTCATGCCGGTTTCCTTGAGCGCCTCGCGCACCTGTTTGGCGGGGGTGTCATAGGGCCAATGGCATTCGACATCCGAAAATCCGGCCTTTTTCGCGGCGCGGATGGCGTCGGGCAGTTCCAGTTCCCGCCAGAGAAACCCGAGGTTGGCAGAGAATTTCATCAGTCCCACTCCACATCATATTTGGTCACGATCTTCTGGACCATTTCAGGGCTCAGCATCTTCGCATCATAGCCGCGCATCAGGATGGCCAGCCGCGCAGTGTCTTCGAGTTCTTCGATCGCGTTGCAGGCGGCCTCCACATCCTTGCCTGCGACAACGGGGCCGTGATTGGCCAGCATGACCGCGCTGCGTTTGCCCGCCAGCCCGCGCACCGCATCGCCCATCGCCGGATCGCCGGGGATAAAGAATGGCAGCAGCTTGACCTTGCCCAGTTTCATGATCGCATAGGGCGTCATGGGCGGCAGGAAGTTATCCTCGTCCACCTCGGGCATCAGGGACCACGCGACCGAGTGGCAGGAGTGCAGGTGCACCACCGCGCCAGTCTTGTTCCGCGTCTCGTAGAAGGCCGAATGCAATGGCATTTCCTTGGTCGGTTTATCGCCGCCAATCAGAGTGCCATTTGCGTCAAACCGCGACAGCCGCGCCGGATCAAGCCGTCCGAAGCTGGTCCCGGTGGGCGACACCAAGAGCCCCCCGTCGGGCGTACGCGCCGAAATGTTGCCGGTCGAGCCCCCTGTCAGACCGCGGTCAAACAGGGATTTGGCCAGTAGGCACATCTCTTCGCGCAGCTTGGTTTCTTCTGTCATTGATCCTCCAGCACGGCAAGCGCGTCGGCAAAGAACTCTTCTTTACCAAAGTTGCCGGATTTGAGGGTCAAAGCAATCTTTTCGCCTTCGCTCTCGGTATAGGTCCACGGCACGCCGGGCGCGATCTCTTGGCCGATGTCCAAACGGGTGACCCCTAGCGCTTGTGTGACAGCACCGCTCGTTTCGCCCCCTGCCACAACGAACCGCCGCGCCCCTGCACTGAACGCTGCTTGGGCCAGTTCGGCCAGCGCATCTTCAATCATCGCCCCTACTTGCGGGCCGCCAAAGGCCTCTTGCGCCTTGCGTACCTGATCCGGCTCTGCAGTGGCGTAGATCAGGGGTGCTTTGCTCAGATCCTGTTTCGAAAGCCACGTCAGCACCGGACCAATCCCACGTTTCTCTAAGTCAAAGGCATCTAGACGGTAGCTGGGGGCATTGACCGAATACGCGCTCACCTGCGCGCGCGTCATGGCCGAACAGCTGCCAGACAGAATGATGGTCTTTTCGGGCAAATCCGGTCGTACGGCTTTCTCGGCATCCGCAGATAACACCCCGTCACGCACATAGAGATCGGGCAAGGGCATCGCGACCGCACTGCCGCCGGTCATCAACGGCATATCACGACACGCAGCGGCAATGGTGTAGAGATCATCGTCCGCCACAGCATCGATCACAACATGCGCGACGCCAGCGCCCTCGAGTTCTGACAGACGTTCGCGCAACGCGTCAGCGCCGCGGGCGACGGTCAAGCGATTGGCCAGCCCCACCGGCCCCGAAACCTGCGGTGCGAGCAAGCGCATCAAGTTACTGTCGCGCATGGGCGTCAGGGGGTGATCTTTCATCGGGCTTTCGGCCAAGGGCTGCTCGCCGACAAAAAGGTTGCCCATGAAAATCGCGCGCCCGTTTTCAGGAAACGCGGGACAATACATGGTCTGCTTGGCGTCCAGATCGGCCATCAGGGCCTCGGCCACGGGGCCGATATTGCCCTCGGCCGTGCTGTCAAAGGTCGAGCAGTATTTCCAGAAAAACCGCTCTGCGCCTGCTTGCTTTAGCCAGTCCAAGGCATGGCGGCATTCAGCAACGGCATCGGCCACAGGGGCCGTCCGGCATTTCAGTGCAATCACCTCGAACGGGGCGGTGTCAGAGGGCGCCTCGTCGGGAATGCCCATGCGCAAGGACACGCGCACGCCGGAGCGGGCCAAGAGGCCTGCCAAATCAGTGGCACCGGTAAAATCGTCGGCAATACAGCCAAGTACGGTCATAGTTACTCCTGTCCAGGAAGAGTGAGCCCCGCCATCGCCGCATAGACCTTGGCCACTGCGGCATCATCTTCGGCCCCAAGACCCATGCCCTGCGCCGCCAGGTACATCTGGAGCGCCGCGCCGGAAATTGGCGCGCTGAATTGGGCCGAACGTGCGATATCCTGCACGATACCAAGGTCTTTGGGCCAAATGTTGACCTGACTTTTGGGGGAATAGTCGTTGTCGATAATGTGAGGCGTCCGGTTCTCGAGCGCCCACGAATTGCCAGCGGATTTGGTGATGACCTCGTAGAACCGCTTGGGGTCCACGCCTTGGGTCATGCCAAAGGTCAGCGCTTCGGCCATGGTCGCGATGTGGACACCAACGAGCAACTGGTTCACTGCCTTCATCGCGCTGCCGGGGCCCGCGCAATCGCCCATCTCGAAGACGTCGCTTGCCATGCCATCCAGAGCGGGTTTCAAAGCCGCGAAAGTTTCCGCTGTGCCCGATGCCAGAACTGAGAGTGCGCCATCGGCAGCGCGGATCGGGCCGCCAGAGATCGGCGCATCCAGATAGAGCACGCCGGTT
Source organism: Donghicola sp. (assembly GCF_025210255.1). NCBI lineage: Bacteria > Pseudomonadati > Pseudomonadota > Alphaproteobacteria > Rhodobacterales > Roseobacteraceae > Donghicola > Donghicola sp. The sequence continues at coordinate 147,857 of NZ_JAOARZ010000014.1, read as the reverse complement.
TCGGCGCACTGTGCCTCCATCTTGCGGGCGAAATCGGGGGCGACTGTGGCGCAGCTCATCACTGCGGCACCCTTGCGCAGCATCGGGACTGCACCGCCATCGCCAAACAGGACAGCTTCGGTTTGGGCCGCGTTCAGGACCACGGTGACCACCGCGTCCAGATCGCCAGCCACATCGGCCAACGCCCCCTCGGCGCCGCCAGCCTCGCGGAACTTGGCCATTTGTGCGTCATTGATGTCGTAGCCGTAAACGGTCAGCCCCGCCCGTAGCAGCGAGCTGGCGACACCATATCCCATCGACCCAAGGCCGATCACGGCCACTTTGTAATTCTGTCCCATAGTCCCTCCTCCGAACATGAGCCACCGGCTTGACGTTGTTTCCGTTACCGGTACCGTTTGATACTAGGGGTAGTCAGCATTGAGGGGTGCGTCAAGCCTGCTTCCCGTGTAGAAAAGCGAAATCGCGATTGGAAAAGTGAAACCGATGCACAGCAAAGTCACCTTGGCCGACGTGGCCGCCGCCGCCGGCGTGAGCAAGATGACAGCCTCGCGCGCGATGCGGGGCGCCAAGGACGTGTCGCCCAAGACCGTCGAACGGGTGCGCAAAATCGCGGCTGATCTGGGCTACATGGGCAATTACGTGGCCGCGAGTTTGGCCAACAACCGGACGGACCTGATTGGCGTCGTGGTCCCATCCCTGTCAAACATCGTCTTTTCCGAGGTCATGTCGGGCATCGAAGATGCGATCGCAGGCTCTGGCTTGCAGCCCTTCTTCGGCGTCACAGGCTATGATCCTGAACGCGAATACCAGTTGGTCCGCAAGATGCTCTCTTGGCGTCCTGCGGGGTTGATCGTCACGGGCTTGGACCAAGACAAGCAGACCAGAGAGCTCCTTAGCGCGACCAGCGCACCTGTGGTGCAGATCATGGATACGGACGGGGATCCGGTGGATCTGTGTGTCGGATTTTCCCAAACAGCCGCAGGTGCGGGCATGGCAGAGATGCTTTTGACTGAGGGGCGCAGGCGGTTTGGCTACGTGGGCTGCGCGCTGGATCGCGACACGCGCGCGGCCAAGCGCTACCTAGGATACAAGGCCGCCCTCCAATCGGCAGGCATCACGCGCGTTCCAGAAGCAGTTCGCAACGCGCACTCCTCCGTCGCGGATGGTAAAGCGTTGACGGCAGACCTGCTGACCCAGCACCCCGATCTTGATGTGATCTACTATTCGAACGACGACCTCGCCATCGGCGGGCTCTTTCACTGCATGGAAACTGGGGTTTCTGTGCCAGAGCGACTCATTCTGGCGGGGTTCAACGGGCTCGATTTGACTGCGAGCTTACCTGCCCCGATCGCCACCACCCGCACATCGCGGCGCAATATCGGCATCGAAGCTGCCAAATCTATCCTCAAACGGCACGCTTCCGCGGGGTCATCCTCCCCACACGCCTTGAAAACAGTAGAAATTCAGCATGTGATGGACGCAAGACGGTCGATCACGTCCATTTGAACGTGACACTATTGTCTTTGTAAGTACCGTGCTAGCTGACGACAAAATCATTGTTGAACTGGTAGGTCTATCATGCGCGTGAGCCAAATCACGGATCACACACCGGCCCCGTCGGAGATTACTGTGGACCCACAGTTGGAAATTGACGCGCTTCGACAGCGCGTGGCCGAGCTGGAGGCCGAGAATGCAGCCCAAGCCCTTCGCCTAAAAACGAAGCGCGCGATGTTGCGTAACTTCGAAGCCATGGTCGAGACGGCCCCGGTTGGCATTCTGGTGGCGGACAAATGTGGACGGATCACATTCGGCAACCACTTGGTTGAGGAAATGCTGCGCCACCCGATCCACTTCTCGGAGAATGTTTCGGATTACCGCGCTTGGACTGCCTATCACGCAGACGGTACATCCGTCGCCCCCGAGGAATATCCACTGGCCAGAATTCTAGCGGGCGAGGATTACTCGGAACTCGATGTTCTGTACCACCGCGGCGACGACACAAAGTTCTGGATGCGGATCATCGGACGTCCCATATACGATGCCGACGACCAGCGCATCGGCGCCGCTGTGGCCGTGATCGACATCGACCGCGAGCGCAAGTTGCAAGAGACGCAGCGCCTGTTAATCCGCGAATTGAACCACCGTGTGAAGAACGCCTTTAGCGTGGTCAAATCCATTGTGAACCAGTCCTTGCGCTACTCTACCGTCGAAGAGCACGTAAGGCGGACGCTCGATCACAGGTTGGATGCCTATGCGTCTGCCCACGGGCGCCTGATGGACACCAAATGGCAAGCGGGTGAATTCCGCGATATTGTGGCCGATATCGTAGACCGCGTCGCGGCGGGACGCGTTCAATACAGTGGCCCTAATTACGAGGTTGGCAGCGCCGAGGCGTTGGCCTTTTCAATGGCTTTTTATGAATTAGCAACCAACGCCGTGAAATATGGGGCCCTGAGTGTCCCCGAAGGCCGCGTCGATGTCACGTGGTCCACGTGTGCCATCGATGACACGCCCTCTTTTGTTGTCAACTGGACGGAACTTGGCGGCCCGCCAGTCGTTAAATCTGATAGAAAGGGCTTCGGTTCGTTTATTACAAACCGTGCAATTGCCCTCGAGACTGGAGGCAGCGTCGAGATGGACTACAAAGAGACCGGTGTGACTTGGACATGTATTGTCCCGATTGAGGAGGACGAGCAATGACCTTGGACGGCACACGTGTTCTTGTGGTCGAGGACGAGGTCATCCTTGCGCTCGATTTCACCGAAATTATCGAAGATCATGGGTACAGCGTTGTTGGGCCCTGCTCGCGCCTGAAACATGCAGAGCGGGTGGCCAAGGAAGATAACATCGATGTCGCCCTGCTGGACGTGAACCTTGGCTCGGGTAAAACGACCGAAGGGATCGCCGAGATCCTACGCGAACGGAACATTCCGATTGCGTTCATCACTGCCGATCCGCCTGCCGCAGTCGAATTCCGCAAGATTGAAGAGCCGCTGATCCGCAAGCCCGCATCAACCAAGGCCCTGATGAATTGCATAGAGCGTCTGGTCGCCTGAGCCGAACACGACACGCCCGATACAAAAAGCCCCCTGTGACAGACGTCTCAGGGGGCTTTTGTTTGCTCAGACCAGCACTGGGAGGGGCCTACGCTGAACCCGTGCAAACAATCGCTGCATTTCATCGTCTCCGACCTTGGCCATCTTGGCCCAGACCGCACGGAAATAGAGCTCACCGGTCAGGCGTGCAAAGTCATAGGCCATTTCGGCTGGCGTTGCGCTTGCCGCGACCTCGGCCCGCATGGCGCGCCAAGTGTCCCGTATCGCCAAGACGGCCGCGTCATCGGTCAGTTCACCGATCAGATCGTCGAAGCCATCAGCCGCACCTGGTAGTTTGAGCCCGCGTGTAGCAATCGTCAGGTCATGAATACCATTCGCGCCTTCATAGATCGAGCAGATCCGCGCATCGCGCCACGTCTGAGAGACCCGATATTCGGTCAGATAGCCGTAACCGCCAAGGATCTGCATTCCCAGATCAGCGCTGCGCGTACCCGCATCGGTGCAGAACACCTTGCACACCGGCGTCAGGAAATCGACCAGCGCAGGGCGCGCGTCCAAATCCATTTCGACCATTGCCACGTGCACCATCGCCCGCGCCCCCAAGGCCAGCATCCGCTGTTCATCCAGCATGCGGCACACATCAGGGTGATCGGAGAGCACAGCAGGGCTGCCATCAGATTTACGGCCTTGGGTCCGGTCAGCGGCATAGGTTGACGCAACCTGATAGGCGCGGCTGGCATGGGCGACGCCTTGCAAGGACACATCGATCCGCGCGTGGTTCATCATGGTGAACATGGCCATCAGGCCCTGCCCTTCGGCCCCGACCAGCTCTGCCCGCGCCCCGTCAAAGGACATCTGGCACGTCGGCGAGGCATGTAGGCCGAGCTTCTCTTCGATCCGCGTCACGGTGATGTCGTTCCGGATGCCGTCATTTTCCGACAAGCACAGGAACAGGGACAGGCCTTTGACGCCATCCTCCATCGCGCCGGTGCGGGCCAGCACCAGATGGAAGATGCCTTCGCTCATGTCTTGATCACCGCCAGAGATGAAAATCTTCTCGCCGGTAATCTTGTAGTGATCACCATCCTGCACCGCCTTGGTCCGCACACGGCCCAGATCACTGCCCGCGCCCGGTTCGGTCAGACACATGGTGGCGAGCCAGCGCCCCTCCGCCAAGGGTGGGATGTAGGCAGATTTCTGATCCTCGGTCCCAAAGCGCATCAGGGTCGAGATGGCCCCCGGCACCAGGTTGCAGACCATTTGCATCGAGTGGTTCGCGCCGCTGAAAATTTCAGAAACACAGGCAGCCGTCACGTGGTCCGCCTGCATTCCGCCAAATTGTTCGGGCGCGGTCAGCCCCTGCCAGCCGCCTTCGGCCAGCTGGCTATAAGCGTCGCCAAACCCGTCGGGCATCCGAACGCGGCCATTTTCCAGACGGCACCCCTGTGCATCGCCGGACTCGTCAAGCGGGGCGATCACCCCTTCGGCAAAGCTGGCAAAATGGGTTATCACGCCTTCGGCCAGTTCGTCATCCCAGTCAGGCAAACGGTCGACATCGGCCACTTTGCGCAGGCTGAACAGGATATCGTCAACGGGGGCGGCAAAGGGAACCATTACTCCGTCACCCCCAGCAGACGCATCGCATTCTCTTTCAAGATCAGCGGGCGCACTTCATCCTTGAAATTCTGCTTATCGAATGCATCCAGCCATTTCTCCGGTGCGATCATCGGCCAGTCCGAACCAAACAGCATCTTCTTTTTCAAGAGCGTATTCGAATAGCGGATCAGTATCTCGGGGAAGTACTTCGGCGACCAACCCGACAGGTCGATGTAAACGTTTGGCTTGTGGGTCGCGACCGACAGCGCCTCTTCCTGCCAGGGGAAGGACGGGTGCGCCAGAATGATCGGCATGTCGGGAAAATCCACCGCCAGATCGTCGATATACATCGGGTTCGAGTACTTCAGGCGCATCCCGTTGCCGCCCTTCATCCCAGACCCTACGCCGGTCTGACCAGTGTGGAACAAGGCGGGCTTGCCGGTTTCCGCAATCGCTTCGTACAGGTCATAGGCCATCCGGTCGTTGGGGTAGAAGCCCTGCATGGTCGGGTGGAACTTGAAGCCCTGAACGCCGTAATTTGCCACCAGATCGCGGGCCTCGCGGGCCCCTAGCTTGCCCTTGTGGGGGTCGATGCTGGCGAACGGGATCAAGATATCGTCTTCCTTGGCGCAGGCTTCGGCGACCTCGTAGTTGTTGTAGCGGCGGTAACCGGTCTCGCGTTCTGCATCGACAGGAAAGATCACGGCGGCGATGTTCATTTCGCGGTAATGAGCTGCCGTCTCGGGGATGGTCGGCGGGTGGCTCCACGGGGCGCCAAAGTATTTGGCCATGGTGCTTTGCAGCTCGTCATAGCCGTCATCAGCGTGGCAGCCGCAGCTTTCCTCGGCGTGGGTGTGGAAATCGATCGCGCGAACTTTGGAGAAATCTACCATTGTGTCACCTCACACCCGGATCAGCGCCGGGTCTTCGTTATCGTAAAGCCGCTCGAGCAGGTCGGCGCGGCGGGTAATGATTTTGCGGACGTTTAGGCTGCCCTTGTCCGTGATCTCGTGATCTTTGACCGAGGGCGGTTCGGACAAGATAATAGCGCGGCTGATCCGCTTTGCAGATCCTGTGGCATTATGCGCCATCTCCCGAAGCCGCTCTTCGAGTTCGGCCTGAAGGATCGGGTCGATGACCGCTCCTTCGGAGGTGTTGTCGCCATGCACGTGATCGGGACGCGGGAAGATAAACAGGCCGATCTGGTCGCGGTCGTGACCGCAGATCACAACGTCTTGCACCAAACCACGCAGCCCTTCCAAGGCTTCGAGACGCAGTTTGCCCGCCTGCACCCAAGTCCCGGTCAGCAGCTTGAAATCCTCGGAAACGCGGCCATCAAAGGTCAGGCCCCGCTCGGGGTCGTCGTTATTCACAAAGCGCACAGCGTCGCCGGTGATCAAGAAACCCTCTTCGTCAAAGGCTTCGGCGGATTTCTTTTCGTCGCCCCAATAGCCGGTCATGACGTTCGGGCCTTTGACGCGCACTTCGCAGCGCATTTCGTCGTCGGGCAGCAGTTTCACAACAGTTTCGGGCAGCGGCACGCCAATCACGCCGGAGCGGCCGATAGGCTCGTGCACCATGATCGTCGCGGGGGCGGTTTCGGTCATGCCCCAGCTCGAAATCATCAGCGGCAGACGGCCACGGACTTCCATTGCCATCTCTTCGAGACGGGTCCAGACGTCCTGCGGCAGCGACGCGCCAGCATAGAAGATCAGGTCAAGATCACGGAAATACGCTTGGCGCAGGTCAAGATTAGTCTCCATCTCATGGACAAGCATCGCAAAGCCAACGGGCACGTTGAAAGACAGCGTCCCGGGTTTGTCGATGATGTTCTGAACGGTGTGCTTGAAGCCCGACTTGGTCGGTTTGCCGTTGTCGATGTAGAGACTGCCGCCATTTGCCAGCATCATGTACGCGTTGTGCGATCCGCCGAACACGTGGTTCCAAGGCAGCCAGTCGGTGATGCTGGGGGCTTTTTCCTTGAGGAAGGGCATGACAGACGCCATCTGCGCCTGGTTCGCGCACATCATGCGCTGGGTGGTCAGAACGCCCTTGGGGTCCGAAGACGAGCCCGAGGTGAACAGGATTTTCGCCAGCGTATCAGGGCCGACAGTGGCGTGCACCGCGTCCAGATCGACGCTCTCATCACCCGCCAGCAGATCGGCAAAGGGGGTCACTGCAACAGGCGCGCCTGCGGTCATTGAAGCCACGATTTCCACGTCCGCCAGCTCTGGACGCTTCAGCGCCTCGGCGTAGCGGCCCGCGTCATCGACAAAGGCCATTGCCGGTTTGACCTTGTCCAGCACGTAGACCAGACGGGCGTGTGCCTCGGGGATCAGCGAATACTGTTCGGCCAGCGGCACAGTCGGAACGCCGGCCCACTGTGCGCCCAAGGACAGCAGCGCGTGGTCGACACCATTGCCGGACATGATCACGATCGGTGTCTCTTGGCCCAAACCGCGAGCCGCCAGAGACGACGCAATCGCTTTGACCTGCTCCAGCAGCGCCGCGTAGGTCACTTCGCGCCAGCTGTCCCCTGCCCGCTCTGCGATATAGACCTGATCGGGTGTCTTGGCCGCCCACTGTTCGATCCAGACGCCAGTGTGATCAACGATCGGATCACAGGCAACGTTCGAGCACATTTCGAGAGTGCTGTCGCGGCGGTCGAGCCGGACAGAGTGCGGGACCATGGTCAGCCCCGTAATCTCATTTTTCATAATTCCCCCTCTGGGCCCTCCCGCCCTTAGTCGGATTGTTCCGTAGCGCCGATGCGCCACAACAGGTCTTTCAATGTCTTTTGCTCGTCTTCGGTCAGGGCCGACAGCATCACACGTTCATGTTCGTGCACGGTCGCTACCGCCTTTTTCCAGAGCTTCTGCCCCGCGAGCGTGGCCCGCAAAGCATAGGAGCGCCGGTCACCCGGGACGCGATTGCGCCCGATCAGATCGGCATTTTCCAACTCGTCCACCAGCACCACCACGCCAGACCGTTCGATACGCAGTGCCTGCGCCAGCTGGGTCTGGGTGATGTCTGGATGGGCGTTGATGATGGCGAGCGCAGAAAACGTCGCCACACGCAGCCCCAAAGGTTCGATCGTCTGGATCATGTCATCGCGGATCAGCAGGTAGCTGTGCTTCAAGCTGTAGCCGTAGAATTGACGCAGAACTTCGTCATTCGGAGCGGGTGCCGCTGCAGTCTGTTTCCGTGCCACTTTCGCCATCATCCTTCTCCTGCTTAGCCGGCCACTATGGCGACCAGCCAATAGCTGAGCGCTGGAAAGCTGACCAGTAGCGCGATCCGGCAGAACTCTGCGATGATGAACGGGGTCGTTCCGCGGAATATCTGACCGGTCGGAATATCCTTGGCCATGGCCGAGATCACGAACAGGTTCATCCCGACAGGTGGCGTGATCAAGCCCATCTCGACGACCACCAGCGTGATAATCCCGAACCACATGGCCTGCTGTTCCGGCATCAAGCCAAAGTCCAGCGCCATTACGGTCGGAAAGAACACCGGCACGGTCAAGAGGATCATCGACAAGCTGTCCATGACGCAGCCCATGATCAGGTAGAACACGATCATTCCCAGCATCACCGTCATCGGCGCGATGTCCGCATTACGGAAGTAGTCGGCCACTTCGGCAGGCATCTGGCTGAGCGCAAGCGCCACGTTGAAGATGTCCGCACCGAACACGATGGCAAAGATCATCGCGGTCGAACCGGCTGTGTCAATCAGGCAGTCCATGAGTTCACGGAAGCTCAGGCCTGCTTTGAACAGACCCACGGCCAGTGTCATCACCACGCCGACAGACGCGCCCTCGGCCGGAGTGAAGAAGCCACCGTAGATACCGCCAAGCACCACCACAAAGATCGCGACCACGTGCCAGATTTCACCCAGAGATTTCAGGCGGGTTTTGAAGTCTGCCTTCTCGTGGGTCGGGCCCTCTTCGGGATAGAGACGCACGTAAACCATGATCGCGATGAAGAAGCCGATCACAGCCAGAATGCCGGGGATCGTCGCGGCCAAGAACAGCTTTACGATGTTCTGTTCGGTCAGCAGAGCATAGATGATGAGCACCACCGAGGGCGGGATCAGAATACCCAGTGTACCCCCTGCCGCGAGAGACCCCGAGGACAGAGCGCCCGAATAACCATGCTTGCGCATCTCCGGCAGCGCGACTTTAGCCATGGTCGAGGCAGTCGCCAGCGACGAGCCAGAGATCGAACCGAACATCGCACAGCCTGCCACAGCCGCCATCGCCAGACCGCCACGGAAGTGACCAATCCACGCGTTTGACGCTTGGAAGATCGCGCCAGAGATACCGGTGCGGGTCGCCAAATGGCCCATCAGGATGAACAGCGGCACAATCGCCAGTTCATAGGACATGAACTTGTCGACCCACGCGGTATTGAAATACGCCATCAAGGCATAGGGGCTGGCCAGAACCGAATAGCCCACAGCGCCCACAGCCCCCATCGCCAGCGCGATAGGCATGCGAATGAAGATCGCCAGCAAGAGGACGATCACCATGATTGTTGCAATTACCGTCGCGTCCATCAGGTTCGCTCCATTCCGCGCATGGATGAAAAGATCATCGGCAGGCTCATGGCAAAGGCTACGATCGCCGACAGCGCGGTACCAAAGACTGCAGGTACATAGACCCACCAGACAGGCGCCCGCAGCAGCATGGTCTTGTCACCGTAGCTGTGGATTTCCTCGAGCCCGATCGACAGGCGCCAGCAGAGTAGACCCCAGACAAAGGCAAACAGCAGGGTCCAAATCCCGTCCAAGCGACGCTGCGCCTTGAAAGGCATCCACGCGGTGAACAGATCCACCATCACATGCCCTTTGTTCAACTGGCAGAGAGGCAAGAATAGGGACGCACAGGCCGCGCAGACCAACTCGACCAATTCGAAGTCCCCGCGCACACCGCCGAGACCCAGATTTCGCATGATGACAGACGCGGTCACCACAATCGCCGCCCCGAAGATCGCCAACCCGCCGATACCGGCCGAGGTCCAACAAATGGGGCGCAGGATCTTGAACAAGGGGCCTTGGACCCCTTGCCAGTCCTCGTTTTCGAGGCGTTCTGCCATGACTTATGCGTCCAGCAGTTCGTTTGCGCGGGCCAGAATGGCGGCACCGTCCAGACCACGATCGTTGAGCTTCTGCACCCAAGCCTCGTGGATCGGCATCGCCTTTTCCTGCCATTCCGCGATGGTCTCGGCGGGGATTTCCGCGATGGTGTTGCCCTGCTTTTCCACGACCGATTTGCCAAAGGCTTCGAATTCGTCGAACTGCTTGCCGATGCGCTGGGACAGCGCCATGCCCGAGTGATCGTCGATCACTTTCTGGACGTCGGGCGACATCTTGTCGTACGAACGCTGGTTCATCACCAGAGAGAAGGTGTTGCAGTACAGGCCGCGCGATCCAGCCGCAGGCTGCGACGTGGTGCTGGTCAGTTCTTGCAGTTTGAACGCGGGCACAACCTCGTATGGTAGACAGCAGCCGTCAATCACACCGTTCGACAAACCAACAACCATTTCGGTCACGGGGAAGAAGACAACCTCGGCCCCCAGCGCGGTCAGCATTTCGCCGGTCGCCTGGTTCGGTGCGCGCAGCTTCAGACCCTGAAGGTCAGCGGTGCTGGTGACAGGACCGCCGCGGGTGTGAAGTTTACCGCCATCGTGGGTGTGGAAGGCCAGCGTCTTCATGCCGCTGTATTCGCCTTCGCCGAACTCATCCATCAGGGTCTGCATGACAACCGACGTCTTCTCGGCGTTCTTGACCATGAAGGGCAGCGCCATGGTTTCGGCAACGGGGAAACGGTCGGGGGTGTAGACAGGCAGGGTCCATGCGATGTCGCAGATGCCCTGACGTGTCTGGTCTGCCAACTGCGGCGGCTTGCCACCCAGCTGCATCGAGGGGAACATCTGCACGTCAATCGCACCGTTCGACGCTTCTTTCAGCTCGGCCGCCCACGGTTCAAAGAACTTGCTCTGCATCGGTGCCACGGCGGGCAGGAAGTGGTGCAAACGCAGGGTGATTTCGGCAGCGTTGGCGCGCGACAGAAGCGCAGGGGTTGCCAGTGCGGCACCCATGGTTGCCATCATGCTACGGCGGGTAAAGTTCGTCATTCTCAGGGCCTCCCTATCGTCCTGTGGGTCGAATGAAATCTGTGTGTCCGCCCCCTCCTCTTTGGGACGGACAAATCTCGTGGCGTTACCGGAAGACCGGCGCACGCTTTTCGAGGAAGGCTTTCAAGCCCTCTTCTGCATCTTCGCTGGTCTGGGACACCGCAGCGCACAGGCTTTCGGTGAACAGCCCGTCAGCCTTGGACATGTCGTTGATCCGGCTGATCGCGTTGATCATCATGTAGTTGGACAGGCTCGCGTTTTTCGCGATCTTCGCGGCCAGCTTGCGGGCCAGTGGCATCGCCTCACCTTCGCCAACCGAGTAGTGCGTCAGGCCCAGAGTGAAGCCTTCTTCGGCGTTGTACTTGCGGCCCGTCAGCATCATCTCGCACATGCGGTCGGCCCCAAGGATACGTCCCACGCGCACAGTCGCGCCGCCGCCGACAAAGATGCCGCGCATGCCTTCGGGCAGCTGGAAGATCGTGCTGGGTTCGGCGATCCGCACGTGTGTGCTGGTTGCCATCTCCAAACCGCCACCGATCACCGCGCCATACATAGCCGAGATGACAGGCAGACCGCTGAACTGGATCAGGTCCATCACGCGGTGCCAGTTGCGGCTGTGGCGCATGGTGCCTTCGGCATTGCGAGCCACATGCTCGGACAGGTCGAGGCCCGAGCAGTAGTGCCCTTCGGTGCCGGTCAGGATGACGACGCGCACGCCCTCGGGCGGGTTCGAGAAAAACGCGTCAATCGCGTCCAGCAACTCGTCGCACATCGCGTTGCGCTTGCCGGGGCGGTTCATGGTCAGAGTGGCGATCGCGCCATCAATCTCGACCTTCAGGTATTCGGTGCTCTGAGACATCGATGTTCTTTCTTCTTACTTGGCTGGCATACGGGCAGAGGCATCCAGACGGATGACAGTGCCGTTCAGCATGGAATTTTCGACGGTTTGCTCGACCAGACGCGCGTACTCATCAGGCATGCCCATCCGGCTGGGGAACGGAATGCTTTTGCAAATCTCGGCGCGAATGTCGTCGGGCAGTCCGGCGCTCATGGCGGTCTCGAACAGGCCGGGTGCGATGGCCACCACGCGGATGCCAAAGCGCGCCAGCTCACGTGCGGCAGGCAAGGTCATCGAGGCGACGCCCCCCTTGGACGCCGAATACGCCGCCTGCCCGATCTGGCCATCCTCGAACGCGACCGACGAGGTATTGATGATCACACCGCGCGAGCCATCTTCGTCCAGCGGATCGACCTTGGCCATCTCGCGGGCCGCGATATTCAGGACGGTATAAGTGCCCAATAGGTTGACTTTCAGGGCCAAGGCAAAGCTGTCGATGGTCAGCGATCCATCCCTCGGCAGAATACGCGACGCGGTCCCGATCCCTGCGCAACTGACAACAATTGCTGGGGTTGCGCCCAAAACCTCGGCCGCTTTGGCAAAGCCTGCCTCGACCTGCTCCGCATTCGACACGTCCGCTGCGATGCCCACGCCGCCGATGCTATTGGCCACAGCGTCGGCGCGCTCTTGCGACAGATCGACGACGGCGACTTTGGCCCCTGCGGCGGCCAGACGGCGCGCGGTTGCCTCTCCAAGTCCGCTGCCACCACCGGTGACAAGCGCTACTTTGCCCTTGATATCCATGAATGTCCTCCCGTTGCCTGAAACGTGTCATGGAATTAATTGTTCTGTCAATGAACAATTATCCACTCTTCACGTTCCCGTCAGCCAACGCACCCCTTACACACAAAGCCGAATTACGAATGGCAGACACTCCTCCTGACGCAGAGGGTGGCCGAGAAAACATATATTGAAAATAGAGGAACTGAGCGCAGTCTGGTAGTTTTCGTGCATGCCGATCAAGCATAAGAGGAAGGGCGTCCGCAGATCAGCCCATCGCGAAAAAGCGAATAAGTGACTGAAAAAGCAGCCACAAAACACGCACTGATTACAACTTCCTGAGGGCAAACTGGTGCGCGGATCACACCTCTGGCGCGAAACGAGCTTTGTAAGCGAGCGGGGTCAGACCCTCTTTGGCTTTGAACCGTTTCGAGAAGTAGGAGGGGTCGGAAAACCCAAGCCTGTATCCCACTTCGGACACCTGCAACCGCGTGAAGGCCAGCAGCCTGCGGGCCTCTGCCATCATCGCGGCCTCGATATACACTGCTGCACCCTGCCCCGTCGCGTTGCGGCACAGCCGACTCAAATGGCCGGTCGTAATTGACAGCGCGTCGGCGTAATCTCGGGCACTCCACCCCTCGGACATGTGCGCAGCAATCAGGGCATCGAGTCGCTTGAGTCGGTCATCCGCGCCATCCCCCAGTTCCACCGGACTGGCCTCGGCCACCAACGACAGGATCGCCTGCGCCGAGGATACAAGGCTCTGCGCTCTGAATGCCCCGCGCCCCGCAAACAAGGTCGAGAGCACGGAACACAGGTTGCCAATCTCTGGCGTGATCTGCCCCAAGAAGGGCCGCGACAGCGCGCTCGTGATCTGACCGCCCTCGCCTGCCAACCCCAGAAACACACTGGTTGGAAAAGAGATCACCACACCTTGGGACCCACGGGTAAAGTTAAACCCGTGTACCACGTGGGGCGGCACAAAGAGATACCAGCCTGTGTTCAGGTGCCGCGTCGCACCATCGAGCGAGACTTCGGCGCTCCCTTCGTCCATCACGAACAGCTGCGCCATCTGGTCATGCCGGTGCGCTGAAATCGCCCAATCATGTTGGGCAGCGCGGTCGAAGTACTGCTCGCAATGCACCACATCCGGAAACACGGTGGTTTCCCCGAACAGGTTAAAGGAGGGGATGGGATGAGCGCTGGTCATGCGTGAAATGTGCCAGAAGGCACACAAAGCGACAATCTGCGAATCCACGAGCGGGCCATACTGCGGCGCAGAAACAAATCTACGCAATATTCATCGACACTGAGCGTTAGATACGCAAACTTCTTCGTAAAAACCCGCCAATCAGACCAGCATTCGAAACTCATACGCGGCAATCAAGCGCATGATTAAGGCAACGCGAATTCAGGAGAATACAATGCGTATCGGTTGCCCCAAAGAAATCAAGAACCACGAATACCGCGTCGGCTTGACGCCCGAAAGCGCGGCCGAGCTTGTGGCACACGGACATAGTGTGACCATGGAAACTGGCGCAGGCGATGGCATCGGCGCCAGCGATAACGCTTACATCGCCGCAGGCGCGACCATTGCGAGCGTGGACGAGGTCTTCGAGACTGCTGACATCATCGTCAAGGTCAAAGAGCCCCAAGAGGTTGAGCGCAAACGCCTGCGCGCGGACCAGACGCTCTACACTTATCTGCACCTTGCCCCTGACGCACCCCAGACCAATGACCTGATCGCCTCTGGTGCGACCTGCATCGCCTATGAAACGGTCACCTCTGCGCGCGGCGGCTTGCCCTTGCTGAAGCCGATGTCGCAGGTTGCCGGCCGGATGTCCGTGCAGGCCGGAGCGGCCGCGCTGGAAAAGGCCAAGGGCGGTCGCGGCGTTCTGCTTGGCGGTGTGCCGGGTGTAGCACCGGGCAAGATTGTGATCATCGGCGGCGGTGTTGTCGGCCGAAACGCGGCGCAGATGGCAGTTGGCCTTGGCGCGGATGTTACCATTCTGGACCGGTCGAATGACGTGCTCGAGAGCATCGACCAGCAGTTCGGCGGCGCGGTCAAGACAGTGTATTCGAGCCAAAGCCTGCTCGAAGCTGCAATCAAGGATGCGGATGTCGTTGTCGGAGCGGTCCTGATCCCCGGCGCAGCGGCCCCCAAGCTGGTCACTCGAGAGATGCTGAAAACCATGCAGCCCGGCGCGGTTCTTGTGGACGTGGCGATCGACCAAGGCGGCTGCTTCGAGACTTCGCGCGCAACCACACATGCCGATCCGATCTATATCGAGGAAGGCATCGTGCACTACTGCGTTGCCAACATGCCCGGCGCCGTGGCCCGCACCTCGACCTATGCGCTTAACAACGCCACCCTGCCCCATCTGCTACAACTGGCGGATCTGGGTGTGGCCGAGGCGTTGCGCCGTGACCCCCACCTGTTGAACGGCCTGAACGTCGCCAAAGGGGTTGTGACCTGCGAGCCCGTCGCCGTGGCGCAGGACCTGCCCTACACGCCTGCCGCCGACATGCTGGCGCAACTCTGACCAAAACCGGCCCGCATCCGTATCAGGGTGCGGGCCGCGTGATCTGGCCCTCTGGCTCTTGGTCTGACCATATGCAACTCTTTGGCAAACAACCCAAGAGGCAGACTCGTGTTGGACCGCATCCGCGCCTTGTACGAAGGCGACAGCCACGCCGCGCACACCTTTCGCTATATTCTGTTGATCTTCGACCTTGTGACGATCGGGTTCGTAGTGGTCACGTCTTTCTTTACGCACACCCCGCTCATCGAGGCGATAGACGTGGTCTTTGGCATCCTGATCCTTGCCGATTTTATCGTGCGCTTGTGGATCGAACGTCACAAGAGCCGCTACCTGACGCGCTTGTCTACATGGGCTGACATCGTGTCCGTCGTGTCCTTTCTGGCACCCATCGCGGGCGAAGGCCTTGGGTTCCTGCGCGTGCTGCGTACGCTGCGACTGCTGCATACCTATCAGACGTTGGCGCGGCTGCGTCAGGACTTTGGCTATTTCCGCAAGAACGAGGACATCATTCTATCGTCAATGAACTTGGGTGTATTCCTGTTCATCATGACGGGCCTGATCTATGCCACCCAGTACGGCATCAATCCAGAGATCCGAAATTACGTTGACGCGCTATATTTCACGGTCACGACCCTGACCACGACCGGATTTGGGGACATCACGCTCGGCGGGCCATGGGGGCGGCTCCTGTCGGTTTTGGTTATGATCTTTGGCGTGACGCTGTTCTTGCGCTTGCTCCAAGTACTGTTCCGTCCGTCCAAAGTGCGCCAGGAATGCGATGTGTGCGGGCTGGTGCTGCACGACGCGGATGCGGTCCACTGCAAGCATTGCGGGACGGTGATCCATATCGAAACCGAAGGGAACGTCTGAGGGCGGGCGTTATCCGCGCACGTGGTCTCGGGCGACCGACATGGATTTCAAAACCATGTGACAGGGCTGGCCGACAGCCAGCTCCAGATCACGCGCGGCGCGTCTGGTGATCCGCGCCAGAACCTCGTCCCCGCCAATCGCAAGGTGCACGATCACGCCGGGCCCTTCGCCAGAGACGATGCGATCCACGACGGCGGGCAGGATGTTCTGCGCCGACAGCCCCTCGGGGCGAGCGCGGGACAAGATGACTTCGTGCGCCAGAACGCGGACACGCAGGGTCGTTCCGACCTCTGCTTTGACGCGCGGTAGCCAAATGGGGCCCGTCGCCGTTTCCAACTGTGTCAGACCATCGTCGTCGTGCGCAGAGACACGCGCCGTCAGCAAGGATGCCAGATCCCGCAGCCCCATCGCGCGAAGCGCCGCTGGATCAGACATAACCTCGGCTGTGGGGCCTTGGCGGATCACCCGCCCTTGATCGATCACAACCATTTGGTCGGCCAGCGCTTGGGCCTCGGCCATGTCGTGAGTGACCAAAATAACAGGCATCGATAGATCAGAGCGCAGCGCGATCAGCTCTGCATGCAGCCGTTCCCGCGTAACGCGGTCCACTGCAGAGAAAGGTTCATCCAAAAGCAGGACATCCGGCGCACGCGCCAAGGCCCGCGCCAAGGCCACGCGCTGCTGCTGCCCGCCTGACAGCTCGGCTGGTTTGCGTCCCGCCATATCCGGCAGGTTCACCCGCGCCAGCCAATCCAATGCGGCGCTAGATTTGTCGCGGACAGTGGCCGGCATCGCGGACATCACATTCTGCTTGGCCGTCATATGGGGAAACAGTGCGTAATTCTGGAAAACCACCCCGACTCGCCGACGATGGGCCGGAACATCAACCCCTGACGCAGTGCGAAGCCACGTTGCCCCGCTGCACAGAACCTCGGCGTCCTGCGGGGCCCAGAGCCCGGCAATTGTACGCAGAATGGTGGTCTTGCCCGACCCAGAATGGCCAACTAACGCCAGAACCTCGCCTTCCTTGGCCTCGAACGACAGATCAAGCGGGATGGGCGCAATGGCTTTTGCCGAAAAGCTCAGGCTCATGACAAGCGCCGCCCCACGCGTGCAGACAGCAAGTAGGTGATCCCAATGGTGAACAGCGAAATCCCCACAAGCACCGCCGACATAACAGCCGCGCCATCATAGTCAAAGGCCTGGACACGGTCATAGATCGCAATCGCGATGGTGCGCGTCTCGCCCGGAATGGACCCACCTACCATCAGCACAATCCCGAACTCCCCAAGGGTATGCGCAAACGTCAGGACCATCGCAGTCATCAAACCTGGCCAAGCCAAGGGCAACTCGACCTGCAACAGACTGCGCCACGGCGACATACCACAACAGGCCGCGGCCTCGCGAATATCTTGCGGGACAGCTTCGAACCCGCGCTGCGCGGGCTGGATCGCAAACGGCAGATTAAAGATGACCGAGGCCAGCACGAGCCCTTCGAAACTAAAGACCAAGGGCTGACCAAACGTCTGCTGCCAGAAATCCCCAATCGGGGCACCGCGCCCCAGCACCACCAAAAGGTAATAGCCGAACACCGTGGGCGGCAGGACCAGCGGCAGCATCACGAGCGCCTCGAACAATCCTTTGCCGCGAAAGCTTTGATAGGCCAGCACCCGGCCCATGATCACGGCGACGGGCAGCAGCAGGACAACCGTCCACCCCGCCAGACGCAGAGACAGAAAGAGCGCCGTCCAGTCCATCAGCCCCCCTGCGGCAGGGAAAAGCCATAGGTCGCGAGGATCTCTTTGGCCTCTGGGGACTGGACGTAGGCATAGAATGCTTCGGCCTCTGGCCCCGCCGAGGGCAAAAGCACCATGCGTTGCAGCAACGGATTGTGCCAGTCTGCCGCGATCAGATCGGATTGGCCCCGCGCCTTCAGTTCAGGCGCCAAAGCCAACGAATGCGCAATCAATCCCCCATCGGCATTGCCGGACACCGCAAACTGCGCGGCTTGAGCTACATTCTCGCCAAGGATCAAGTGCGGCTGGATCGCCTCCCACAGGCCGGCGTGCTGCAGGGCTTCTTTCGCGCGCTGACCGTAAGGGGCATGCTCTGGGTTCGCGATGGCAAAACGGGTTACGCGGCCGCCCTCTAACGCGGTCCGTAGATCGTTCAGGGTTCCGTCCGGCTTTAGAACAGAACCTGACGGCGCGATGAGCGATACCCTGCCTTCGGCATACAGCGTGCCAGCGTCACGCGTCAGACCGTCAGCGGCCAAATCCTGCACAAAGGTTTCGTCTGCCGCCATGAACATCTGATACGGCGCCCCTGCCCTGATCTGCCGCGCGAAGTTGCCCGTCGCGCCCAAAGTGATGCGCAACCCATGACCCGACTTCTGGGTGAAATGCTCTTGCAGATCAGCGATCGCAAAGGACAGATCGGACGCGACGGCAATGACCGGCATGTCAGAGGCGTCGGCCGTCTGGCCAAAAGCCGCAGCTGCCAGCCCAAGCATTCCGAATTCTCTGCGTGTCAGCCCCAAGACGCATTCCTTTCAATATTCCCCGCCGGAAATAACGCCATCCAAACAAGAGCCCGTCAACCGTTATTTTCCAGTGGCCATATCCGCGAGCAAGCCGTGCAGCCGGTTGATATCTTCGGCCCCGGAGGCGCTCGCGGTCGTTTCCACAGCACGATAGAGCCGCAGCACCTCGGCCCCCAGCGGCGTCAATGTCGCCCCGCCCCCGTTGCTGCCCCCTCGCGCGCTATGCACGACAGGTTCGCGAAACATCGTGTTCATCGTCCCCACAAGCAGCCAGGCCCGCTTGTAACTCATCCCCATCTCGCGACCGGCCGCAGAGATAGAGCCCGTGCGATCAATCCGCTCAAGCAATTCTGCTTTGCCCGGTCCAAGCATCGCATCTTGGCCAAACACAATTCTTAGACGGAGCGCGGGGCGTTCGGTTTCACTGTCCATATCGCAAGACTAGCCGAACCGCGCAAAAACGCTATCCGATAATGATTTGCGCTCGGTGGCATTTTATTTGTTTGGATCGTTAGCTTTGTCGCATCTCTGAAACGTTGGCGGTCTATCGGTACGCTACCCAACGTGTCGGTGAAATCGCGGGAAGTTTGCCAGACCTCGACACTCAAAAAGCCCGTGAAATCGCCTGTAACGAGTATCCTTTTCCCATTGAGCCGATCAAACGGCGCGAGAAAAAGAGGCGATCCCGCCCCTCGGGGCAGGATCGCCATGTCACCTCACTCGTCCCTTGTTCTTGTTTTTGTGGAACAATGTTGCGGCCCCTCCACCGCAAAACTCATACCTTTGGCGACAAACTCAAATAGATCTCGCGCCCCTCGACGCGAACCGGAAAAGAGGCCGTTTGGCCACTGTCCGCGCCTTGGGCCATCCCGCTCTCGAGCGAAATCACCCAGTTGTGCAGCGGACACGTCACGCAACCGTCATGGACGATACCCTGCGACAAAGGCCCGTTTTTGTGGGGGCATTTGTCCTCGAGGGCGAAGATTTTATCCTTGGCGGTGCGGAAGATCGCGATGGTCGTCTCGCCGTTTTTCACGCAGCGCGAGCCTTGGAGCGGCACGTCGTCGATGGTGCCGATCAGGCGCCAGTCCAGCTGGCTTTCGGTGACAGGGGCGTTCATTCTGCGGGCTCCATCGCTTCTTCGCCGAACACGGCCAAGGGGTTGAACTCGTGCTTGTCCACGCCGGACACGCGCTCGGACCACGGGTCGGTCTGGCTGAACTTCTGGCTATTGATGAAGCGCTCGTTATAGGCGCGGCGGCTGTCCAGATCGTCAAAGATCGCGGCCTTGACCGTGTCGTAGCCCACGCGGTCCGCCCACTTGTAGATGCGCTCCAGATAGAAGCCCTGTTCGCGGTACATCTGGGTCATCGCGCCTGCGATCTCCATGACCTCTTCTTCGGTCTTCACGGTGCCCAGTTTGGTCGTGCCTTGGATGTGCAGACCGGCCGCGCCGCCATAGACGATCTCGTAGCCGCTATCGACGCAGATCACGCCGATGTCCTTGCAGGTCGCTTCGGCGCAGTTGCGGGGGCAACCGGTGACCGCGAGCTTGACCTTGGCGGGTGTCCAAGAGCCCCACATGAACTTCTCGAGCTTGATACCGAGGCCGGTGGAGTCCTGCGTGCCAAAGCGGCACCAAGTGCTGCCCACACAGGTTTTGACCGTGCGCAGACCCTTGGCATAAGCGTGGCCCGAGACCATGCCAGCGGCGTTCAGGTCGGCCCAAACGGCGGGCAGATCCTCTTTCTTGACGCCCAAGAGGTCGATGCGCTGACCGCCGGTGACTTTGACATCTGGGATCTGAAACTTGTCGACCACATCCGCGATGGCCCGCAATTCGTCCGACGTGGTCATGCCGCCCCACATCCGCGGCACCACGGAATAGGTGCCGTCTTTCTGGATGTTGGCGTGGACGCGTTCGTTGATAAAGCGCGACTGCTGGTCGTCTTTGTACTCGCCCGGCCAATCGGCAAGCAGGTAGTAGTTGAGCGCCGGACGGCACTTTGCACAGCCGCCAGAGGTTTTCCACTCCAGCTCCTGCATGACCGCGGGGATCGATTTCAGGCCCTTGGCTTTGATCAGACGGCGCACATCGCCGTGACCCAGATCGGTACAGCCGCACATGCCTTCGACCTTCTTGGCGTAGCCGTCGCCAAGGGTGATCGCCATCACGCTTTCGACAAGACCGGTACAGGTCCCGCAAGAGGCCGAGGCTTTGGTGTGGGCGCGCACTTCGGCGAGCGAAGTCAAGCCCTTGTCCTGAATGGTTTTGACGATCTGGCCTTTGCAGATGCCGTTACAGCCACAGATTTCCGCGTCATCGGCCAGATTGGCCACAGCTGCCAGCGGGTCTGCCGCCGCGCCGCCTTGGTGCGCTTGACCAAAGATCAGGGTATCGCGGATTTCGCTGATATCCTGACCGGACTTCAGCATTTCATTGTACCACATGCCGTCGGTGACATCGCCGTACAGCACCGCGCCGACCACCTGATTGCCGCGCATGATCACACGGCGATAGGTGCCACGGTTCGCGTCGCGCAGAACCACGTCTTCCAGATCGGGACCGTCGCCGAATTCGCCCACGGAATAGAGATTTACGCCGGTGCCCTTCAGCTTGGTCGGTGTTTCTGCGTGGACAAAATCGTTGTCTTCCAGCTTGCACAGGTGGTGCGCTGCCGATTTCGCCATCTGATACAGCGGGGCCACCAGACCGTAGACGCGGCCGCCCACTTCGGCACATTCACCGACCGAGTAGATGTCCGGGTCCGAGGTGCACATGGCGCTGTCGGTCACAATCCCGCGGTTCACGTCGAGACCGGACTCTTTGGCCAGCTCCACATTCGGGCGGATGCCCACGGCCATCACAACCAGCGTTGCGTCGATGATCGTGCCGTCTTCCAGCTCGACCTGCTCGACCTTGCCATTGCCGTGGATCGCCTTGGTGTTGGCACCACAGCGCACTTCGATCCCGCGTCCTTCGAGTTCCTTTTGCAGCAGATAGCCCGCTGCGGGGTCCAGCTGACGCTCCATCAGGGTGGGCAACAGGTGCAGAACCGTCACGTCCATGCCGCGCATCTTGAGGCCAGCCGCCGCCTCGAGGCCCAAGAGACCGCCGCCGATGACAACCGCACGGCCGCCCTGCTCAACCGCCTTGAGCATGCCGTCCACGTCATCCAGATCGCGGTAGGCCAGAACGCCGTCCAGCTGATGGCCCGGTACAGGAATGATAAAGGGGTTCGAGCCCGTCGCCAGCACCAGCTTGTCATAGGGCGCGACGATCCCGCCTTCGGAGGTCACGGTCTTGCCCACGCGGTCGATCTTCACGACCTTTTCACCGCGATGAAGCGTGATCCCGTGCTCTTCGTACCAGCCGTCGCCGTGAATGATGATGTCCTCATAGGACTTCTCGCCGGACAGGACGGGCGACAGCATGATACGGTCGTAGTTCACTCGGGGTTCGGCGTTGAAAATCGTGACGTCGAACGCATCGCCCGCCAGATCGAACAGGTGTTCGAGCATCCGGCCAGGGGCCATACCGTTTCCAACAATAACAAGACGTGCCTTGGTCATAAGACTCTCCGGTTCGTGTGGCCGAGCGTCCAAAGGACTGCGATCAGGCCGAAGCAATGGGAACATGGATCAGTTCAGGAGTTTCCGAAGACCTCGGGATGCGAGGCCAGAAACAGCGTCATTGCTGCAACCCGTGACGGGTTAAGATCGGAAAAAGTCGCGCCGTTGCGACCAAGGTGTCGGGCGATACGCCGCCCGCTTGACTTCGGGATAGACCGAAATTTCTGCATGCGCAATATCGCAAGCGCATAATCAGGAATTGGACAGACGTGCAGCCCCGAAATGCCTATTTTCAATGCATAATATGAACAGCTGCGCCTTTGAACACGCAAAAGGGGCCGCACGCGGCGGCCCCTGATGTCTCTGTTGGACTTGGCGTTTTGTTATGCGACCTGCTTCAGGGTCGGCGTCACGCCTTCGATCAGCTGTTTGTGCAGCGCCTTGATGGCGGGCTGCAGATCGTCGCGTTCCAGAATAAACTGGACGTCGACGTTGCGCGGGCCTTGCGACGCGCCAAGGCAAGCCATCCCGGAATTTGCCAACGCTTGCAGACCTTTGGTCAGAACCGACAGTCCGCGCAGGTCACGCCCAATGATCGAGGCCATGGACAGCGGACGGGCCGAGACTTCGGCACCCGGGTAGCGCTCTGCCAGATCACGTTCTACGCGGCGCATCGTTTTGAGCGAGGCATCCAAGTAGTGCGTGATCGTGTTCGCGTTCGAGGTCTTGGACACGATGCGGACACCGTGACGGGTCAGCACATCAAGAATGGTAGCATCATACCCTTTGACCCCGACCATGTCCTGCTCAAACACCTCAAGTGCCACGATATCCAGACCCGTGATCATCTCGACCGCTGCGTTTTCTGCAGGACGGTCGTCGATCAGGGTGCCCGGATCGGCAGGGTCAAAGCAATTCACCACACGCAGAGGAACATCAGCTTGGCGCAGTGTTTTCGCGGCCTTGGGGTGGATCGCCTCCATCCCCATGTTCGACATCTGGTCCGCCACATCGTAGTTGGTGTGACCCAACTTGCGCGCCACCCCTGCACCAACGAGTTTGGGATCGGCGGAGGACAAGTGGAATTCTTTGTGAATGATCGCTTCGCGGGCATGCAGCAGCGCTGCCATGCGCGAGAACGTCACCTCGGAATAGCCACGGTCGAATTCCTGCATCAGGCCTTCGGCGCATTGGGCATAGCCGGTCACGATGGGCATCTCGGTCGCGGGATCGACGTCTTTCATCGCGGTCATGATGCGTTCGTCGAGCGAGACTTCGCCCTGATCCCGCCAGCCAGAGAGATCCACGAAACGGGCGCTCACGCCGTGACGTTGCAACATCAGACTGGTAACAAAGGCCGAATGCGCCTCGCCCAAACCAGACAGCAGTTCGCGGATGTGCAGCATATGCTCCGACAGGCGGAAGTGGCCATAGCTGCACAGACGCTGTAGGTCGGTCAGACAGTTGCGAGCACCAGCGATACGCTCTGACACAAAGGCATCTGCCTGCGCGATGTCCGCCGAGTGATCCAGAACGGCTGCGTGTGCCTTCTGCATTTCAGTCGCGACGCGGCTCAGGGCATCATGCCAGCCGTGATCATTATCCGCATCGGCAAAGCGAGCATAAACGCCCGACTCACCGGTTTTCTTATGTTCCAGCAGCAGGTTGGTGATACCACCAAACGCCGAGACAACGAAAATGCGGCCATAAATGTCGTCCGAGACGCCGTTCGGGATAAACAGCGTTTCGGTCAACTCGTTCACGCGAGACATCGAGGTCCCGCCGATTTTTTCGACAGTATAGGTCATCAGATCCTTGTCTGCTGTTACGCCAACTCTTCGGCAGGGGCATAAGAGCCGTCTTCACGGTGCACCTCTTTGCCGGTCACGGGCGGGTTAAAACAGCAAGCCATGTGCAGCTCTTCTTCGGCGCGCAGAATATGCTTGTCGTGCAGGTTCAGGGCATACATGACGCCGGGCTTGATCTCGTGGGTCTCGCCGGTGGCGATATCGGTGATCGAGCCCTTGCCTGCCATGCAGTACACGCTCTCGAAGTGGTGCTTGTAGTGGAACGTGTGCTCCGAGCCCGCTTCGAGGATGGTGATGTGGAACGAGAAGCCCATTCCATCATCCGCCAGAAGCATGCGGGTCGAGGTCCACTGCGCGTCAGCCACGTGGCGGTCAGTTTTCTTCAGTTCGTTAAAATCGCGCACAATCATTATATCTTACTCCGCTGCCAGCTTTGCGTTGTTCAGCACGTCGCGAGCCGCTTTCTCGAGGATCGCGAAGCCTTCTTCGAACAGCTCTTTCGAGGTCGTCAAAGGCGCGAGGATCTTGACCACTTCGTCATTCGGACCCGAGGTCTCGACGATCAGGCCGTTCTCATAGGCGCGGCCACAGATGTCCGACGCCAGATCACCCGAGCCAACGTCCACACCCTGCATCAGGCCGCGACCCTTCAGGTAGGCGCCAGGAACAAGGTCCGCGATGCGCTGCAGCTTTTCGGTCATCAGAGCAGCCTTCTCGGCCAACTCGGTCTGGAACGCATCATCGGCCCAGAATTTCTCGATCGCGACACGGGCGGTGACGAAGGCGTGGGTGTTGCCACGGAAGGTGCCATTGTGCTCGGCAGGGCCAAAGATGTCGTGCTGCGGACGGACCAACATCAGCGCCATCGGCAGGCCAAAGCCCGAAACCGATTTCGCCATGGTGACGATATCCGGCTGCACGCCCATCTCATCAAACGAGAAGAAAGTGCCAGTGCGGCCACAACCCGCCTGAATGTCATCAATGATCAGCAATGCGCCGTGCTTATGGGCGATCGCTTGCATCTTGCGAACCCAGTCCGCCGATGCCGGGTTCAAGCCGCCTTCACCTTGAACTGTTTCGAACATGATCGCAGCGGGGGCGTCGATGCCACCCGACGGGTCGCTTAGCATCTGGTCCAAGAGCGCGGCGCTGTCCACACCTTCGGCGTAGCCGTCAAAGGGGAAGCGAGTCACGCCAGCCTTATCCATACCAGCGCCACCACGGTGGTAGCCATTACCGGTTGCTGCCAGCGCGCCCATGGTCACACCGTGGAAGCCGTTGGTGAACGAGATGATGTTGGTGCGACCAGTTACTTTGCGCGCAACTTTCATGGCCGCTTCAACAGCGTTCGCGCCGGTCGGGCCGGTGAACATCACGCGGTGATCCATCTTGCGGGGCGCAAGAATGTGATCGTTAAACGCGGTCAGGAACGCGCCCTTTGCATCGGTGTGCAGGTCCAGACCGTGCGCGATGCCGTCACCAGCAATATGCTCGATCAGAGCGGCCTTCATGTCGGCGTCGTTGTGGCCGTAGTTCAGCGAAGAGCAGCCCGCGAGAAAGTCAATGTAGCGGTTGCCGTCAGCGGTAAAGATTTCGGAGCCACGTGCCTCGGTGAACGAAGCAGGAAAGGCGCGGCAGTAGGAACGTGCCCCGCTTTCGCGGCGTTCATAGATCGTACGTTCAGTAGCCATGTCTTTGGGCATGGGGAAAATCCTTTGGTCAGTCGTAAAAGAGGGGAGAGTTCAAGCGGCGCGTGCAACAGAAGCCTGAGCGCGCGGCAGAGTGATGGTCACCATGTGTTCGGTGGCACACTCACCTTGAAAGTGCTCGTCTTCTGTAAAGTGCGGCTGATCGGTCAGATCCCCGCCGACGTCGCGGGCAAAGCTGCGGAACAGCCCCCACGATGCTTCGTTGCTTTGCGTGATCGTGGTTTTCAACTCACGCGCCTCTGCGGTCGCATCTCGCGACAGCAATTCACGCAGCATTTTTTTGCCCAAACCCAGTCCGCGCGCTTTGGGGCTGACAGCAACCTGCCAGACAAAGAACGCATTCGAGTTCGGGATCATGTGGCCCGAGATCCAGCCAACGACCTCGCCATTCAGCTCGGCCAGAACGCATGTATCGCGGAAATGGTCAGCCTGAATGATGTTGGCGTAGATCGAGTTTTCATCCAGAGGGCGACAGCTCCGGACGAGCTCCCAAACGTTCTTGCCATCAGTCGCATCCGGCTTGCGCAGGATCGGCTGCATGACTCGCATCGGAGTCGTTTCGGTCTGTACTTGCAACTCTGGCATGTTGGCCTCTCGGGTTGTTTCCTTTGACTGTCAAAGTAATAGAAGCTGAAAATATTTCAACCACCTAAGTTGTTTTTCTCACATCCCATAAATGCCTTTGTTTTCTTTATGTTTTTCGTGATTTTTACACCAAGTGGCCAAAATATTTCCCTTCGACAATCGAAGATCAAGGGTGAGATACTTAGCCAATTGAAGCATTTTCAGTTTTGTGCGATAAAGGAATATGTCTGAACAACACCGTGACCGAACCGACCAAAGCCTGATCGCCCTGCGCCGTATTCTGCGTGCGACGGAACTCTATTCGCGCAGCCTCGCGCAGTCGGCTGGCCTGACCCCTGCTCAACTGCGGGTTTTGCAGATCACAGCCGCACGGGATGGCAGCGCCACCCCCAAGGAGTTGGCGGTTCAGATGGGCGTGTCGCAGGCCACGGTGACTACGCTTGTGGATAGGTTGGTCGCGCGGAACTATGCGGTGCGCGTACGCTCTGAAACAGACCGCCGCCAGACGAACATCATCCTGACCGAGAGCGGCCAGATGGCCGTCCAGACTGCGCCAGACGCGCTGCAGCAGCGCTACGTTCAGGCGTTCGAACAGCTGAAAGACTGGGAGCAAGCGCAGCTACTAGCATCGCTGGAGCGAGTCGCAGCGATGCTGAATGCCGACGATATTGACGCCTCGCCAGTGCTGACCACAGGCGAGATCAAGGGCCACCGCGCCCATTAACCTGCGGGACAGAGGACGCTTTTTCCGTGACCTGCGGCAAATAGCGCCTACATATTGTGCAAAATCGCAAAATTATGCAAAAGGTGATGGTCTTTTAACCAGTACCCTGACGTGAATGCTGCATTGCGGCATTACGCTTGGGCATCCCCTCTGACTGAAAGGATGTCTTTATGATCGAACTTCTCTTCACGGCTTGTCTCGCCACAGCCCCTGACGTCTGTGAGCAAAAGAGCCTGACCTTTGTCGACGTGACCCCCATGGCTTGCATGATGGGTGCACAACCTGAGTTGGCCAAATGGCAGGTCGAGCACCCCAAATTCTCGGTCCAAGGCTGGAAGTGCCGAATGGTCAATCTGGACTCCCAAACCATCTAATCCGTCAGCACGCAGCCCTGTCAGAGGAGGGGCTGGTTGCGTGCCGACCTATTGAATGGTGATCTCGACCCGCTGGCTTTCGCCCTTGGATCCCGGAATACGCAGGAAATACGCGCCCGGTTTGATCGCCAGAAAGTCAATCTCCATCTCGCCGGCTTCGTCGAACTCGACGCTTTCCATGCCGAAGGGGCGCATTTCCAGCCCATTGACGACGACCTCATTCACCCAGATCGCACGAAAGAAACCCGGCCCCTCGAGCGCCAGTTCCCCGCTGCCGTCTGACTCGATCTCCAGCTCGTACATCATTCCAGACTTCAGCGTGATCGGCCCTTCTGCGATGGGTTTGCCGACGGACAGCGTAATCTCGGGCATCTCGCCCTTGTTGTTCGCGGACAGCACCCCCGCGAACCCATAGTCATGGGCGGCTGCACCACCCGCGATCAGCGCCAAAGCGCCTGCCGCGATCCAAGTTTTCATAACTCTCTCCCCAATTAGTTCGGTGTTACGACCACGCCCCAAGGCTGCTGGCCGACCTGAATGGACTGAATGGCCTTTTCCTTGGCCACGTCGATCACGGTGATGTCGTTGGAATTGCCGTTCGTGGTCAGCAAGTGCGCGCCGTCGGGCGTAAAGGCCATCTGCCACACCCGTTGCCCGACCAGAATGTAGTCCAGCACTTCGAGCGTATCCCCGTCGATGACGGCCACGCGGTTCGCCGGCCCCAAGGCAACAAAAATCCGACTACCGTCCGCGGTGACTTTAACCCCAACAGGCTGCAGCCATTCCGGCAGCACGCCAGAGACTTCGAAGCCGATCTTCTTGGTCAGGGTCGGCGTGCCGTCGTCTGCAATGTCGATGACCGATACAGTCCCCCCGATTTCTGAACTCACGAACAGGCGCTTGCCGTCCGGCGTGTACTCGGCATAGCGCGGCCGCTGATCGACGAGGATGTTATGTTTGATCTCGTAATCCTCGGTCGAGATAAAGTGCGCCATGTTCGTGGTTTCCGAGGTGTTAATTACGAACTTGGTGTCCGGAGAGATCGCCATGCCTTCGGGTTCGACCCCCACAGGGATTTCTGCCAGAACCGTGTGGCTTTCGGTGTCTGTCACAGTCACCAGATTGTCGTCCTCGTTCGCGATATACAGCGGATTGCCCGACGGGTGCAGAGTGAATAGCTCAGGATCTGGACCAGATGGCAGGCTATAGAGTTCCTCGAAGGTTTCAGTGCTGAACACTTTGACCTGATCATCATCAGAGGCACAGACATACAGCAAAGTCCCATCAGGGCTGACGGTGATCCCGCGCGGGCGATTTCCAGCAAAAAATTCTGTCTCGACCTGCCACGTCTCTGTGTCGATCACGGTGACTGTATTCCCCCGCTCGTTCGACACGAAGGCGCGGTTGGCAGAGACCGAGGTAGCGGCCATCACGAGGGCAGTCGTCAAAAGCAGAGGTTTCACAGAGGTCTCCATCTAGGGTTAATCAAAGGCGGCACAGGCGCTTTCGGCACGGTCCTGCCCTAGGGTGTCGAGCGGGGATATCTGGTGTAGAAAGCCATCCTGCGGACTGACGCTGACTGTGATGTGGTCGTCAAACAGCAAGATCGGCTGGCGCATCTGCCCATTCCAATCGCGGAAGGTGACCTTCTGCCCCTTGAACGCGGCCAGTTCGAAGTCATCCGACAGAATGTAGTCGCGCAGGACCGCCGGATCGTTGCTGCTGGTTCGAGTCACGGCCTCTCCGATCACGCGCAGAGCCAGCCAGACCTCGTAATCCTCTTCGTGGACATAGCGCCCCGTTAGGTCTTCGAACCGAGTATGGAACTGGGTTGCACCCCACGCCTCGTGCGCGGGATGAAAGGTCATCGGCCGCAGGCCAGCCGAGCCCATAACGGGCCGTGGATCCCACAAATGATAGGGCAGATACGCCGCAAAGTAGTCAGAGTTGTCGGCGGACATGACCACATCGTGGCGCGGCAAGTCCTGCATAAAAGTCGGCAATTGGCGCTGCACCAAGACATGACCCGAGTCCGTGCGGCGCGTGCCGCCGGTATCTTCGAATGTGCGGGTCTCGACCACTTTGGCGCCGAACTTGCGGGCAGCACGTTCGTAACTCTGTCCCAATTCCTGATCCGCGGGATTGGAGCCTTCGACAAGTACCCAGCGTGGCCACTTTTTCCACATAGCAAATTGGGCCACGGCATCCGCACGCATGTCATTGGACGGCGCGATGTGCAGCAGGTTTTCACGGCATTCAGCGCCGCGCAGACTATTATCAGCGGCGCCCGCATTCAGAACGATGCCACCTGCCCCAGCCACTGCATCCGCAATAGCCGCTGTGTCGGGCCCATTGGCGATGACCACCACATAAGGCGCGCCGCCGGCGACCAGTTCGACAGCGGCTTCGGCGGCGGCTTCGGGGGGAACGCTAAGAGTGCGAGTTTCATAGGTATGACCCAGAAAGCGGCCCGTCGTGCTGTTATCTTCGTCGGCGAGCGCCGCACCGGCGAACCCCAAATCATCCGGCTTCAGGTCATATCGCGAGATCGGCAGCAGTGTCTGATAGTCCACGCGCAAAACAGCAGAGGTCACCTCGACCGCCGCCGCGGGTGCCAGTCCGGCCAGCACCATCACAGAGGCCAAAGCCCATGTTCCCTTTTGTCCGCGCATGCCACCTCCGTACACGTTCACGTCACTGAATACCGACGCATACCAACAGCTTGTCAGAGCGGCGGCGAGGCTCGCTACCGATACTTTCGGAGCAATTGGCAGCAGCCCCCGTCCCGCGTGACGATGGCGGTATGCTACGGAACACCGCACTGATCCTGACAACCCTGCTCGGCTTTGGCTCTTCTGCTCAAAGCGCTGAGAGCGTTGCGTTTTTCGGGATCACCTTTCTGGACAGCTCTTTGCAGACTGCTGAACTAGGCCAAGACCCAGCAGAGATGGCGCGGATCGACATGCTCGAGGCGATGGTGCGCGAGCGCTTTGCCGAAAACGGGTACGACTTGGTCGATCTAGCCCCTGTGCAAGAGCAGATCGACGCCACCGTGAACCCCGCCAAATGCTATGGCTGCGACACGCGCATGGCGACCAAGCTTGGGGCAGACTACTCTCTGGTCGGCGAGGTTCAGAAGGTTTCGAACCTAATCCTGAGCATGAATTTACAGATGCGCGATGCCGCGACGGGCACCATGGTCAAAGGCCGTGTGGTCGATATCCGGAACAACACGGACGAAAGCTGGCAGCGCGGCATGCGGTACATCCTGAAAACAACGTTCTTCACAGAAGACAGGGGAGGATCCCAATGAAACGACGCTTATTCCTTGGCGCGGTCGCCTTGGCTGCACTGCCCGGGTTGGCCTATGCCCACGGGCCCACGCGCCAGAAGGTCACACTGACGACCGAAGTCGCTGCAGAACCCGAAGATGTTTGGGCTGCGATTGGCAATTTTCAGGACATGGGGTGGCACCCTGCGGTATATGCGACCACTGGGAACGGCGGCAACGAGATTGATGCCACGCGCCAATTGGTGCTTGGCGAAGAAGGCGGTCCGACGATCGACGAGATCCTGTACAAGTACGATGCCACCAAGATGAGCTATTCCTACCGGATCACCGACGTGAAGGTCGAGGTTCTGCCTGTCACCAACTACTCATCCCATCTGACGGTGACGCCCCGCGATGGCGGTGGCTCCAAGATCGAGTGGAAGGGTGCCTTCTATCGTGGGTACCCGAACAACGATCCGCCCGCCGAGTTAAACGACGAAGCCGCGATTGCCGCAGTCAGCGGGGTGTATCAGGCTGGTCTTGATGCCTTGGTCGAGAAATTTGGTGCGCCGGGTTCTTGAATTGGCGGCGGCGCTGGGATGCGCCGCCCTACCCGCGCTTGGGGATATCGCCTATATCACCTGTCAGAACGGCGAGGCGCTGAGTGTCTTTGATCTGGACGAAGGGCGCGAAATCGCGCGCTGGCCCCTACCCGGTCAACCGGCGGGAATCGCTGTGTCCGAAGCGGCCGTGTACACGGTTGCGCCGGAGGCCAAGACCGTCCGGCGTCACCACCCCGAAACCGGCGCAGTCTTGGCTGAGGTGGTTCTGGACGGCGGGCCGACGGGGATCGCCTATGATCCTGCGCACGATCAGCTCTTTGTGTCCGACTGGTACAACGCCCGCATCTGGGTGCTATCTGGCCAAGATTTAAGTGTGTTGGGCGCGCTGAAGACCGGTGCCGCGCCTGCAGGGTTGGATATCTCGGCGAACGGCAGGCTTCTGGCCAGTGCCGACCGCGATGGGGATCAGGTCTCTTTGTTTGACACAGACACACTCGAGGTCGTGGCCCGTGTCAAAACCGGCGTTCGTCCCTATGGTCTACGGTTCCATACAGACGGTCGGTTGTTCGTGGGGAATGTGGGAACGAATGACGTGAGCGTCATTGATCCAAAGGCTGGATCGGTGATTGCGACCATACCGGTGGGGGAGCGGCCCTACGGGATCGCCTTTGCGGGCGCTGTCGGCTTCGCGACCAACCAATACGCCAACACGCTGAGCCTGTTTGACCTGCAAACTATGGCTCCGCTGACCGAGATCGCCACAAACGAATACCCTGAAGGGATCGATACGACCTCTGACGGAGATATCGTGATTGCGAACTGGTTCGACAATACCATCCAAGTCATTGATCCAGAGAGCCAGAGCATCATTGCAACCTACCCGACAGCAGACGGGCCACGGGCGTTTGGCCGGTTTATCCGACCCTGAGCTTATTACTCCTCGGGAAAGGGTTTGATTTGCTCGGCCGGCAGATCAAAGAACGTCCAGCCGTCGGTGCCATCGGGATACCAGCTGACATCCTTATAGCCTAACTCCAGAGCGCGCCGCGCAGCATTGTAGGACATCCAGCATTCTTCGAGGCAGAAAAAGACCAGCGGATGCGCTTTGTCGCCTCCACTCGCCGCCTTCAATCCGGTCAGAAAATAGTCGAGCGTCACCTCCGCCAACGCGCCGTATCCCGTGTTCGGCAGCCAGATCGCGCCGGGGATAGAGTGGCGGGGTTTGTCGCGCCAAATCGTGCCTTCTGGCAGATTGGCAGGTTTTGGCGCTTGGGGCAGCACATCGACAAAAGCCGCCTGCCCCTCACGCCAGAGCGCCTCGGCCTCTGGGGTCGTGATGACAGTCCCGCCAGAAAGCTCTGACGGAACTGCAGCCCGATACTGTTGGGTACGGTAGCCCTCGGGCTCGGCCACCTGCGCGAGGAGAACCATGGGCAAGCCGGACATTAGAGCCGCCCATAGCCACCTCACTGGGGGAGCTCCAGCAAGGTCTGACCCTGCGCATCCAGCAGGGGCACCCCCGCCTCCATGAGAATGGCGTTGATCTCATCCTGGTGACGACGAATGAGCGAGTTCAGCTTGCGCTGCCAGACCTTCTCTCCCTGACGGACGCCCATGGTGATGCGGTAGAACATCTTGGGCGGCAGTATTTCCCCCAAAAGAGGCAGGACCGTCATGCCAGGATAATCGGATTTCACCAACGGCCCGCCAAGCGGCCCCCACAAAATGGCGGCATCAATCTCTTGGGCCTTGAGATCTTCGAGCATGCTGACCACGGGACTCTCGTAGCGGCGGTCCACGGTCAGGTTATAGGGCTTGGCCTTGCCGATCAGGCCGTAGCGCGCCATGTGCGTGGCGGGCGGGGTGCCTGCCACAATACCGATCCGTTTGCCCTGCAGCGCGGGATCAGACAGCCCGCTGACGCTGGACAAGTCGCTATCCCGAGGCGCGACAAGAACAAACCCAGAGGTCATGTAATGGTTCGTATTGAGAACCATCTCATGCCCCTGGGCATACCCGATCACTAAATCGCACTTCGCCGCCTTGAGCGTATTGCGGATGAAGCCCGTGGCCATCGGGTACCACTCGTACTCCACAGGTAAATCCAGTTTTGACGCAAACAGCTCTGCCAGTCGGTTCTCGTATCCCCTGCCCTGATCGTCGGACATCGGCAGGTTGGCCGGATCTGCGCACACACGGAACGCATGGTGCGACACCAGATCCGAGGTCTGCGTGGCGCCGCTGACGGGCAAGAGCCCGCAGAGCGCCACGGCCAGAACCTTGAGGGCAGATTTACGTTCCCATGCAGGCATTTTCAGCTTCGCGGATAGCATCGGATTTGGCTTCTTTGCTGCCGGGACGACCGCGCGGCACAGCTTCCATGCCGCGGGCTTTGAGGTAGACATAGATGTCATCCAGATAGCACATCACGTTCAGGTTGGTGCCAAAGGCAGGCATGACCGAATTATCTGCTGCATCGACCCGCTGCCGTCCATTCGTCACCACGTCGAGGAAGTCGTAGTAATCCATGTCCAGCGCGGATTTTTTCAGCGCGGGCGCGTAGGTCGACCCCTCGCCATCGGGGCCGTGGCAGACGTGGCATTCCGAGTGATAGCGGCGAAAGCCCGAGAAGGTCAGCCAGTCAACCTTGCCATCATCGGTGACGTTAAAGGTCGGAACGTCATCTTCGGTGAAATAGCGGCCATCTTCCTCGTAGGAGACGGCGATGTTCGGGTCGTCCATTGTGTAGCCAGATTCAGCCCAGACACCAGACGCAACCATCAGACCGGTGGTCAGTGCCACCAGAGAAAAACCCTGTCGGATCATCATATTATCCTTAAGTTTTCGGGGGTCGGAACCGGCCAAACGGCCGGCTCCCTTGGATCGAAACGATCGCTCAGTCAGGCAGGGTGAACACGGTCAACTGACCACCCAGAGCGGTGTAGTCGCTGAGCGCCGAGTAGCCGCCCACAGCCCCCAGACCGTCGTTCGGGTTGGTCAGACCAGCCGCAAGGCCAATGCCGGCCCATCCGCCGACACCCGACAGAACCGCGACGTACTGCTTGCCCGCCTGCTCATAGGTCATCACGTTGCCGATGATGCCCGAGGGGGTCTTGAAGCGGTACAGTTCTTCGCCGGTGTCAGCCGAAACGGCCTTCAGGTAACCTTCGAGTGTGCCGTAGAACACCACGTCGCCAGCGGTAGCCAGAGCACCCGACCAGACCGAGAACTGCTCGGGAATGGACCACTTGATCTCGCCTGCGATGTTGTCCCAAGCGATGAAGTTACCCATGCCGCCATGGCTGTCCGGTGCCGGGTACATGGCCAGTGTCGCGCCCACATAGGGCTGACCAGCGGTATAGCTCACGCGGAAAGGTTCGTAGTCCATGCAGACGTGGTTGGTCGGCACATAGAACAGCTCTGTCTTGGGGCTGTAGGACGCGGGCTGCTGGTCTTTGGAGCCCAGAGCCGCCGGACAGATGCCGGTCGAATTCACGTCTTCACCGTTCTGCTCGGTCGAGTACTGCGCCACCACCGCGGGACGGCCATAGGTCTCTGAATTGGGATCCATGTCAACGCCGGTGGTCCAGTTCACAGCCGGATCGAACTTTTCAGCGAGGATCAGTTCGCCGGTGACGCGGTCCAGTGTGTAGGCCAGACCATTCCGGTCAAAATGAGTCAGCAGCGGACGGATCGCGCCATCAATCTCTTGATCGGTGAGGATCATTTCGTTGATGCCGTCATAATCCCACTCGTCATGGGGGGTCATCTGATAGACCCACTTGGCCATGCCGTCATCGGGATCACGCGCCATGATGGTCATCGACCAACGGTTGTCACCAGGACGCTGCGCCGGGTTCCAAGTCGACGGGTTACCTGTGCCGTAGTAGATCAGATCCGCTTCGGCATCATAGGAATACCATCCCCACGTGGTGCCGCCTCCGATCATCCACTGGTCGCCTTCCCACGTGTTGGTGCCCGAGTCCGGCCCAACGGGCTCACCCAGATGGGTGGTGGTTTCAGGATCAAATAGGATTTCGCTGTCCGGACCCATAGAATAGGCGCGCCATGCGAGGCTACCGTCTTCCATGTTGTAGGCGGTCACAGAGCCACGCACACCGAATTCACCACCCGAGATGCCAACGATGACCTTGTCCTTGACCGGCATGACGGTCGCGGTGTTGGTCTCGCCCTTGCTGGGATCGCCGTTCTTGACCGACCACAGCGCTTCGCCCGTGTTCGCGTCCAGCGCCACGACTGTGGTGTCCGCCTGATGCAAGAAAATCTTGCCATCCGCATAGGCCACGCCGCGGTTTACGGTGTCACAGCACATCACAGGGATCACGTTCGGATCCTGCTTGGGCTCGTATTTCCAGATGATTTTGCCTTCCTCTTTCAAGTCCAGAGCGTAGACCGTATTCGGGAATGGCGTGTGGACGTACATCACGTCCCCGACCACCAGCGGCGAGCCCTCGTGACCGCGCAGAACACCGGTCGAGAAGGTCCATGCGACCTGCATGTCCCCAACGTTGTCTGCGTTGATCTGATCGAGTTCCGAATAGCGCTGGTTCTCGTAGTCGCCAGTCTGGATCGCCCACTGCGCGGGGTTGTCGATCTGGCTTTGTAGATCGGCATTTGCCAGCGCGCCTGTCGCCGAGCAAATCGCCAATACTGATGTTAAGTACTTAAGGCTTTTCATGTTTTCCTCCCTGATTGACGGGCCATCCCCGCCCTCTGGTCATCGGGCACACCTCTCCCGACTGGTGCCTGCGTCCAGCGACCTCTCCCTCCTCTGGGCGCGAGCTTCTTGTGATGGGGCCCTATGATCCCCGTGGGTCTGTTACTTGGTGAACGTTCCCAAATATGCGATCACGTCTGCGCGCTCTTGCTCCTTGCGCAGACCTGCAAAAGACATCTTTGTTCCCGACACATGCTCGCGCGGTTTCGCGAGGAATGCGTCCAGTTCTTCTACCGTCCAGGTCACCCCGGTTTCGGCAAACTCCTGCATCGCCGGAGAGTAGGAATACCCCTCCGAAGCAGCGACTTCGCTGCCGACAATGCCATTCAAAACGGGTCCGGTTTTCGCTTTGGCGTCCTCGCCCACGGCGTGGCAAGCCTGACACTTCTTAAAGACTCGCTCGCCTTTGGCGGGGTCGCCTTCGGCCATAACCCCATGGGCCGGTACCGAGAGTAGAAGTGCTACGACAAAAACCCGTTTGAACATGAGTAACTTCCTTTAAATCAGCCGTTCCGCATGCCATGCGACATGCTCGCCAGCGAACGTGCTGACGAAATAGTAAGAATGGTCATAGCCCCGCTGCATGCGAAACTCGCCCGGTTGACGGCGGCGCGCCATGGCCGCTGACAGGCTTTCGGGCTTGAGCAGGTCCAGAAATTGGTCCGAAGCCCCCTGATCAATCAGGATATCGCCCTTCCAACCATGCTCCTCTAGCAGGAGCGTGGCATCGTAATTCGTCCAAGACGTCTCGTCGTCGCCAAGATAGGCCGACAGTTGCTTGCGCCCCCAATCCGAACAGGTGGGGTTCGTGATCGGCGCAAAAGCCGTCAAGGAATGGTAGCGGTCCGGATTACGGATCGCGATTGTCAGGGCGCCATGGCCGCCCATTGAATGCCCTGTTATACCGTGCCGCTCCGTCACCGGATACGTCCGCTCGACCAAGTTCCGAAGTTCGTCTGTGATGTAGTCATACATCTGAAAGTTGGCTTTCCACGGATCGCAGACAGCGTTCACGTAGAAGCCCGCCCCCTGCCCCAGATCATAAGCCTCGTCATTCGCGATCGCGTCGCCGCGCGGCGAGGTATCGGGATAGACGATTGCCAGACCATGGCGGGCAGCATGTTCCTGCAGGCCAGCCTTGCTCATGGCGTTTTCGTGCGTGCAGGTCAGCCCCGATAGATACCAAAGCACCGGGACTGGACCTTCTTCGGCTTGCGGAGGCAAGTAGACCGCAAAGGTCATGTCGCACCCGCAAGCGTCAGAGGGATGTTTCGCGACGATCTGGCGGCCGCCGAAGCTTCTGTTTTCCGATACGACCTCCATCTCGTCCCCCAACCTTAGAACTTCACGACAGCGCGGATCGATTTGCCCGCATGCATCAGTTCAAAGCCTTCGTTGATCTCGTCGAGGGTCAGCTCGTGCGTGATCATGGGGTCGATCTCGATTTTACCGTCCATGTACCAGTCAACGAACTTGGGAACGTCGGTCCGGCCCTTGGCGCCACCGAAGGCTGTGCCTTTCCAGACGCGGCCAGTGACCAACTGGAACGGACGGGTGCTGATTTCGGCACCAGCCGGCGCAACGCCAATGATGACCGACACACCCCAACCGCGGTGCGAGCATTCCAGAGCGTCACGCATAACCTTGACGTTGCCGGTTGCGTCGAACGAGTAGTCCACGCCGCCGATGACATCGTCACCTTTCTTGGTCAGGTTCACGATCTCTTGGACGACCGAGCCTTCGATCTTGGACGGGTTCACAAAGTGGGTCATGCCGAACTTGCGGGCCATTTCCTCTTTGTCGTCGTTCAGATCGACACCGATGATCATGTCCGCACCTGCCATACGCAGGCCTTGGATCACGTTCAAACCGATGCCACCCAGACCGAACACAGCCGCAGTCGAACCGATCTCGACGCCCGCAGTGTTGATCACGGCACCGATGCCAGTGGTGACGCCACAGCCGATGTAGCAGATCTTTTCGAACGGCGCGTCTTCGCGGACCTTTGCCAGAGCAATCTCGGGCATGACAGTGTGGTTCGCAAAGGTCGAGCAGCCCATGTAGTGATAGATCGGGGTGCCATCCAGCATTTTGAAACGGGTGGTGCCATCGGGCATCAGGCCCTGACCTTGGGTATTGCGGATCGCAGTACACAGGTTGGTCTTGCCCGAACGGCAGCTGGGGCATTCGCGGCACTCAGGCGTATACAGCGGGATTACGTGGTCGCCGGGCTTGAGCGTAGTGACGCCTTCGCCGACTTCCAGAACCACACCGGCACCTTCGTGGCCGAGAATGCTGGGGAATAGACCTTCGGGGTCATCACCCGAGCGGGTGAATTCGTCGGTGTGACAAATGCCGGTCGCTTTAATCTCGACCAGAACCTCTCCCTTTTTGGGGCCCTCGAGTTCGACTTCCATAATTTCGAGGGGTTTGCCTGCCTCTAGGGCAACGGCGGCACGGGTTCGCATCCATAGTCTCCATGAATTTGAGTTAGTATTCCGCGGTACACACGGGTTGATCCAAGTATGCTGAGCAGTTTGCATTTCACTCAATGCATACGATGGTTGGTGTCAGGTCTGCATAGACATGCAACCCTTAAGTAGCACATAGTCCAAACGCGGAGGGGGTACTACATGAAGATTTTATGTAATCTTTCTATGGCTCTGGCTTTGTCAGTTGCGACAAATCAGGCTCTGGCTGCGGACTTTTCCGACCCGACTTGGCCCTGCATCCAGCGCAAGGTCGAGCGTTTGTCGGTCGGTCTGATGTGGCCCGATCCCAAACCAGAGATTACCCTAACCGACTCTCAGGAAAGCGCGGTCAAGGAGTTGGCCGCTGCCCTGTCGTTGCAGCGTGTGGATATGGAGACCGCAGGTCAGATGGTGACCGCGTTCGCCCAAACTCATGGTGCAGAACGGGATTTGATGCAGGCGGTCTTTACGCAGGTCTTTGACACCGTCGGCAAGCGGCGCACCCGCATTATCAACGGGATCGGCAATGTCTCGACCGGACAGATCAAGCTGGCCGAGCGGATTGACGAAACACGCTCGGAAATGGACCGTCTGATGGACCAGCCAGAGCCGGACTATGACCGCGTAGACGCCTTGGAAGAGCAACTCGACTGGGACGACCGCATCTACCGCGAGCGCCAGCAATCCGTCACGTACCTTTGCGAATCCCCTGTCCTGCTGGAAAAACGTTTGTTTGCGCTGGCCAATCTACTGCAGAACGCAGCGCTTTAGGGCTTATTCCCACTCCAACTGCGTGTAAGCGATGGTCGCGTTGCGCGGAGTGAAGGTCTCGCACAGGTGCCATTCCTTGGACACTTCTTGCGCAACGGTCGTCGCGGCCTGATCCAGCCGTGTACCTGCGGCCAGAGCAGCGCGGGTTTCGGCCTCTAACGCTGTCAGATACCGATCCAGCGGCAGATCATCCGGCGGCCAATCCAGAACCTCTCCGTGTCCGGGCACCATGTGATCCACATCTATCGCGATCAGATCGTTCAACACCGCTTGCCAGCCAGAGATCGACCCATCCAACGACGGGCAATGGTCATCGAACAACAAATCTCCCGCAAACAGCAGGCTCGCATCCGGCACATGCACTGTCAAATCGGTCGGGGTATGTGCCAAAGGCCATGCCTGTAGCACCAGACGCCGACCCCCAAGGTCAAGTTCCATCCGGTCTACAATCTCTAGATCAATTTCGGGCGACGCGGTTCCTGCAACCTGTGCCGCCCCCACCTCTTGGCCCATCCGTAGCATGTAGCTGTCCTGACGGTCTGCCAGAGCGCGGGCCAAGCCGTCTCGCCCGACCACCTGCGCACCAGCTTCGGCAAAAACCGATGCACCGAGCACATGATCGGGGTGCATGTGGGTCAGGATCAGGTGGCGCACGGGCAAATCCGTGACCTGACGCACCGCCCGCCAGAGCGATTCGCCAACCTTCCGCGTACTGCCCGAATCAATCACGGCGACTGAATCGCGGCCCACAACCACCCCAAGGTTCGCCACATCCCCCTTATTTTCGGGATTTGGCTCAGCGATTTCCCCGATATGCACGTACAAATCCGGCGCGATTTTTGTCAGCGCCAGAGCGGGACCTGCGGGCTGACAGACAGCTTCGACATTGCTCTGCCATTCTGCGGCAAGGCTCTGGCATCCTAACAAAGTTTCCGCCTCGAACCCTGGAAACAGCTGATCGTGACAGGCCCCTGCCACACAAACAGTCGCGATCAATTCAAACATCTGCGCCTCCTTTGGCCCTTGAAAACAAGGGTCCGCGGGGACCGCCGCCCGCGCCACACAGACTTTCGGCGGTATGAGAAACGCATTGCTGATCTGGCATACTTCGCCCCAAGGAGGAGCCCGAATGATCACACGTTGCCTAGCCGCTGCGTTGGCCTTGTCCATCGCCCTGCCCGCGACCGCTCAGGATAATCCAATGCGCGACAGTCCCACGTGGACTGATCTGCAAGCGGATGTCATTGGTGAAATGACGCCGCTTGCGGCAGATGGCATGTTCCGAGTCGAAACGCCTGCCCGCGCCCAAGACGCCGGTACCGTCCCGATCCGCATCGTGCAAACTGATCCCGCGATGGCTGTCACTGCCGCCACCGTGGTGGTCGACGAAAATCCAGCACCAGTGGCAGGGACCTTTACCTTTGGCCAAGACATGCTGCCGCTGGATTTTGAGCTGCGCGTGCGTGTGAACCAGTACTCCAACGTGCGCGTGCTGGCAAAAACGCCAAACGGGCTGGCAATGGATGGCGGCTACGTCAAAGCATCAGGCGGGTGCTCGGCCCCTGCGACGCGCGATCCAGAGATGGCCAAAGTCGACATGGGCCAGATGAAGCTGCGGCAGTTCGAGCCTTTGGACCACAACCGCCGCGAAGCGCAAATTATGATCCGTCATCCTAACTACTCGGGGCTTCAGCGCGACCAACTCACGCAATTATTCATTCCCGCCCATTTCCTGAGCGAGATCGAAGTGTCCCAAGGTGACACGCCCCTGTTTTCCATGGAGGGCGGGATCTCGATCAGCGAAAATCCCGTGTTCCGGTTCATCTACACAGATAATGGCGAAGATGCGCTCGTGGTCACAGCGACCGACACCTACGGCAACATCTGGCGCAACGTGCTACCCAAGTCGGGCAGCTGATTAAAAACAGATGACTTCTGCCTCGGCTTGCGCGCGTTTCAGATCCGCCACCAGAGCCGAGGCAGAGGCCGCACTCCGGAAGATCGCCATACGCTCGCCGCCTGTCCGGCGCATGGACATGACCGTCTCGGCCTCGACATACCTGGCATATGGCAGGATCGTCGCGATTTGGTCGATTGAACAGGAGCACTTCTCAAGCGTTTGGCGGGTCTGCCCATTTGACGCCATGCAAGCAAAGACATAGTCCGCCCGAGCCGCCGTTGGATAATCGTTCAGCCGGTCGGCCACGCTCTGCCCATAGGCAGGCAGCGCGGCCAAAGCCAGCAGCAGCGCAAGGCCTCTCATTCCGCATCCTCGATCGCGACAAAGCGAGTTTCAGATCGGTAGCCAACAGCGCTTTCGGGCGGCGTCACGGCGGACATCGACAGGTACCAACCAGGTACGGCATCCGACATCGCGAAAATCAGTTCCAGATCCTCGAACCCATGCATCCGGTCGCGGTTCGGATCATCGGCAAAAGGCCGCATCACAACTGTTTTGACCGCGATGCCCGCACCATCCAGATCGGCCTGACCTTCCGCCATTTCCGCTGCGCCCACGAGCGCCTCTTTCAAACGATTTCGGATATAGAATGGGCTGCCGCCCGCCGTCTCGGCCATGTCGCGGGCAACCGTTTCCGCAAAGTACATGATCATCGGATTTCCGATGCTGGCTGGAAAACTGCCCAGATTGCGGTGCTTTTCCTCTTGGCGAAACTCAAGGTTCGCCATCAACGCATCGCCCTGCTCGAGCGAAAGAACAACGTTTCCGGTGTCCCTTGTGGCCGTTTCTGGCTTGACCTTGTTCGTCACCTCGCGCCTGTAGACCAGC
This sequence comes from Donghicola sp., assembly GCF_025210255.1. Classification (NCBI taxonomy): domain Bacteria; kingdom Pseudomonadati; phylum Pseudomonadota; class Alphaproteobacteria; order Rhodobacterales; family Roseobacteraceae; genus Donghicola; species Donghicola sp. The sequence goes on along the minus strand of NZ_JAOARZ010000014.1, from coordinate 106,120 downwards.
TTGTCGCCCTCTTCCATCTGCGAGAGCGTGCCCGATTTGAACAGCGTCTCATAGAGGGCATTGCCTTCGAGAACAGCACCATATGCTGGTGCGCCCAAGGCCGCGATGATCGCCAATGAAAGCAGGTGTTTCCGCATAATTTAATCCTCCCCTTGCCCCAAGCCTATCTTTTGACATGGGGCAGTCATTGCCGACTTTGGTCTGTGCCAGAGCGCGTGAGCGGCTCCATCGGATCACGGGTCAGCCACTCGATCAGGGGTCGTAATTTGCGCAGGCGCACCGGCTTTGTCAGCACGGGGATGCGATGTTCCGCGCCCATCTTGAGCAGGTGATCCCCACGATCTGCCGTGATCATCACCGCAGGCACGTGCATACTGGTCAAAGTCCGCACTGCATTGATCGCGTTGATGCCTGTATCGGTTTTGCCCAACTGATAGTCTGCAAGCATGATGTCTGGCGGAATCCCCATGTCCCGCACATGACCCAACGCCTCTTCGGTTGAACTGGCCCCAAGCACAGAAGCGCCCCACTGTTCTAGTTTCTTGATCATCGCAAAAAGCACGGCTGGATCGTCTTCGACCACCAGAACAATCAAGTCCATCGTGCTGGATTCATTGGTATTTATCGGAACACGCTCTTCAATCGCTTCGGGCTGGACCGCCACCCGCTGCATACGAATAGAAAAGACTGAGCCGACATTCGGCTTGGATTTTACGCTGACGGTGTGCCCCATATGTCGGCAGGTTCTCTCGACAATCGAGAGGCCAAGGCCGACGCCGGAGCCGATAGGCACATTGCCCGCACGGGTGAACTCCTCAAAGATTTTGGACTGGTCCTTGAGCGTAATTCCGATGCCGGTGTCCCAAACCTCGAGCACAACTTCATCACCCTTGCGGCGGCACCCGACCAACACGCGCCCGCCCGACGGAGTGTATTGGATCGCATTCACCACCAAGTTCTGTATCGATCGCAAGAGGTACACTGGATCAGATCGGACAAAGACCATCGCGGGCACCACATCCAGACGTACGCCGCGCTTTTCCGCCACCCGCAGTTGGTCCTCGTAAACGCCTTGCATCAAAGTTCCGAGACACACGTTCGCAGGCTGAAGCGCACTGGAATCCGCGCTATCGAGCCGCGAAATGTCCAGCAGCGCGTGCAAGAGCTGCTCTGTGGACGTGAAAGAGGATTGGAGGCGCTCGACCATGGGATGAACGGTCGCCCCTTGGGTTGCCTCCTTGATAGTCGAGATCAGCAACTTCGCTGCATTGATGGGTTGCAACAGATCATGACTGGCCGCCGCCAAAAAGCGGGTTTTGGAGGACACAGCTGCTTCTGCCGCCTCTTTGGCGACGCGCAACTTCTCTTCGACACGGGCCTTTTCCTCGTATTGTTCGCGCAGGCGGGCGTTGGCTTCGGTCAGTTCGGCTGTGCGCTCTGCCACGCGGTTTTCCAGCATCTCCGCGGTGCGAATTTCGGCAGAAACATCGCCAAGGTCCACGACAAAGCCCCCATCGGGCAGAACATGGGAGTGCATGTCCAGAATGCGTCCGTTGGCATGGCGCAGACGCGACCTGAACCGCCCTTGCTTTTGCAAACGCTCCATCCAGAACCCAACGTCAAAGGCATCTTCGTCCTCGAACACCGCGTGGGACCGCACGTGCCGCACGATCAACTCCAGTTCTGATCCTGTTTGCAAGAGCGTGTAGGGCAGCCCCAACAGCTGCCGAAACCGCTGGTTGTACATCTTGACCCGCCCGTCTGAGTCAAAGGTACACACGCCGGAGGTCATATTTTGAAACACCGCCTGTAGATAGGTCGCCTGACGGTCAATGAGGTTCTCTTTTTCACTGCGGTTCTGGCGGACAATCCGGCTGATGTCGGTCAACAGAATGACAATGTTGTCCTCGCTCGTCCTTTGCAGGTTCACCTGAAAGAAACGATCGCCAATCAACTCTGCCACCACCGCATTGACCGCGGCCCCCACGGCAGATCGACGCACCTGTGCCAGCGCCCCGAACAGGCGCCCATCTGTGCCGACCAAATCCTCGCTCGAGAGCATGGCCTCGATGTATTCATCAATCTCGAGTCCCGGCTGAATGCGCGCAGAAATATCCGGCAGCAGCATCTGGAACAGTTCGTTGCTAACTTCGAGCCGGCAGCGGTTGAATAGGGCAAAGCCCCCCTCCATAGCGGCCAGCGCACTGGTTAGGTTTTTGCGCGTACGCTCCCGTTCGATCCGGACATTGGCCAGCTCCGAGGTCGTCCGCTCCAGATCGCGCGACTGCTCCATCATCTTGGCCTGCATGGACACCGCCGACTGAAAGGTCGCGTAAGCCGAATTCCCCAATTCGTGCTGGTGGTTCATACGGCGGATCAAGGCGTCGATGATCTTCGCCTGCTTGCGGATCTGCTCTTCGGGCGGGTCAGAGGGATTGATCAATGCAAATCCTCCGGCGTGTGCTCAAAGAACGCGATCCCAACAAATGTTTGGTTCACATGCACCCCACAATGCTGTTCGCCATAGGTGTTGAAACCTAGCACATTATGCTTGCGGAACATGGCAGAGACATCGTCCAACATGCCCTTTTGCGTGAACTCCAGCTTGCGCAGGATGCAGTCAAACCCAAGGATGAAGTCCGGCCGTTGTCCCATCGGACCTCGCAAATCGAGCCCCGTATCCAGCGCATTAATAATCTCTGTTCCCGTGCCGAGCGTCAAAATAAGCCCGTCATCAATCGCGCCCATAAAGGAAAGCCCGTGATCTGCCTCGACCGAGTGGATCGCGCGGACATGGAACTTGGCATTTTGGCGCACCAGCACAGGGTTTTCGGCAAACACCTCTGGCGACAACTGATCCACAGCGACCCCGATCTTGCGCGAATATTCCAGCGCGGCGGGGGCGCCGTTCAACTCCAGCACCACCCTCTCTTCGGGGATCGCATTCGTGACGACCATCAGTGTTTCAGTGGGCAAGAAGTGGTCAAACCCCACCCCCGTGAAATCGAGCGCCGTCTCAACCAGCAGGACCAGAGCCGCGCCAGAATGGAACTGCCCCCCATAAAGCACAAAAGTTTCTTGAAATTGCAGCCCGTCCCCAGCCGATCCACCGTAGATCGGAATTTCACCGAGGCACAGTTGCAGGGTCGAGGCCAGCAAGTCTTCGGCCTTGGAGACACCATCACACAGAACCAGACCGAACCGGCGCCAGCCCGCGGTGCGTTGAAACTGGGTTTTGATCCGATCGATCTTCTGGCTCAGTTCCTGCATCGGAAAATCGCGCAGATGGTCAATAAACATGGATGCACAGCGAAAATACCGACGCGGAAAGGCGATCAGCATCAGCGCGCCCGTCTCGTAGCCTTCGGGTGTGATCTGGCCTGCGGTCGTACAACCGAATACGGGCACACCGCCCATTTGGCGGTCGAGTTCGCTGGCCAATACTTCCCGATCCAGATGATCCGGCACAAACGCCATAACAAAGCACGTTGCCCGTCGATCCACTTGGGCCACTGCCTCGGTGACCGCTTCTGTCGCGGTCGAGGCGCGCGACAGAGCGACGCGCACAAACCGCGCGGTGTCTCCTTGGTCCAGCATGATTAGTGGGTCAGGAACGCGAGCGCATCCGGATCCGTGGTCTGTCCCGCCGCCAAAGAGCTTTCCATCATCATGGCCGCCTGCGTTCGGTTCTGGACGCCGAGCCTACGCAGGAGTGCCGTAATGTGGGCTTTGACCGTCGCCTCCGCGAGACACAGCTCATATGCGATCTGTTTGTTCGCCTTGCCCGAACAAATCAGACGCATGATTTTCTGCTGCTGCGGGGTTAGCTCGTCTAGTTTGGTCCCGGTGCCCGCCCCCTCGCTCGGCACGGTGTCTTCGGCCTTCTGATAGGCGGTCGGCACATAGCGTTCCCCTGCCACGATCGACCCAACCACCTTGCGCAGCACGTCAGAGCACGCATCTTTGGGCAGAAAGCCCGCCGCGCCCTTATCCATCAGGGCGTGCACGACGTCGGTTGACGTCAAAGACGAAATCACAAGGATCGGCAAATCCGGCATCCGCTCGCGCAGGGACAAAAACCCAGATATCCCGCGAACATCCGGCAATTTCAGGTCGAACATCACCAAGTCAGGACGAAACCCGTCATCCAGAGCTTTGAGCGCTGCACGCAAGGATTGAGCGGTCTCGATCCGGCAGCCAGGGTATTCATTCCGAAGGGCTGCGCCCAACGCGTCACCGTATAGCGGATGATCATCTACGATTAGGACAGACCCCACCTGTCCAGTCGACACAGTCACTGGTTCCTGAATCATTAAACTTCCTCCCTATGCGGAAGGGTACCCCATGATTCTTCAAACGCATCAAAAAAAGCGCCATGTTTTTAGCAAAACTGTGATCACCAAGCGGTTAATGACCATCCACTTAGGCAGAAACCCGCTCACCCTCTGACCGGCGACGGACGTATGCGTGATGCGAAATAACATCCATAAGATCCGGAGACAGACAGTCATACGGCTCTAGACCCAAGGCGCGGAGCTGCCGCCGAAGATGCGGCATTTGCTCTGGCGGAAAGCCTGCTTCGACCACGGAACTCACGTATGCCGCGAACAACGGCGCTGACCAGCCTATATCCGCAGACAATTCCGTATGAATAAAGTCGAGCCCGTAAAACCCGTGGCTCTTGCTTTCAATCCGGCCCACCAGATGAACACCGCAGTCGCGACAGGCGTAGCGCTGGATCACTGCCGCCGGATCCACCAGCCCGAGTTTGTCCGCATTCTCGACGACAGTCACGGCATCCCTAGGCACCACCGCGATTTGGGAAAAGAGAGCACCGTCAGGCTTCCAGCACCGACTGCACCCACATAGATGGTTGTGCTGGCTTTGCGTATTTATCTGCACCAGAACCGGACTGTCATGACAGTGACAGCGCAACGTCCCCCCTTGAAAATCGGGCTTATCGTCTTTGGCCTGCGCGGCGCATGGATGGATGACGCGGCTTTGTCCGTCAAAAGCATGAACTGCCGTTTCCCTGTCGTACCGTCCCATCTCTATCTCCTTGGCTGCTCAAGGTCGTGGGTACAGACTGCGGTTGCGCCCCACCTTGGGCAATTCAGCATAAAGTATCGGGCCCACCGATTGGCATCGACCAAGGCAATTGCCGCAATCGGGGACGGAGCCTTTTTCACGTTGCATCAAACACTTACAGCAGCCCACAAACATTTTCTAACTTTTTAGAATTTCCGCTTGCGCCCGTAGAATGCTGTTATTATACAGCGTCCTACAGTGTTCCGGCGTAGCTCAGCGGTAGAGCAGTTGACTGTTAATCAATTGGTCGTAGGTTCGATCCCTACCGCCGGAGCCACTGAAAATATCCCAATACGATGATGCATAGGCCCGCGCGAGCAGGGCCTTTTTTGTTTCTGCGCACCGTCTTGGCCGCGCGGCTTTTCCTCAGTCGCCCCAGCTATCCCTTTAGACCTGCTTGATTTTCCGGTCGAACGTTCATCGCGCGTTCGGGCAAGGACGCTTTTCCGACGGCTCACAAAAGTTTTCCTTGCGCTCCCCGCATTCCTAGTATTTCTGTCGGAAATTAAAGGTGACAATATTGATCAACTTTAACCCGTGACTTTCTGATCCACCCAGGAGCTTTGCATGAAACCCCTCTTTGCCGTCCTCGCCATGACCGCCCTGCCCGTCTCTGCCATTGCTGAAACTGTCGAAATCGACACCGCAACCGGCCCGCAGGCTGCGCCGCTGAACCCAGCGAAGGTGGTGGCTCTTGATCTCTCGGCCATCGACACACTGGACGCGCTCGGGGTCGAGATTGATGGCATCCCCAACATCACGCCGCCCGCCTATCTGGCCGACGCATTTGACGGTGTCGCGACCGTGGGCACCCTGTTCGAGCCAGACTTCGAAGCGCTGGCCGTGATGGCCCCTGACGTCGTCTTCGCGGGCGGCCGCTCGCAGACCGTCATTCCCGCGCTAACCGAAGTTGCGCCGACTTTGGACATGACCATCGATGCGACCAAGTTGATTGACGACGCCAAGTCGCGCATCACCGCCTACGGCGCGATCTTTGGCCTGTCTCCCGAAGCGCAGGCCCTGACCGAAGAGCTCGAAGCCGCTGTGGCAGACGCCAAGGCAATGGCCGAGGGAAAAGGCGACGCGCTGATCCTGATGACAAACGGTGGCAAGGTCTCGGCCTACGGAGACAAGTCGCGTTTTGGCTGGCTGCACACCGCTGTCGGCATTCCCGAAGCTTATCCCGATGTGGCCGATGGCCGCCATGGCGAAGCGGTGTCCTTCGAATTCATCGCAGATGTCGACCCCGACTGGATCTTTGTCGTCGATCGCAGCGCCGCGATTGGCCAAGAAGCCGAGGCCGCAGCTGTCACGCTGGACAACCCATTGGTCGCAGGCACCAAAGCAGGTCAGAACGGACAGATCGTCTATCTGGATTCCGCACCGCTTTACCTTGCGGGTGGCGGCGTTCAGTCGTTGAACCACACCCTGTTCGAGATCATGACCGCCCTGCGCGACTCGAACAGCTGAGTTCAAAATGCGTGGCCCGCTCTTTGCCAGCCTTGTTTTCGCGTGCCTCGTTGTTGCCAGTTGCCTGATCGGGGTGGCTGGACTGTTTGATGGTGCCATTGACCAGTCCATGCTGCTCGCGGTCAGCCGCCTGCCCCGAACCTTTGCGGCGTTGCTCGCCGGTGCGGGGCTGGCCTTGGCGGGTGTCGTGGTCCAGATGAGCGTCCAGAACCGGATGGTTGAACCAGGTCTGGTCGGCACACCCGAGTCTGCCATGCTTGGCCTGCTCGGGATTACCCTGATCGCGCCGGGGGCGGCGCTGATGACCAAGATGTCGGTGGCCGCGGCCTCGGCGCTGGTGGGTACGCTCGGATTTTTGGCACTCGCTCGGCATGTGCCGCGGCGTGATCCGGTCCTCTTGCCGCTCGTTGGTCTGATTTACAGCGGAATCATTGGGGCCGCCGTGCTCTGGATCGCTTGGACCACGGACCTCCTGCAATTCATCGGAACATGGCAAAGCGGCGAGTTCTCTGGCGTTCTTCAGGGGCGGTACGAGTTGCTCTGGATTGTCGCCCTGATTGCTGGCCTGTTGTGGTTGGTGGCGGATCGCATCACGCTGCTTGGACTTGGCGAAGACGCGGCGCGTAGCCTTGGGCTGGACTACCGGCAGACGCTGCTCGCCGGGTTGGTGCTCGTGGCTGTGATCGTGTCGGTCGTGGTGGTCAGCGTTGGGTCGATCCCCTTTGTCGGACTGGTGGTGCCGAACATCATCTCGCGGTGGCGCGGAGACAATCTGCGGCGGAACCTGCCACTGATTGCGTGGGCTGGCGGCAGTCTGGTTTTGGCCTGTGACATCTTGGGCCGTGTCATCCGTTACCCCTATGAAATTCCGGCAGGGACGGTGTTTGCCGTGCTTGGCGCAGGCATGTTCCTGTGGCTGCTGCACGCCGCTCCGCGAAAGGCCAGCCATGGCTAAAATTCGTTTCCTTTGTCTGATCGCGGTCTTCTTCGGGGTCTGCGCACTGTTTCTGCTGTGGCAGCTGCGTGATCCCAAAGCCCTGATCCTGAGCCTGCGCCTAACCAAGCTAGGTGCGCTTGTCGTCGTGGGTGCAGCGGTTGGTGCGGCGACGGTCGTGTTCCAAACCATTACGGCGAACCGCCTGCTGACACCCGGCATCGTGGGCTTTGACGCGCTCTACATCTTCTTGCAGACGATGCTTGTCATTACCCTTGGCGGGACCGGCTATGCAACCCTGCCGCAATTGGGGCAGTTCGGGGCAGAGATCGTCACGATGGTGGTCACGGCGCTCTCGCTTTTCGGCCTGATGCTCCGGCGGGGGACCGAGGATATGCTGCGGCTGATCCTGACAGGCGTTATCCTTGGGGTCCTACTGCGCGGGCTCGCCGGGCTGGCACAGCGGTTGCTCGACCCGAGTGAGTTCGCCATCGTCCAAGGTGCCAGCTTTGCCAGCTTTGGCGGTGTGGACAAAACCCAGCTCTGGATTGCGATGGCCCTTCTTGCGGTGACGTTGCTGATCGCTCTGCGGCTGTCGCGACAACTGGACATCGTCGCCCTTGGCAGAACAACGGCACGTTCGCTGGGACTGGAGTACGACCGCGTGGTTCTGGCGTCGCTCGCGCTTGTCGCGCTGCTAGTGGCGGTCTCGACCGCGTTGGTCGGACCGGTGACATTCCTTGGGCTTTTGGCGGCAAGCCTGGCTTATGCCTTTGTTCCAACGTGGCGGCATATCTACCTGATCCCCGCCGCCGCGCTGATCGGCGCATCCATTCTTATCTTTGGGCAGTTCGTGTTCGAACGCCTGCTCGGGCTCCAATCGACCCTCGCGGTGATCGTCGAGTTCGCGGGCGGCCTGCTCTTTCTTGCCCTCGTCCTAAGGAGGTCCCCTCGGTGATCACTCTGGAAAACGTCAGCGTTGAAAAAGACCGCACACCCATTTTGACCGATATCTCGCTCTCCTTTGGCGAGGCGGGGATCACCGCCCTGATCGGTCCGAACGGCGCGGGGAAATCCACCCTATTGCACAGCATGTCCGGCCTACTGACCCCGACCAGTGGCCGGGTCAAAATCGACGGCCATGATCTGGCGAGCCTGCGGGCCCCAGACCGCGCGCGCCTGATTTCGCTGCTCGCGCAGGACGAACGGGTGACCGCCCGCCTCACGATTGAGGATCTGGTCTCCTTTGGCCGCTGGCCCCATCACCACGGACGCCCCACGGCCCACGACCACGAGGTGATCGCCGAGGCGCTAGAGACCTTTGACCTGACCAGTCTGAAGTCGCGCCTGATCGCGTCCTTGTCCGGGGGGCAACGCCAGCGCGCGTTTATCGCAATGGCATGGGCGCAAGAAACGCCGTGGCTCTTGCTGGACGAGCCCCTATCCGCGCTCGACCCTCGGCACACCCGCGATATCATGGACCGCCTTCATACCCTGTCCCGCCCGGGTCCGAACCAGCGCAGCGTGATCATTGTGCTGCACGATCTGGGTGTCGCGGCGCGCTATGCGGACCGGATCATCGCTCTGCGCGACGGCCAGCTGGTCACGACCGGGCCGAAATGGCTATCGATGACCGGCACGATGCTGAGTGATTTGTTCGGTACCGGCCTATCTGTCGCCGAGATCGACGGCAAACAGACAGTGGTGCCCGCCTAAAGGACCCTTACTTCGGGTCCTCCTGCAGCGGCAAAGCCCGCGAGCGTCCCTCATCGTCAAGCGCCACAAAGGTGAAGGTCGCCGCCGTCACCTTTTCGCGGGCCAATTCAAAGCGATCGCGGCGCCACGCCTCGACGTAGATCTTCATGGATGTGCGACCCGTAGACTCAAGCTTGGCAAAGAGCGAGACTTCATCGCCCACCTTCACTGGCCGGTGAAAGCTCATGCCCTCGACTGCGACGGTGGCGGATCGTCCGCGCGCAATCCGCGCCGCCATATTGCCCGCAGCAAGGTCCATCTGGGACATCAGCCACCCGCCAAAGATATCCCCCGCGGGGTTTGTATCTGCGGGCATCGCGATGGTCCGGATTTCCGGTTCGGTATTTTCAAGGCTGACGGTCACGGCGCATTCCTTCACAGGCAAAGAGATCAGCAGATCTGATCCAACCAAATAAATTCGCCGTGCTGTCTAACAGAATAAACTGCAATGACGACTGCTATTTTCGTACAGTCGCGGGGACAAGCGCCTCATTTCTGGACATTTTTCAGCGGATGCGCGAGGCGAACCGATCAATGGCAAAGGCCGAAAGATCGAATTGCGTTGCGCCTGTCTCGATCAATCCAGCCATCATTTCGCCCGTACCGGGTCCCATCTGGAACCCGTGCGCGCTGAAGCCAAAGCTGTGATACAGCCCGTCGTGCAGCGCAGAGGGCCCTATAACGGGAATATCGTCGGGCATGCGCCCTTCGACCCCCGACCAGCTGCGGACGATGGTTGCGCCGCGCATGATCGGAAAGATGTCCATCGCTGTCGCGGCAGTATTGCGCAGCTCTGGGAACAGCATTTCGGATGTGTTGGTCGCTGTGTCTGCGCGGCCCCTGCGGCCACCCCCAATCACCACTGTCCCGTTGGGCATTTGTTTGAAGGACAAAGGTCGCCCCGTGGCCCCCACGACGGCATCACAGAACTTTGGCAAACGTGCAGTGACGATCATCATCGGAGCAATCGCTTCGACCGGCGCATGTTCCCCAAGCGATCCGGCCAAGGCCCCTGCCCAAGCGCCCGCCGCATTCAGCACTTTGGGGGCTCGATAGGTGTCTTGCTCCGTCGTCACGGTCCAATCTGTTTCGCGCTTCAGGCTCAGAACCCGCTCGCCTTCCTTGAACACCACACCCGCTTGCGCCGCTTTACGGGCAATCGCGGTGGTGGTCCAGAAGGGCTGCGCGAACCCGTCACGCAAGCTCGCCAGCCCGCCTACCACGTGATCGGCGACAGCAGGCAAGTAATGGCGCACCAGCGGCTGATCCAGAATGGTTTCGTGGTAAAACCCCATCCGGTTCAGCGTCTGAACCCGCGCACGGTGGCGGTCCAGCTCCTCTTCTGTCTCAGCGACCTTGATCTGAGGGGCGATCTGGAAACCGCAATCGGCCCCCAGCATGTCTTGCAGCCCGTACCAGATCTCCATCGAATGTTGGGACAGTGGCACCTCGGCCAGATGTCGTCCCAACCTGCGCACGCCGCCCGCGTTCACCCCGCTGGCGTGGCGGGCGACCGTATCCTTTTCGATCACGATAACGGACATGCCCCTTAGGGCGGCAAACAGGGCCGTGCTCGACCCATGAATGCCGCCCCCGATCACGATCAGATCGGCGGTCTGGGTCATTTCTGTGCCATTTCGAGCGGTTGAAAATTCGCCAGTTCCGACAGCGGGATCGGTTTCAACGGAGGACGGATACGATAATAGCCAGTCTCATCCATCGAGGCTTTGCGGCGCTCTGCGATAATGCTGGCAACAACCAGCCCGCAAACGCGCCCCTGACACGGCCCCATGCCTGAACGTAGGAAGGACTTCACTTGGTTCGGACCGGGCGCTCCAAGGTCGACCGCCTCTTGGATCGCGCCAGCGGTGACCTCTTCGCAGCGACAAACAATGGTCTCTTTAGCCGGTTTCACGAATTGCGGCGCGGGGGCGTACATCGCCTCTAGGAATGGGCGCACGGCGCCGTCGCTGGCCAGCGCTGCCTGCAAACGGTCCACCCGCTCCGGCAGGGCTTTGCCCTTAGCCTCGGCGATAGCCAGCGCCACCAATCGGCCCATGAGCGCCGCCGATTTCGCGCCGCCAATCCCAGCGCCGTCGCCCGCCACATAGACGTCAGGGACCGAGGTTTTGCCCTGCCCGTCCAGTACCGGCCGGAAACAATGTTGCGAGACATCCCACTTGTGATCGCAGCGCAGAAGGCGCGTGACCTGCTGGTTTGGGACCACCCCCTGATGGAGGGCGATGTGATTGCTGTGGACCGTGTGCTCTTTGCCCTTGGAGATAAAGGTCACGCTCTCGGCAACCTCGCCGCCGCTGATCCGCACGTTCGTGGCTGCATTGTAGATCGGAATCCCTGCGCCGCGCACTTGGCGCATCATTGACAGACCCTTGGTCAGGTAGCGATGCCCCTTCAGCGCCTTTAGGATATGCGGCATCGCCTGCGCCATGCGGCCCCTGGGCGTGGTTTCCACAATCGCCTTAGGGGGCGTACCGGCAGAGATCATCTGCGCCGCGACCAGCCACATCAACGGGCCAGAGCCGACCAGCAAAGCATCCTCTTGCACGACGCCAGACGCTTTGAGCAGGATCTGAAGAGCGCCAACGGTGGTGACGCCCGCCAAGGTCCAGCCGGGCATGGGCGATGGACGCTCTACCGCTCCGGTGGCCACGATAATCTTGTCCGCGATCAGCTGGCTGGAGCTACCATCGCGGCTCAGGTCCAACATGTTGTCGGTCGAAATATTCCAAACCGTTGTGCGCGGCAGGTAGGTCACGTTTGACGCGCGCAGGCTCTGGGCCAAGGTCCGGCCCGCCACATAATCCGGCCCAAGAATATCATCGCGGAACGGCGTTCCATTCTCGATATTGCGGTAAATCTGACCACCAAGGGACTGGCCCTCGTCCAGCAGGGCAACGCTCAGGCCCGCTTTGCTGGCAGTGACGGCGGCGGCCATGCCTGCGGGGCCCGCGCCGATCACGGCAACGTCGACTTTGGTGGGCTCCATCGGGGAATGCTGGGTCATGCGCGGGCCTCCAGAACCTCAGGGGCGCCTTGTTGGCTGCAAACGGTCAGCCCTTCGGTCACGGGAATTTGGCAGGCTTGGCGGTTCGGGACGCCGTCCACCTCGACCAGACAGTCGAAACAAGTGCCCATCATGCAGAACACACCGCGCGGTGCGCCGCTGACAACACTACTGCGCAGGATATCGATCCCTGCAGCGGTCAGCGCAGCGGCGACGGTATCGCCGGATTGGGCCGTGACGGTCTGGCCGTCAAAGGTGAACTGCACGGGTTCGCCCGTGTTCTCAATGCGCTTGGCCATGGAACCTCCTGGCAGAAAAAATCTCGAAATCGGGGTCAAGCTTGCCCGCAGCAATCATCGGCGCGAGCGCCATCGCGTGGGCCCCCGCCAAAGTCACGCCAGAGTGGCAGTTGACCGAAAACGCGCCTTTGCAGGTCTCGCTCTCTTGGTAGATCGGGGCGCCATCGGGGCTCAGGATACGCACCGCGCCCCAACTGCGGATGATCTTCAGCTTGGACAGAATGGGGAAGCAGCGCACCGCGTTGCGGGCCAGATCGGACATCACCGGGGCGGTCGAGCGGTCGGAGTAGCCCGTGTGCTCGTGACTGTCGCCCATCATCACCGTGCCCTCATCGGTCTGGCGGATCACATGGGTCGGCATGTTCAGGAATGGGTCGACACGCTCGGTCACAAGGATCTGCCCCTTCTCTGGGTGGATCGGGATATCAAGGCCAAGCGATTGCCCCAGCGCCTTGTTCCCATGCCCTGCGGCCAGCACGATCTTGGCCCCGCGATAGCTGCTGCTGGCGGTCTTGGCGACATAGCCGTCGCCATCTTTGGCCACCGACAGAACCGGTCCGTCAGAGGCGTAGGTCGCGCCCATGGACTTCAGCCCACCATGCAGGCCACGCAGCAGACGCAAGGGGCTGGTGTGCCCGTCATGCTGCCCATAAGAGCCACCGACGACATCAGGCCCAAGTCCGGGGATCATCTCGTCCAACTGCTTCCGGTCTAGGATTTCCGCCCCGTAGCCCAAAGCGCCGTTCACGTTGTGCATCCGGTTGTTCAGGGCGCGGGCTTGATCCAGTTCCTCTTCGCTCAGGCACAGGTGGACACCACCCGCCTTGTGATAGTCGGGGTTTACGCCACTGTGCTGCTCTAACAGGCCCGCGAATTCCGGCCAAAGGTCGGCCGAGCGGCGGGACCAGCGGGCGTAGTCGAACAGGTTCTTGCCCTTGGTCTGCACCCAGACCAGTCCGAAGTTGCCCCGGGAGGCGCGCAAGGCGATGTCCCCTTCGTCGATGACGGTGACTTCCTCGCCTTCGCGGGCCAATCCCCACGCCACGGCCGCCCCGACCAGTCCGCCGCCTACGACGATTGTGTCGACTGAGGCGCTCATTTCTTGCCCTCCCCGATGAGCAGGCGGTCCAGACCGTACATGCGGTCCACGGCCACCATGAGAATGATGGTAAAGATCACCGTCAGCGCGGACACAGAGGCCACCAGCGGGTCGGTCGTCTGGGTGATATGAGAGAACATGCGCACCGGAAGCGTGGTGGTCGCAGGGTTCACGATAAAGACGGTGACTGTCAGCTCGTCAAAGCTGGTGATAAAGGCCAGCACCCAGCCGCCAATGACACCCGGCAGGATCGACGGCAGCGTGATGCGGCGGAAAATCGTCCAGTTGCTGGCGCCGAGGCTCTCGGCCGCACGGTCCACGGTCCGGTCCAGACCAACCACAGCCGCCAGCACCAGACGCAGGATGAACGGGGTGATGATGATCGCGTGGCACAGGACTAGACCGGTAAAGGTGCCGTTCAGGCCGAATAGGCTGAGGAAGCGCAGGAACGCGATCCCCAGCACCACAGTCGGCACCATCAGCGGGGACAGGAACAGGGCTTGCAGGGCCTCTCGGCCTTTAAACTTGCCTTGACCGATCGCGAGCGCGGCAGGCACTGCCAGAACGCTTGCCACGGTGGCGGCGACGATGCCGAGCTTCAGGCTAATCCACGCCGCTTCGATGAAATCGGGGTTGTCGAGGATCGCTTGGTACCAGCGCAGGGAAATGCCGCTTGGCGGGAACTCGAGGAAGCCTTCGGGTGTCAGCGAGACCCCCATGACGACCACGATCGGTGCCAGCATAAAAGCGCAGAACAAGATGTTGAATACTTGGGAGAAACGACCGTTCTGGTTCATTCCAAAGCCTCCCCGTAACGGCGCTCGACCAGACGGTTCCACGCCAGCATGATCACCATGACAGAGGCCAACAGCAGCATGGCGATCGCCGCGCCAAGAGGCCAGTTCAGGGTGTTGAGAAATTCGTCATAGACCGTGGTCGCCACGACTTTGACACGGCGCCCGCCTAGGATCGCTGGGGTCGCAAAGCTGCTGGCCGCCATCGAAAACACAATCAACGAACCGGACAGAATACCGGGGATGACCTGCGGCAAGACAATCCGACGAAAGATGGTAAAGGGACGCGCGCCAAGGCTCTCTGCCGCCGCTTCGACTGCGGGGTCTTTGCGCTGCAGGGCGGCCCACACGGCCAGCACCATGAAGGGCAGAAAGACGTGGGTCAGCGCCAGAACGATGCCGCCCGAAGTGTACATCATCTTGATCGGGCGTTCGATCAGACCCCAGTTTTGCAGGGCCGAGTTGATGACCCCGTTGTTCCCCAGCAGGATCGCCCACCCCAGCGTCCGCACGACCACAGAGATCAGCAGCGGGCCGATGACGATCAGCACCACAATCGAGCGCCACGCGGGGCTGAGGCGGTACAGGATGTAGGCTTGGGGCACACCAAGAAGCGCGCAGAAAAACGTGGTCGCCAGAGCGATGGCAAAGGTGCGGCCAAAAATCTCCCAGAAGTAGCTGTCAGAGACGACCTCGACGTAGTTCTCCATCGAGACGGTATTCTCGATGCCGGTGTAGAACCCAAAGGAGTTGAAACTTAGAAAGAAAGTCATGCAGAGCGGGACCAGCAGCAAGACGCCGAACAGCGTCAGAGCCGGTGCGCTCATCATCCATGGTTTTTCGTTCATGCCGCCACCTCGTTCAGGGGCAGGATGCGCATGTGTTCAGGAGCCCACGACAGGTGCACGGTATCGCCGATCTCGGCTTCGCGGCGGCCTGCGTTGCGGCGGATGACCAGCATATCGCCCAAGGGGGTCGCGACGTTCATCATCCACTGTGCGCCTAGAAAAATGCGCTCGCGGACGGTGCCGGTGATCACGGCGTCAGCGGCATCGACAATCTCGATCCTCTCGGGGCGGACAGCGACTTCGACGGTGCCGGGTTTGAGGTTTACGCTGGGACCAGTCAGGCCACGACCTGCAATCAACAGTTGGGATGCGGTCGGGCTAACAGATTTAAGTTCAGCCTCGAAGTTATTGGATTTCCCTAAGAATGTGGAAACAAAGCTGGTGCGCGGGCGCTCGTAGACTTCGAAGGGCGCGTCCTCTTGCTGCAGGCGACCTTTCTCCATGACCAGCACGCGGTCGGACATCGCCAGCGCCTCGGATTGGTCGTGGGTCACCATCAACGTGGTCACGCCCGCCTCGCGTTGAATGCGGCGCAGTTCCAGCTGCATCTCTTCGCGCAGTTTCGCGTCAAGGTTCGAGAGCGGCTCGTCCAAGAGCAGGAGCTCAGGTTCGATCACCAGCGCTCGGGCCAAAGCCACACGTTGACGCTGGCCGCCCGACATGGCGCGGGGATAGCGGTTCGCCAGATGTCCCAAATGGACCAGTTCCAAGGCATCGGCGACACGGCGCTTGCGCTCGGCTTTGTCGACGTTGCGCATCTCGAGCCCAAAGGCGACGTTTTCCGCAACGGTCATGTGCATGAACAGCGCGTAGCTCTGGAACACGATGCCAAGGCCACGGTCCCGCGCAGGGATCGCGGACAGATCACGACCTGCTAGTTTGATCTTGCCCATGGTCGGGTCTTCGAACCCTGCGATCATTTGCAGAGTGGTGGTTTTGCCGCAACCGGAGGGGCCAAGCAGCGAGACAAAACTGCCCTTTTCGACCGTGAAGGTCAGGTTATCGACGGCGTTGGTCTCACCATAGGTTTTGGTCAGGCCATGTGCTTCTAGGAATGCCATCCGGTCCGCCTTTCTTTTGTTCGATGGGTGGGGTGGGACCTGCCCGAAAGCAGGCCCCGATGAGCCACGAGGTTACCGCTCGATCTCGCGGGCCCAACGCTTGGTCCAATCCTCGCGGGCGGGATTGATCACGTCCCAGTCGACCGCAACCAGATCGGCAATCTTGTCGCCATAGGGCAGCACAGCGGCCAGTTCTTCGGGCAGTTCGGCTTCGGTGTTGACGGGGCCTGCGCCCATCGCGTCCGCCAGTTTGACCTGAATTTCAGGGGTCAGCAGATAGTCGATAAAGGCCTGTGCTGCCTCGGGAGCGTCGCTATCCACGACGGGGCATGCAGCCAGCATCAGCGCGACGGCGCCCTCTTCGGGATAGGCAAAGGCTGCGGGGAAACCGGTGTCCGCCAGCGACTTGGTGCGGCCAGACCCCCAGATCGAGATTGCGATTTCTTCGCTCTGGAACAGTTCGGACATTTTGCCGGACGAGGGTTCGAACACCAGAACGTTCGGCGCAATCTCGTCAGCCATGACCTCGTAGCCGGGGTCGATGTCATTTTCGCCGCCGCCAGCAAGGCGTGCTTCCATCACCAGCGTGTGCAGGCCGTAGGTGTTCGAGATCGGCGGGATCGACAGGATGTCTTTATACTTGGGGTCTTTCAGGTCGAGCCAGCTTGTGGGCGCGTCCCAACCTTCGCGTTCGAACCATTCGGTGTTGTAGGTAAAGCCGGTCGCGACAAAGCCGATGCCGATCGAGTTCGGGCCCAGTTTAGCGATATCATATACGTCTGCTTTGACCTCGCTATCGGCCATTTCGGTACAGAACCCCAGCGCGTCCGCTTGGTACATCGGGCCATCGTCAAGAATGACAACGTCCAGTTCCTGTGAATTCCGCTGCGCCTGAAGGCGGGCCAGGTTCTCGGTCGAGTTACCAGATACGAAGGCAATCTTTACGTCATTGGCGGCTTCGAATTCGGGGATGATCAGCTCTTTCATGAGCGTTTCGAACGACCCACCATAGCCGCCCACGGTCAGCGTGGTTTCTTGGGCAAGCGCCGCAGTCGCGGTGGTGATGCTCAATACGGCGGCAAGTCCGCCAGTCAGTTTGGTCATAATTGAAATCCCTGTTGAATGTTTTGTGACTTCAAGGGACCGTGTGGGTCGTCATAACTCAAATGAGTTTAATTTTGACGAGTATTCCGTTTGGTTATACCGAGGCAGCTATGCGACCCAACATCCGCCAGATCGAAGCCTTTAACGCCGTGGTGAAATGCGGCTCTGTCACCCGCGCCGCCGAGGATCTGTTTGTCAGCCAGCCCGCGGTGACCAAACTGATCCGTGCCTTTGAGGATGCCTGCGGTTTTCCTTTGTTTATCAGGGAATCCGGTCGCCTGCGGCCCACACCAGAGGCGCGGCGTCTGTATCTGGAAACCGAAAAGCTGCTGCTCGGAGTCGCGCAGATCGATCGCGTTGCAAAATCCATCCGCAACCTAGAGGAAGGTGAGATCACCGTCGTCGGCTTCCCAGCCCTGTCTATGCGGTTATTGCCGAAATCCTGTGCCCGTTTTTTAGCCAAACGTCCTCAGGTGCGGCTGTCAGTTATGACGCGGACCTCACCCTCGATCCCCGACGGGATGCTGACCGGCAAAGCAGACTTTGGGGTGTCTTTGCTGAAAACGCCGGGGGCTGGACTGGAATGTCACCCCTTTGGTGAGTGTAGTATGGTGGCCGCCCTACCCGCAGATCACCCGCTGACCAATAAACGCGCGATCCATATGTCGGACCTAAAGACAGAACGCCTGATCTCGCTGGGTCGGGATGACCTGTCTGCACAGGTGATCGAACAGGCCTATATTCAAGCCAAAGAGGAATATAGTCCCGCGATCCAAGTACAAATGGCGGACTCCGCATGTACCTTTGTCGCCGAGGGTCAGGGGATCGCGCTTGTGCCCTCGCTTTGTACCGAAGGCTGGTCGCCCACTGATGTCCAGTTCCGCCCTTTCTTGCCCGCGATCAAGACACCGATGTGGCTCTATACCTCGTCGTCAGAGCCAATGTCGCAGCTGGCCAAAGACCTGCTTGCTCAAATTCGGGGCACTGTCGAAGCGGTCGAGCATCGCTTTGCCGTAGTGGAAGAAACGACATAAGCCCGCAATTCTTGGAGGATAGCAGCGCCCCATTACAAAATCGAATACTTATCGCAGGTTTTGGTATTAGCATTATAACTCAGCGCTTGCCCTACTGGTCACAGAAGTATGACAGGACGGCACGTGGAAGATCTGGGAATATTCGATGTCATCGTTATTGGCGGAGGGTTGGTCGGTACAGCGGCTGCTCTGGGTATGGCCAGTGACCGCGCACGTGTCCTGATCTTTGACGGGGACGATGGCAGCTTTCGCGCCTCGCGCGGGAATTTTGGTCTGGTTTGGGCGCAAAGTAAGGGCGCAAACAATCGGGACTATGCAACATGGACGCGCCGCGCTGTGGCCGATTGGCCGATGCTGGAGCAAGAGGTGAAAGCTCTCTCTGGCGTCGATACCGCCCATAAAATGGGCAATGGCGTACATATCTGCCTTGATGAAAGCGAACACCTGACCCGTGCGCGCATGGTCGAAAAGATGGCGGCGCACGGCCTGCCCCATGACGACACCCGCATGATCGACGCCTCTGAATTGCGCGAGATGTTTCCCGGCGTGGGGCCAGACGCCGTCAGCGCCTCGACCTCTTCGCTTGATGGGGCCTGTCATTCTCTGGCGTTGTATCGCGGACTTGCAGCATCTGCGCAGGCCGCGGGGGCACGGCTGGTGTCGAATGCGAAAGTGCGGGCCATCAAGACAGAAAAGGGTGGCTATACCGTTCGAACCGATACCCAGTCTGCCCATGCGGACCGCATCCTGATCGCGGCTGGGCTGGCGACAAATGAACTGGCCAAACCCTTTGGATTTCCCGAAATGGTCCATCCGCAAAAGGGCCAAATCCTTGTGACAGAGCGCGTGGCGCAGACCCTCCCCGTCATCTCATCGCAGATCCGCCAAACGCCCGAAGGCACCATCCTGATTGGCGACACCAAAGAGGATACGGGGCTCGATGACAGCTCCTCTACCGCCGGATTGCACAAGCTGGCGCAGCGCGCCGTGCGGATCATGCCCGCCCTTGCCAGCGTCCGGATTGTCCGCAGTTGGGCCGCGCTGCGCGTCCTGACTGCCGACGGAAATCCCGTTTACGATGAATCCCCCACCCACAAGGGGGTCTACGTGGCCACAACCCACTCGGGTGTGACCCTCGCCCCTGCGCATCGCGGTCCCCTCGCGCAATGGATTTTGAACGGCCAGCTGCCGCCAGAATTTCAAAGCTTTACCGCCGGGCGATTTACCCAACAATAATCCCAACAACAGGAATGGTACAATGTTTTCAAAAGGTTTTTCCCTCTCACTTGTCTCGGTTCTGGCGCTCGGCGCCAGCGTCGCGCAGGCCCAAACCACTTGGACCTTTGGCGGCATCAACCCCCCGAACGCCCCCGTGACCATCGCGTCCAAAAAGTTCGCCGAACTGGTGGGCGAGCGCACCGAAGGCCGCGTGACCATCGACTTCTACGAGGGCTCGCAGCTCGGCAACGGCCCTGCCCAGATCGAAGCCATGGCGATGGGCGCCCAAGAGGGCTACATCAGTTCCGGCTCGAACGCCTCGAACCTGGTCAAGGAATTCGGCGTCGTAGACATCCCCTTCGTTTTCGAAAGCCAAGATCACTTCCTGAAGTTCATGGAGAGCGATCTGGCCCAAGGCCTCAAGGACGAGCTGCGCGATGACTACAACGTCCGCATTCTGGCGACCAACTGGTTCCGCCTGCCCCGCGTCTTTCTGACCAAAGAGTCCTGTGTCACCTCCCCCGCAGATATCGAGGGCAAGCGCGCCCGTTCCCCCAACCTTCCCATGTTCGTCGCAGGCTGGGAAAGCATCGGCACCGTCCCCGTCACCATGGCCTATGGTGAAACCTACATGGGCCTGAGCCAAGGCGTCGCCGATATGGCCGAAAGCGCGGGCGAGCAGATCTATTCATCCAAGTTCTACGAAGTCCTGCCCTACGTCACCGATGCGCAGATGATGTACCCGCAGAACAGCGTCTACGTCGCCGAGAGCGCGTTCCAGTCGATCTCGGAAGAGGATCAGGCGATCGTCATCCAAGCAGCCGAGGATGCGGGCGATTACTTTGTCGAACTCGTAACCGCGGAAACCGCGCCGAACAAAGCCGCCATGGAAGCCGAAGGCGTGACCTTCTGCGATATGCCCGCTGACGTTCGTGCGGAATTCAGCGCCAAGGTCTCCGAGTCCGTCCCCGAATTCGAAGACGAAGGCCTGCTGCCCGAAGGCTGGTGGGCTGAAATTCAGGCCATGAAGTAATCCCGAAAGGGAGGGGTTGGAGTCGATCCTTCTAACATCTTGGCACCAACCCTCTAAATAACCATGCAGGACAATCGCTTATGACGCTTCTTCTGAACGGGCTGCACCGCCTGATCCTGTGGCTTTGCGCAGCCCTCACTGTCGCGATTATTGGGGCGCTCGCGGTCCAGATCATCTCTCGTTACGTGTTCAATGCGCCGGTGCACATGACCGACGACATCGCGGAATTGTCGATGGTTTGGCTGACCTTCCTTGGGGCCGCGCTGGTCTACCGCGAGGGCGGGCATATCGGGATGGACGTCCTGAGCGGGTTCGAAAGCGTCGCCATCAAGCGCGTGATCCATGTCCTGCTGCACGGGGCGGTCATCGCGGTGATGCTGTATATCCTGACGCAAATCCAGCAGATCCAGCCCCTGATGTCGCGGCTCGAATTCGGCACGGTGCCCAAGGGGCCGCTCACCTCGAAATTCATGCTGATCCAGTTCCCGTTCGCCTTGGGCGCAGGTTTCACCATCCTCTTCGCCGCCGAGGCGATCTGGAAAGAGCTGACCGGCACCCCCACCCATCCCACCAAAGAGGTCCACGAATGATTACTGTTGCCTTCTTGGTGATGTTTTTCGGGCTGCTGATCCTTGGCCTGCCCGTCGCCTACACGATGCTGGTGTCGTCCGCGCTCTACATCCTGATGGCCGGTCTGCCAGAGGTCCAACTGACCCTGCGCGCCTCTGGCGGGATCGAGAGTTTTAGCCTGCTCGCCATCCCCATGTTCCTGCTGGCGGGGAACCTGATGAACGGCCTTGGCGTCACTGAACGCATCTTTAACTTCGCGGGCGTTCTGGTGCGGCACATCACTGGCGGTCTGGGGCATGTGAACGTGCTGGCTTCGATCATCTTTGCGGGCATGTCCGGCAGTTCGGTGGCCGATGCGGGCGGCCTTGGCGCGGTTGAGATCAAGGCCATGGAAAAGGCCGGATACTCGCGCAAGTTCTCTTCTGCGATCACCGCTGCGTCGGCCACCATGGGTCCGATCATTCCGCCCTCAATCACGCTAGTTGTCTATGGGTTTCTTGCCGAAGAGTCCGTGGGGCGCCTGTTCCTTGGCGGTGCGCTGCCAGGCCTTCTGGTTGGTTTTGCGCTGATGGTCATGGTCTACATTCTGGTTAAAACCGGCCGCGAAGATGCGCCTAAATTGCCCCGTGCGACACTGAGTGAGGTGAACACAGCTTTCTGGCGTGCCCTGCCCGCACTGCTGGCCCCTGTCATCCTGCTTGGCGGCATTCTAGCGGGCATCTTCACCCCGACCGAAGCCTCTGTCGTTGTCGTTCTCTACATCCTGCTGATCGGCTCCATCGCGCTGGGATTTAACATCCGGTCCATTTGGGAAGCGATCCTAGGCACCGTGCGCACCTCGGCGTCGACCCTCTTTATCATCGCGGTCTCGGCAGTGTTCGGATGGATCATCTCGATCCAGCGTCTGCCCGTTGAACTCGTGTCCCTGATGGAAGGGCTCTTTGTCTCCAAAGCCGCGGCCATCGCAGTAGTCATTGCGATCCTCTTGATCGTCGGCATGTTCATGGAGGTGTTGGCCGCGCTTGTTCTGCTAGTCCCGACCCTGCTGGCCATCGCGACCACGTTCAACATCGACACAGTGCACCTAGGCGTGACCGTGGTTGTGACCATGATGATCGGCACGATCACCCCGCCGGTAGGCCTTGTCCTTTATACCGTGATGTCGGTCGCCGGCATCAAGATGGGTGAACTGACCCGTGCGCTTCTGCCCTTTTATCTGACCTTGGTGATCGTGGCCCTGCTCGTCGCCTTCGTCCCCCAAATCACCATGTTTCTTCCTGATCTGCTGATGCCTCAGGCGCAGTGATCCAACACCAAAGGACCAACCCTATGTACCGTATCGGCTTCGATGTGGGCGGCACTTTCACTGACTTCACCGCGATCAACACCACCGATGGCGCGGCGACCCACTTCAAGACCTCTTCCACGCCTCATGACCCCTCTGAAGCGATCGAAACCGGCCTGCGCCATTTCGTCAAAGAGCGTGGCATCACCCCTGACCAGTTCGAATTCGTAGGCCACGGAACCACGGTCGCGACCAATATGGTGATCGAGCGGCGCGGTGTCCCCACCGGTCTGATCACTACCAAAGGCGCGCGCGACGTGCTGGAGATCGGCCGCCAGACCCGTCCGCATCTCTATGACTACGACATCACCAAGCCCGAGCCTCTGGTCGAGCGCTACATGTCCATCGAGGTGCCGGAGCGCATGAACGCAGACGGCGATGTGCTGGTGCCCTTGGACGAAGAGGCTGTGCGCCGCGCCGCCGAAGAGATCCGCGATGCAGGCATGCAAGCGGTTGCGATTTGCTTCCTCCATGCCTACCGCGACGGTCGCCATGAACGCCGCGCCGCAGAGATTGTGCGCGAAGTGATGCCCGAGGCCTACGTCTCGATCAGTTCAGACGTGCTGCCCGAGTTCCGTGAATTCGAGCGGTTCTCGACCACCGTGATCAACGCCTATGTCGGCCCCCGCATGGACCGCTATCTGGAGCGGTTTCTGCAGCGCTTGCAGAGCATCGGGTTCGCAAGCGCCCCGCGCACCATCCACTCGAACGGCGGTCTGATGTCCGTGGACACCGTGCGCGCCTTTCCCGTGCGGACCTGTCTGTCCGGTCCGGCGGCTGGCGTCGTCGGTGCGGCCAAAGTCGCGGGCGCTTCGGGCTATCCGAACATCGTGACCTATGACGTGGGGGGCACCTCGACCGACGTTTCCTTGGTGCTCGAAGGACGTCCTGCCTTTACCACCAGCCGCTTGGTCGCCGACTACCCCGTGCGCTGCCCGATGCTGGACATCAATGTCATCGGCGCTGGCGGCGGCTCTATCGCTGCACTGGATGATGCAGGCGCGCTGAAAGTCGGCCCCCGTTCGGCGGGCGCGTTCCCCGGCCCCGTCGCCTATGGCAAGGGCGGCACCGAGCCCACGACCACCGACGCGAATCTCGTCCTCGGACGTCTGGACGCCGACACGCTGCTGTCCGGCCGAATGACCGTCGACAAAGAGGCCGCGCGCAAGGCCATCGAGACCCAGATCGCCGCCCCCTTGGGCCTGAGCGTCGAGGATGCCGCCCTTGGTATCCTGCGCATCGCTGTCGCCAACATGGGCCGCGCCATCCGCGCCGTCTCCACCGAAAAGGGCCACCGCCTGTCGGACTTCGCCCTGTTCGCCTATGGGGGCGCGGGCCCCCTGCACGCCGCCGCTGTTGCGGTTGAGACGGGCATGAAATCCGTGCTCGTTCCCGCCCAACCCGGAACCATGTGCGCCCGAGGCATCCTGCTATCAGACGTGGGCTTCGATTTTGTCCGCACTGGTGTATCGACCGCCAGCGCCGAGGCATGGCCGCAGATCACCGCGGCCTTTGCCGAGATGTACAAGGATGGGGACGCTTGGCTCGACGGCGAAGGCATCGCCCCCGAAGCGCGAGAGATGCAGTACGTGGTCGACGCCCGCTATGACGGTCAGAACCACGAAGTGCAGGTCGTGCTGGATGGGATCGACACCGCCTATGATACCTTCTTAGAGGGCTTCCGCGCCGCGCACCGTCAGGAATACGGCTACGATATCGCCGATCGCGCGGTGGAGATCGTGAACCTGCGCCTGTCGGTCAAAGGGGCCTCTGGCGCCGATCCCGAAACCACCCACAGCCCCGAAGACGCCGATCCAGTGATGGGCAAACGGCAGGTCTATTTCGACGGCGGCTGGTTTGAAACCACGCTCTACGACCGCGCGAAACTGCCTGTGGGTCAGGTGATCAACGGCCCCGCAATCGTGCAGGAAATGTCGTCCACCACCATCGTCGAACCCGGCCAGACCGTGCGCGTCGACGCCACCGGCACAATGTTTATCGAGGTTTAACCCCATGGCACTCGACACCAAGAAAACTCTGTCCGACCCCATCGCGATGGAGGTCTTCACCAACCGCTTGCTGGCTGTGGCCGACGAAATTGGCACTTCGATGATCCGCGCGTCTTTCTCGTCGAACATCAAAGAACGCAAGGACTGCTCGGTCGCCCTCTTTTCGGCTGACGGGCGCCTGATCGCACAGGCCAGCCATATCCCTTTGCACCTTGGCTCTCTCATGGGGTCCGTGGGTGCGGTTTTGGACGCTTATTCCATCGACCGCATGGCCGAGGGTGATGTGTTTATCTGCAACGATCCCTATGCGGCGGGCGGCACGCACACGCCGGATATTTCGGTGGTCACGCCGGTCTTTGTCGATGGTCAGGTGCGCTATTTCACCGCCAATATCGGCCACCACTCGGACGTAGGCGGGACGGTGCCCGGATCGATCCACGGCGGTGCGACCTCGATCTTCGAAGAGGGCCTGCGCCTGCCCGTGATGAAGCTGTGCCGCGCGGGCGAGTTGGACGAAGACCTGCTGCGCATGATCTCTTTGAACAGCCGCTCGTCCGAGGAACGCTGGCTCGACATCAAGGTTCAGGCCTCTGCCAATCAACGGGGCGCGCGTCTGTTGCACGAGATGGCCGATAGCCTTGGCGCGGACAAGGTCGATGAGCTGGTCGAGGACTTGTTCACCTACACCGCAAACCGTCTGCGCAACCGGATCATGGAAATGCAGGACGGCACTGCGACCTTCTATTCCAAGATCGAAAGCGACGGCCTTGGCCCCGTCGAGGTGCCCATTCAGGCCAATGTCACCGTCAAAGGCGACCGCCTGATCGTGGATTTCGAGGGCACCGGCCCGCAGGCGCGCGGCGGTCTGAATGTGGTTGCCTCGGCGCTCAATGCGTCGGTCTACTACGTGGTCAAAACCCTGCTCGATCCCTACCTCCTGCCCAACTCCGGCATGTTCGAAGGGATCGAGATTTCGGCCCCCAAAGGCAGCCTGCTGAACCCCATCGCCCCAGCAGCCACCGGCGCGCGGTCGATCACCTGCAATAAGGTTGTTCGGGCGCTGATCGGCGCATTCTCGCAACTTCTGCCGCAGGAAAAAGCGCAAGCGGCGGGACAGGATATCGTGCCCGTCATGGTCTTTGCGGGCAAACGGCGTGGCCGCGACGAGGGCTATGTCTATCTTGAATCCATCGGTGGCGGCGCTGGCGCACGCTATGCGGGCAACGGGATGGACGGGGTTCATGTGCACGTCACGAACTCGTCCAACCTGCCAATCGAGCCTTTGGAAATCGAGTACGATCTGGTGGTGGACGAATATGCGCTGGTCGATGACAGCTCTGGCGCGGGGCAGTATCGCGGCGGCATGGGGATCGCGCGGCAAATCTCGGCGCCAAACGGCGGCGTGATCTTTACCGCCCGCTCTGATGGCCACAAAGAAGGCGCGCCGGGCGTCGCTGGCGGCACCTCTGGCCGCCCTGCCCACCTGATCAAGAACGCTGGGACCGACGCAGCGCAGGAACTCGACCCGATGGTCGCGAACCTGACCTTGGACAAGGGCGAAACGATCCGGCTCGAGACCCCCGGTGGGGGCGGCTATGGCGATCCGGCAAAACGGACGGCCGAAGCCTTGGCGCGGGACCTGCGGGACGGGCGCATCTCGACCAAGCGGGCAGAGGCTTTGTACGGGCCAGACAAGGTCCAGCTTGCCAAAGATCTGATTTGATATCTGGGGCGCTGCGGCGCCCCTTTTCTTTTGCTGGCACCCCGAACGCACAAAGGCCCCGCCAAATTGGCGAGGCCTGTGTCATGATTGATCTGATCTCTATTTCGCGGCGATGGTCACAACTTCGACCAGCGTATTGGGCGACAGGTCCGATACACCAAGATACGCGCGCACAGGCATGTCCGCAGGCTCCAGCCATTCTTTCCACGCTTCGTTAAAGCCGTCTTTCTGGTTGAAGTCCGACGAGTACACCATGACTTGCAGCAGCTTTTTCTTGGAGGTGCCAGCGGTTTCCAGCAGCTTGTCGAGCTTGGCAAAAATCTCTTCGGCCTGGCCCTTCATGTCTTTGGATTTGTCGTCAGCCACCAGACCGCCGATGTAGACTGTGTCGCCATGTTCGACGATGCGGTGGTGGATGGGGCCAGAAATGTGCCGAGTGATCATAAGGTCGTTCCTTCGTACGTTCGCGGCACGGACGTGCCTATCTATTGCAGCGATCACAGTGTCAGAGCCCGCAGGCGCGGGAGTGGCGCAACGAGACCCGGGCGCTGTGATCATGGGATGACACTGGGGGATCGGCAGGGTATAAAGCAAATTACTTTAAATGCGGCCCCTATTCTGAAAAGTTATGCATGCTCTCACAACGATCCCTCGAGGCGTTCCGCGCTGTCATTGAATGCGGCACGGTCTCTGGTGCGGCTGAAAATCTACATGTGTCCCAGCCCGCCGTGAGCCGCTTGATCAAGGATCTAGAGGATCGGACGGGCCTGCAACTCTTCACGCGTTTCGGGGGCAAGATCGTTCCAACCCCCGAAGCCCGCGAACTGGCCATCGAGATCGACCGCAGCTTCATCGGGCTATCCGCGATCGAAAAGGCCGCACGGGACATCAAGGTCGGCAAGCGCAGCACCATTTCGATCAGTGCGATGCCTGCAATCGCCCATTCAGTACTGTCAGACACTTTGGTCAGCTATCAGCGCGAACGGCCCGATTTCAGGGTATCTTTGCAGTCGATGCAAACCCACAACGTCGTGCGCAAGGTCGCGACGCGCGCTTCACAATTGGGGTTCACGTCTCCAACCCACCACGAATACGACGTCGACCTCATCCGCACCATAAAGCTACCCTATTGCTGCATTCTGCGCGAAGGGCACGAATTGACGGCCAAGGCGGAACTCAGCTTTGACGATTTCGGCGGGCAAAACGTGGTGGCCTTCGAACGATCCACAGCGACAGGCACGATGATGGAGCGCGCCTTTGCTCAGATGACCAACCCGCCCGAGATCACGGTCAGCACGCACCTGTCCACCTTGGTTTCAGGACTGGTCCTACGCGGTATGGGCATCTCGATTGTGGACCCCTTCACTGCCGCTGCGCACCGCGCACAAGGCGGGATCGTGCGCCCCTTTACCGATGCAGCTGAATTCAGCTTGGCGATCATCCGCCCCCGAGGGCAGAGCCTTGGGCCCGATCTAAGCGCGTTTCTGGAGCAGTTTGAACGCGAGCTGGTTCCTTATAAAGACGGCCAGTGACTTGCCCTTCTATCCGCCAATGACCGGCTTCATCGGACTGTTACAGCTGTCGGGGTAGAAAGCCCTGTTATTGACTGAACCGGATAGACCGATGACTGACGATGTGTTTAACGAGGGTGCGCGTGACTGGCTTGAGGCTGAATTGGCCGACACGCTGGACGAGGATTTCGAAATCGAACTAGAGGACGCCATCCTCAGTCAAGAAATCCGCAAGATCTATGATCGCGCCCACCCCAATCAGATCGACCGCAAAGTCTACTTCCAGTCCTTGCTCCGGCTGCAATCCGAACTGATCAAGCTGCAGGATTGGGTCCAGCATAGCGGAGAAAAGGTCGTGGTTCTGTTCGAAGGGCGCGACTCTGCTGGCAAAGGTGGCGTGATCAAGCGGATCACACAGCGCCTGAATCCACGCGTGGTTCGTGTGGTCGCCCTGCCCGCCCCATCGGATCGAGAGAAGTCTCAATGGTACTTTCAGCGCTATGTGCCGCACTTGCCGGCAGGCGGCGAGATCGTGCTTTTTGATCGGTCTTGGTACAACCGCGCGGGGGTTGAGCGCGTGATGGGCTTTGCCAATGACGATCAGGTCGAGGACTTCTTTAACGATGTGCCAGAATTTGAGCGCATGCTCGTGCGGTCGGGCATCCGGTTGGTAAAATACTGGTTTTCGATCACCGACGAAGAGCAGCAGATGCGCTTTCTCATGCGGATCCATGATCCGATGAAGCAGTGGAAGCTCAGCCCAATGGACCTGCAAAGCCGTGTCCGCTGGGAAGAATACACCAAAGCGAAAGAAGAAATGTTGGAGCGCACCAACATCCCCGAAGCCCCGTGGTATATCGTGCCCGGCAACGACAAAAAGCGCGCTCGGTTGAACTGTATTGACCACCTGCTGAGTCAATTTCCATATGGCCCAATTCCGCATGACGATATTTCTTTGCCGGACCGTGTCTTCAAGCCGGACTACGAACGCGCTGTCCTGCCCCGTGATCTCTACGTGCCAGCCAAGTACTAGGGCGAATATGCGAGATCGGCTCTTTGTCCATTTGGCCACCAAAGAACGCCGATCTTTGCATAGCGCTATTTTCGTCGCGGCTATCAACGCTAGAAAATCGTTATCAATGCTTACAGTGGTGAGGTGCTGCCGTCTCAATGCACCATGGGACCCGCCGAAAGATCAAATGCGCTGTCAGCGCTCTGCTGCCCCCTAACGATCGTCTAACGAATTCCGGTGTCGGTCAGCCTGAGCTTTGCAGAAACACCGATTCAGCCCCGCAATAATATCTCTATTTGATATATTATTGCGGCATTCCACGGCAGCTGCTTTGACGCGCCATCGCGCAGAATCGGTCGAATTGGCTGGAGTGACCGCCCCAGAACACACCCCATGCGGGAACCAAAAAATAAAATATACCTTTGCAAAAATATAAACCCGAGAAT
The DNA here is from genome assembly GCF_025210255.1 of Donghicola sp. Classification (NCBI taxonomy): domain Bacteria; kingdom Pseudomonadati; phylum Pseudomonadota; class Alphaproteobacteria; order Rhodobacterales; family Roseobacteraceae; genus Donghicola; species Donghicola sp. The sequence continues at coordinate 76,742 of NZ_JAOARZ010000014.1, read as the reverse complement.
GCACAGCTAAGATTGATAGGAACAAACCGCTGGCGGTGCCGAGCATGAACAGAGATTAACATTCTATTTTTTATATATTTTTCCAGGCAGTGGCGATCGCGCTGGCAGGAACGCCTCGGAATATCCGAGCGATAGAGCTATCCTTTTAGCCGCCTGCCTCCACAAGCTGCAGGAAATTAATACTTGCGACGCGCAACCATAGCTCACATCATGGGTCCAAGTCGAAGCTCAGCAGTTGGGGAGGTGTGTGCCCCATCTTCTGGGCTTTTTTTGTGTCAAATGCCTTCCTGATCTAGAGCCAGAGACCCCACTGATGCATCATGCGGCCATACCAAAACATTATCTTGAGCAAGAGCTCAGGGGCAGCTTGGTGGCGGATAATTCGCTCAAGGCTTTTATCATCCAAGAAATGCACGACGGGCTGTGGTTCTGGGATCTCAAACAGACCGACAACCTGTGGATCAGTCCTGAGTTTTGGGAGTCCTTGCACTTTGACCCTGCGCAACGCCCTCATAGCCGCGAGGCACTCCTCAACCTGTTGATTGAGGAGGATCTGTCCAAAGCGGCTTCCTTGTCTTTCGACATGCTCGACGAGCAGGATTTCAGCTATGACCAAGTCCTACGGTTCGAAAATAACGAAGGTGGCATCACCCACTTCCGGTGCCGCGGCCATCTGATCCGCGACAATCGTGGCAGGCCGCATCGGCTGCTTGGAGTGCTCAGGGATCTAACATCGACTGCGTCGATTGAATCCTTCAAGGACGCCGCGAATTTCCGCGCTACGACGCGGGGCGCTTACCGGATGCACAGCGATCTCCAGCACTTTATCTACAGCATGTCGCATGACATGGTCTCGCCCCTGCGCACTGCCTCTGCTGCTCTGGCAGAGGTCAAATACGCTCTCGATACGGGCAATCTGCAGGACGCAACCGAGTTAACCGAGATGTGCGAAGCCAGCGTTCAGCGGATGCTGGTTCTGCTCGGCGATATGCGCAACTACTTTTTGCATGCGCAACCCAGCGAGTCCTGCCATGAACTGATCTCCAGCAAGGAAACGGCCCATGCGGTTGTCGAGGACCTGCGCGCGGTGATTGATGAATATGACGCAGCGGTAGAGATCGACTGCCAACACGACATCATCGGGCATCCCTCCCAAATCAGGGTGGTTCTTCAGAATTTCGCACAAAACGCTATCAAGTTCGGCAGCCTGAATGGCCCTGTGTCGGTCAAGATCAGCACGACCCCCCTGCCCGGGACCGCCAAAATCCGCCTGAGCGTGAGCGACGATGGGCCCGGGATCCCCAGTCATCAGCTGAACGGTATCTTTCAACCCTTTGCGCGCCTGCATCTGCGGCGCGACGTCCCAGGATCGGGCCTTGGCCTGTCCATCTGCAGCAAGATTGCAGAAAACCATAACGCCGATATCGGTGTAGAAACGCTTCCGGATGGGGGCTGTCGTTTTTTCCTAGATATTGCAGGGAGCCACTCGTCATGACACTTTCCAAGACGCTCGGATCCATTCTCTTTGTCGACGATGACGAGATTGAGACCGCACTATTCCAGAGGGTATGCAAACGCTCGCCCGTGGTGCGATGCTGCAAAGCGATCAACGATCCGGTCGAAGCTTTCTTGCATTTGCTCGCAGCCGACCCGCTGCTGTATGATGTGATCTTCGTGGATCTCAATATGCCCAAGATTAACGGCATCGAACTGCTGCGCTTGCTCGAGGTCGAAGCCGCACACAAATTTTCCCGCGCCAACGTGATTATGCTGACCTCTTCCGTAGAAGAAGAGGACATGCGTGCCGCGCAGACGTGCGGAATCTTGTCCGCTTTCATCAATAAGCCGCTCACGGAAAGCCAGCTCCTGGAGCTGGCCAAGCACTACGGAATGCCCCGTGCTGAGACAGATTGCGTCTCGATCAGCTAAGGACATCCCATTCATGTAGAGCCATCAAAAGGGCGCCTTTATCGGGTGCCCTTTTCTTTGGTCTCGCGCTTTATGTTTCCTGTAGCAGAACCGCAAAAAGCGCCTTATTCGAAATTTCATTGGCCTTGATATACCGCACCTTTACGGCCAGCGGACTTCCATCAAGCTCACCTTCGACCTTGGCTTCGCGCCCTGTTGTACGCACCTGATCACACAGAGCAGCCCAATCGGCAAACGGCAGCGTGATCCCGACAGACCGGATCGTCCGGCCCCTGTCAGACCGCACCAATTCCAGCAGGCGTCCCGCCCCTTGGGTAAAGGACTCAAGACGCATTTCTGCGTCCAAGAACAGCGCCGACAGCCCCGCCATTTGCAGCGCGCTCTCATAGGCACTGATCTGCTCGGCCTCGCTTTTGACCTGACGCTCGAAATCGCTGGTCACAATTTGCAACTCTTCGTTCACAGCGTGCAATTCTTTGTTCGCGGCCTGCAATTCCTCGTTCGAGGTCTGGAGTTCCTCGTTCGCAAAACGAAGCTCTTCGTTCGACGCCCGCAGAAGGTCTGCGTTGCTCTCCATCGCTTCGGTAACATATTGCAGGCTCTCTTCGGTCAGGCGCAGATCTTTGTCCAACTCGGCGACCCGTGCCCGCAACTTGGCAGCCTCCTCTTCGCCCGCGGCATTGGGCACGGCTTGTTCGTCGTCCGACACCCGCCGCAACCCCACGACGACAAAGCGGGCATAAGGCGGCGTGAGCGCCAGAGGTTCAACCTTGACCGCGACACGATGGTTGTCCGTCTCGGTCAACTGCAAGTCGATCTCGTGCTCGGTCACTTCGATTTTTCTCGCGAATGGCCATCAGCGCATCAGCGATCACTGTCCGCATGCCGGGATGAAGGACATCTTCGACGTGCCAGCCCCCGGTTTTACCCTTGGTATCCACATACAAACCCGCAAGCCCGTACCAAGTCAGGACTTCTCCGTCGGCGTTGATCAGGATCGAAGATGGCGCGTAACGCCGAAGCATCGCATCAAGGCCAGCATAGGTCTTGAACGCGATCCATCCGTCTCCCGCAGTCTGGGAGCGCGCGGCACTCTCTCTGGTGTCGCGGCTGTCCGAGTTTAGGTTCGGCGCAATGTTCGGTTTCGGATCTTCGGTCGTCATCGCCAGTGGGCCCTCTCGATCGGCCGGGGCATGTCCCGTGTGAAGCATAGCGGGGTGTTTATGATATACACGCCATTTTTCATTCACAGCGCTGTATTGATCCAGAAGCGCGCCCGGTGTTTCCGACGGCCCTAGCGTCAGATACCCGCCCTGCTTCAGCCCGAAATTAAAATTCGCCAACGTTTTGGCCTGCGCTTCGTCCGTCAGATAGATCAGCATGTTCCGGCACGACACCAGATCCAAGCGCAAAAACGGGGCGTCTGCCTGCGCGTTCTGAACCGAGAAGATGAGCTTTTGCCGAAGCTGGGATTTGACCTGATAGCCGCGGCCAGACCGGTAAAAGTACTTCTGCAACAGGTCAGGCTCGATGTGCTGGACCTGCTGCTCTTGGTAAATTCCTGCCGAGGCTGTCTTGATCGCAGGCGCATACACATCTGTCGCCAGTATCCGGAAATTCGCGAGCAGTCCCACTTCTTCCATCGCCTCGCTCAATTCGATCGCCAGCGTATATGCCTCTTCGCCGGTCGAACACGCCGCGACCCAAATCCGCAGCGGCGTCTCTTCATTGGCACCGTGAAGCATCTCGGGAAAGACGTCTTTGCGCAGCGCGTGAAAGTAGCCGATGTCACGGTAGAACCGCGTGACCCCGATCAGCACATCACCATACAGTTCTTCAAGCGCCTCGCGGCTTTGGGCGAGCAGATCCAGATAATCGCGTTCGTCATTGAATCCGTTCAGAGCCATGCGCCGCTCGACACGGCGGCGGACATTGTCGGGTTTATAATCGTCCGCTTCGAACCCAAAGGTGTCCTGCAACAGCCGGATAATGCCCTGATAGGCGCTGAGTTCGGACCATTCGACAGGAGCGCGCGTCGCGCCAGACAAGCGCGCATGAATGAGCGCGGGCAACTCGCCTGCCGTCGCGACTTCGGCACTCGGTATGGCCTTGATCAATGCTTCGGGCATTGTGGGGAATTCAGCTTCTTCGGGATCTTGGGCAAAGGCCAACCCACCCGCTTGCGTAATCTTCAATGCTCCCTGAGCCCCATCCGACGCGCTGCCGGTCATCACGACAGCCACCACAGGTTGATACGCACTTTGCGCCAGAGACGAGAAAAAGTGATCGATCGGCAAACGCGGCGCACGGCCTGCGCGGTCAAAGGGGCGCACACGAAAGCGATCATCTTCCACCTCGATATAGGTCGAGGGCGTATTCAGATAAATCGTATTGTCAAGGATTGGATCCCCATCTTCGATCTTGCGAATGTCCAGCGTCGATATGCGTGCCAAAAGCCGGTCCATCATTGAGACGAAGTCAGGACTTAGGTGCTGAACAACCACATAGCACATATCTGATGGGTGCTGCGTCGCCGCGAAAAAAGTCTCTAGCGCAGAGAGGCCCCCTGCGGATGTGCCAATAGCAACGATTTTAACCAAGTTTGCCCCCCGCAAAGAAACCAAGGCCAACCTAGGTCGAAAAGGTTTGCGTATTTCTAGGGGCACAATAGCGAAAGGGATAGTCGAGGACAACGAATTCGACATATAATATGCGTCGATAGGTTGATTAATGTGTACGAACGATAGAGCCGGTAAAAATGCCGGAGGATAACTGAGATGGCGCGACTTCTACTTTGTGACGATGATCCGATGTATTCACTGGCGTTGTCTGCGCTTCTCGGGGATTGGGGCCATTCGGTCAAAACGACAGAGACAGCGCAAGAGGCGCTGGATCACCTCGCCTCGCATACGGTGGATCTGGCCATTCTGGATGTGGTCATGCCCGGCGGCGGCGGAGTGAGCCTGCTGCACCAGATCAAAGACCTTTACCCGAACCTGCCCACAATCGTCTGCACAGGCCGTGATTTCCTGTTCGAGACTCCCTTAATGGAGATCGGTATGGAAAAGGCCGACGAGAAGATAAAGAAAACGATTGACCCTGCCGATCTGCTCGCTGTGATCAATCGGCTGCTGAAACAGGCCAAGAAGGCCGGATGATGGCCGCACCTACAGGCCGCAAACCAACATATGTTTGGGGCGTCGGGCTGCTATGGATTTCCGTCTTTACGTGCATCCTCTTTTTCACGGGATTCACCGCACTGAATATCTTGCACCGACAGCAGGCCTTTCAGCAAAAAATCGTTCAAGCTGACATCATTCTGGTGCGCTTAAACAACCAGTTGGGCTATGGCGGCTTTATCCACAATTTCAAAAATGCCGTCCTGCGTCCCGATGAAAAGAACCGTTACCTAGATGCCTTTGACCAGAATGCTTTGGCGATCAAAGCGCTGATCGAGCAGACCGAACAGCATTTCCCAGACCTGACAAACGAGATCAAGAACCTTGGGGAAACGCTTGATGAATATACAGAAAATGCCGAATTTCTTCGTCAGACCGAATTACGGCAACCCTTGGATATCGACCCGATTGTCAGGGTAAACGATGACTTCGCCGTTCAGGCTATGCTCAATCTGCTGCAAAGCAATCGGGACCAGATGACAGAGACTTTGTCTCAGATGGAAGCACGCAAGATCGTGCTAAGCGTTGGTGCAGCGATCTCTTTTATCAGTGCCATTGCGGCGACGGCCGGATTGCTGATCTATGCTCGCAACCGCAGCCGCATTTTCCGCGCCGCCGTGGAGGAGAACCGCCGCACATCGGAAATGATCGAAGACGTCGGAGGCGCAATTTTCAAGTTGGGATCGGACGGCGAAGTCGAAGTCACGAACCGCAAAGGGCGCGCCATGTTCGGCGCCCTGATCGAGCGTCAGTCTGTGCCCTTGGTTGACCGAATGCTCGAAACCTTTCCTGAAATCGCCTTGGATGATCCATTGCTGCGCGCCTTTCTGGGCAGGAAGGTCGATAGCGAAATCAGTCTTTATACATTTCCGGACCAGTCACAGCGTTACCTGCGGATTTTCTCGGCGCCATTATCGAACCAAAATCAAGGCGGCGCTGTGATCGAGATCACGGATGTCACCCAGAACATGGTTGCAGAGAAGCTAGAGGACCAAAATCGAAACATTCTGGTGCTGGGGCAAGTGGCGCGCAGCGTGGTGCACGATGTGCGCAACGTGAACGCAACGCTGCGGTTCACCTTGGAACGGCTCAAAGGTCAGGACCTTGGTGGATCGACACCCGCCCTGATCACAAACGCCCTCTCCGCGCTCTCTGTGAGCGACAAGCTTGCAAAGCGCCTTCTGGATTTTGCGACAGCGGGACGGGACGAAGTCACAAATTTCGAGGCATCGGATGTTCTAACAATGTTACGCAGCTTGTCCGACGGGATTGCACAGGACAAAATTCTGATTGATGTGCGCAAAGCACCGGAAGGAGCCCGGCTGACAGGCAGTCCAAACGCTGTGCTCGCAGCGCTGATCAATCTGGTGGTGAACGCGCGCAACGCTCTTGTCACTGCCGGACAGGATGGTCAGATCACCGTTCACTTGGACAGCGAGGACTTGCATCCTGGCATTCCGGGGTGGGTGTTCCGCGTCACCGATACGGGACCCGGCTTCCCACAAGAGATCATCGCAGGCTCGCGCAGCAGCGCCCCGACCCGATCTGCCGAAGGCTACGGCCTTGGACTGTCCATCGTGCATTCGGTTGCGGTCGATATGGGGGGCTATGTACAGCTGTCGAACCGCGCAGGGGGCGGTGCCGAGGTGTCGATCCACCTACCCGCGCACCAATCAGCAGAACCGCTGGTGCAGAAAGCGCAAACGTCACATGCTTCTGCAAGGGTGCTCTTGGTTGATGACAGCATGATGGTCACCCGCTTGCTGGAACGGCAATTCGCTAAGATCGGCATCGCAACGCACCAAAGTCATTCTGCCAAGGCCGCCCTACTGTCGCTTCGGACCCACCAGTACGATCTGGTCATCACAGACTACGACTTGGGTGAAGAGCAAAGCGGCAAGGATATCGCCGCTGCCACGCATGAGCTGCAGCCAGACGTGCCCGTCATCGTCTTTACCAAAACGCCGGAATGGGCGACCGAGGCATTCGCCCACTTGAATGTCGAGATTTTTGGCAAGGGCAACCAAACCGAGACGCTGATATCGCGCGCCAAAAGCTTGCTCGCTCGTTCACGAGAACCCGCAGACGCAGCATTCAGCACTAAAAACCAGTAAGTTATTTTATGCAATTCTCGATATGCATTTTAGTAGCGCGCAACCATCGAAAGTTGCATGATGCAAACAACAAGTCGTGGAAAGAGCACCACGCTCGAGGCGGGTGCTTTGAAGGGCGCTCGGGGCAAAACGGGACAGGGTCGGAATGACGGAGAATACCATCGTTGCAATCGGTGCGTCGGCTGGCGGGCTCGAAGCTTTGTCCGAGTTCATGGCCGCATTATCGACCGACGCCACCCTCTCGGTCATCGTGGCCCAGCACCTAGAGCCTCATAATAGCTCTGTCTTAACTCAATTGATTTCGCGCCAAACCTCGTTGCAAGTGCACACCCTAGAGGCTGACGTCGCCCCTGCCCCCGGCACGATTTATATCACGCCCCCCAATTCTGATGTGATCCTGGAGAACGGTGTGATCCGACTGGTAAAGGCCAGCGAGAAGGTTGGCCCCAAGCCCAGCATAAACCGCCTGTTTCACTCGATGGCCAAAGAGGCCGAGCGAGGCTTGCCCGACACCAACTACGTGGCAGCGGTGTTTTCGGGAACAGGGACGGATGGGTCCGAGTATCTATCGGAACTGCGCGAGGCTGGTGTCATTGTCGTCGTCCAAGACCCTGAAAGCGCGCGTTACAACGGCATGCCCTTTGCGGCGATCCACAAGAACCAGTACGATTTGGTTGTCACGACCGACCGCTTTGCCGAACTGCTCAGCTTGGGCGACCTGTCGATGCTCAAGGAAGTCGGCGGTGGACGGGATTTCCGCGACAGCCAGGTGCTGCGCTCGATCACAGACACGGTGCATCAATAAACCGGCGTCGACTTTTCAGATTACAAACGTTCGACGACCGAACGGCGCGTCAAACGCCGCATGTCAGCCTTGGGGATCAAGAGCTACGAAGACTACTTCGAGTTCATGTCGGTCAATGACGAAGAGCCTCATGCTCTGCAGCAAGAGTTGTTAGTACCGGTAACCGAATTCTTTCGCGACTACCAAGCGTTTGAAGTGCTGCGCAAGCACCTGCTCGCTTACCTTCAGCAGATGGATCCTGGCAGCACCTTCCGTGCTTGGTGCGTTGGCTGTAGCTCGGGGCAAGAGGCTTATAGCATCGCCATGCTGGCCAGCGAACTCATTGATGCCAATGGAATGCAGCTTGGGGTTCAGATCTTTGCGACAGATCTGGATGAAAAGGCATTGGCCGATGCGCGGCGCGCGGAATACGACGTGCGCGAAATTTCCGGCATCCCGTCTCATGTGGTGAACCGCTGCTTCGTTTATCGGGACGGTGTCTATCAGGTCAAAGACAACCTGCGCGACATGGTCACGTTTTCCAAACACGGGCTTGGCACGGATGCGCCCTTTTCTCGGATCGACCTGATTTCGTGCCGCAATCTGATGATCTATTACAACGCGACGAGCCAAGCCACGTTCAGTCGTATTTTCCGCTACTCGCTCAACCGCGGCGGGCTCTTGTTCTTGGGTCAGGCCGAAGCGCTTGGCGAGGAGAGCGGGTTCGAAACGCTTGATCTGCGTGCCAAGGTGTTCTGCCGGTCTATGAGCGCGAATTACTATTCCGGCCTTTCTATGACCCTACCAAATTTTCGTAATCCTGTTGCCAGTGACACTGCCCGCAAGACACCACCAAAAGAGGCCACGCCGCTGGCGGACCCGACTCTCAACCTGCTGAATGTGTTGTTTCAGAAGTCCTTTATCGGGATCACGGATCGCCGAAAGTTGGCCTATATCTCGGAAAAGCTGCGCCACATCTTCAAACTGCGCACCGGTTTGGTGGGCGGCACGATTGATGACTTTTTCGAGTCCGAGATCGCCGACGCGATGAAAGCAAGTGTGTCTTCTGTTTCCAAACAGCATGTCCGGATGAACATCGTCCCGATCGAGATGCCAGATCCAGAGACAGGCGAAATCCGGCGCTATTACACTCAAGCATTCTCGGTGCCGCGGAATAATCTGGGCATCACCGTCGCCATCGTCTTTATTGAGGGACATACGGACGACGCGGATGTCGGGCTGAGCGACGCGCATCATGAGATCATCTATCTGAAAGAAGCGCTGCATAACGCTGTTCAAGAGTTGGAACAGGCCAATGAGGCGCTGCAACTGGCCAACGAGGAGCTGCAAAGCTCCAACGAAGAGCTGCAAAGTTCGAACGAGGAACTGCAAACCACCAACGAAGAGCTTCAATCCACCAACGAAGAGCTCTTGACCGTCAATGACGAAGTTCTGGCAAAATCAGCCATTCTCAACACGGCGCAGCAAACACTGACCGCCCTACGCTCTGTCATGAGCGGTGATGTGATGGTGCTGTCGCAGGACGGTGAAATCCTGTTCGGGCAAAGCGCGGGCTGCGCCATCTCAAATAAGACGGGCGCACTGGACGGGCTGAAGTTCAGCGATCTGCGTTGGACCATTGATGTCGGTGAGGTCACCAAGATCCTCTTTGGCCCCGCAGGCTGGGGCGGTGATGCGGTCAATATGGTGCTTGGGGATGACGACAACCAGTGCACCGTCGTTCTGGCTGCGGAAAAGCAGAGCGGATCACAGTTGATCTCAGTCTCCTTTACCCCGATTTCCAATACCTAGGGCGCGGTGCTGCAGTGCACCGCTCCTGACAAACAGTAACCAGTTCCCTTTTCCCCGCAGGTGCCCCGTTTCGGCCCTGCGCCGTGTGTAGCGAGTCCCTGTTTTCAGACGTCTCTGGCTGCCCCGCATTTTCGGGCGGCCGCACCACACAGAGCACTTGGCCCTTGGGTCACTGCGGAGAAAAACGGAACGCAATTTGTCCATTCACGAAGGACAGACAGACGCTGCCTTTACGCCGAAACGCTTGTTTCTGGGGTCATTTCCGCTTGCGCCTCTGATCTGCGCTGCGATCGATTTCGCTTACTTCGGGCTGACCATTCAATTCTTCGGCTTTCTTTGTGCCGCCCTCTTTGCCGCAATGTTGATCGGGACAAAACGCCAGACCCAAACGCGCACTCTAATCACCGAGGTATCTCTGTTTTTCGCCTCGGCCACGATGGTTTTTGCCATACACGACTGGGGTTTGGTGGCGTCTCTTTCCCTGATGGTGGCTGTGTCCTTCGGGTACGGTATCCTCTCTCACGTCAAAGCGCGTGTACTCGCGCTGATGAATGGCACGATCATCGCTGCCAGCCCACTCTATGCCCCCGTACCAAATCTTATCGAGTATGTTCTGTTCCTGCTGTGTTTTGTCAATTTGACGATCTTTGGCGAGTGGTCCCAATCTGTAGTCGCAACCAAGACACGACAACTCGACGCCCAGTTCCAAGACCTCCGCAATGCGTTTGACCGCCTCCATCAGAGCCGCCAACAACTGACCGCAGCCAGAGGGGATTTGGCCCATACCCGTGAAGAACGGCAGAAGTCCATCACCCTGCTGAATGAAAAAGATCAGCGAATGCAGCTGTTGCAAGACGAACTGAGCGTTATGCAACAACTGGCGCTGGCCTATATCCACCACGCGACCACGCCCATCTTTATCCGCGATAAAGTCGGGCAGTTGATCCAGTTGAATTCAGCAGCCAAGGCGCTGTTTGAACATATAGGGTTGGCCACCGAACTGGGGCAGCCCTTTGACATTCATGCTGCGGACCAAAGCAAGATGAGGATCGACGCACATGGCGAGACCGGCGATCAGGTCCCGATCCAAGTCTTTTACGACGACAAGGATCCCCAATATTATCAACTCAGCGAAACGCTTGCTGAGATTAGTCTAGGCCGAAGCATCACCATCACCACTTTGCATGACGTGACCGACGTGGTGACAGCAAATCTGGCTCTGGAAACCGCACTGGCAGAAGTCGACACCGCCAACCTTGCCCTGCGAAACACAAAGGAAGAGGCAGTTCAACTGAACGGCGTGCTGCACAGGCAGCCGGTCGCCGCACTGGTCTGGCGCGCAGATACCAAGGCCTTTGTCTACGCGAACGAGGCATTTTCCGAATTTGCAGCCGCGTATTTCTGCGACCCCGAGGAAACGCCAGCCCATTTCGAGCACCCCGCCTCTGCGGTCTCTAGCAAATTTTCAAAGACGATCTCGCAGTCAATCCGCCGACTTCAAACCGAGGTCGCAGCGGCATTTGCCAAGAGCGACGGTCAGAGCGTGACGTTATCGCTTGACGATCACAAGGACCGGCACTTCAGCGCCAGCTGTCACATCGTCGATCTACGCGGCGACATGGGCAATCTGGTGCTCTTGAACATCTTTGACATCACAGCCTCGGTGGACCTGCAAAAGCGTCAAGCAGAGCTGACCACATTATTCGAAAGCCAGTCTGTTCCAGCGGTCGTATGGGCAATGGGAGAGCCTGATCGCTTGGCCTATGTGAACCACGCCTTTTTCAAACTGCAACGGGGCATCATCCTGCTCGAAGACATCCACGATCTGCCCGGCCGCACAGTCGAGGAAATTTTCACTCCAAGCGAGCATGGGCGGATCAAGCGCGCTTTGGAAGAATTCAGGGGCATCCTTAAAACCAAACCCTATGGCAGCATGTTTCTACCAGAGCAGCCCCATCACCACGGGCACCGCTATCAGGTGAACTACAGCGTCGTGTCTCTGAACGAAGAAGAAAACCCGTTCATTGTTTTCAATTACATCGACATCACCAAGATCGAACAGGCCCGCAGAAAGCTGGAACGGCAGCTAAACCATGACGATCTGACCGGCATCCTGTCGCGGCGCGGGATCAAGCAAGCGCTCGCCGACAAGGACCCAGAGCAGACCCAAGCGCTCTATCTGATCGATCTGGATCACTTCAAATCCGTGAACGACACCTTTGGCCACGAAGCTGGGGACCGTCTGCTGCGCGCCTTGGGCAAGACGCTCGACGGTATTGCAGCAGACACAGAGATCATCGGACGATTGGGCGGCGAAGAGTTTCTGATCCTGCGCGACTTCGAAGGGTGGGAGGACTGCGAGATATACGCGCAACAGCTGTTGGACGCGATCGCCAAGAACCAAGTGCCGACAGAACGCGGGCCTGTGTCGCGTACCGCCAGTGTCGGTGTCGCGCTCCTTGATGGGATCGGCGGGCTTTCGGACGCGCTCGCGGTGGCGGATGTGGCCCTAGAGGATTCAAAGACAGGCGGTCGCAATCAGGTGACCATGGCCACGCCGGCCTACTTAAAAAGCAGCGAAGTCAAGGGAAGCTTTGTCACCGAACATGATATCCGTCAGGCCCTGCTGGATGACGAGATGTACTACGTCGTCCAGCCCATCATGGACACGCACCGCAACTTCATCACCGGCTTCGAGGCACTGATCCGCTGGAAACGCGCCGACGGCACCATGGTCTCGCCCGAGGTCTTTGGCGCTAAACTGGTCGAGGTGACCAAGAACAAACCCTTTAGCGATATCTCCTGGAAGATGCGCGCGGGCTTGCTGCAAGACTTGGCGTACTTTGACGACCGCTACATCTCTTTCAATCACCGCGTCGAAGAGCTGAGCGCAAAAGGCGCCGCCGAGGACCTGATCCAACGCTTCGAGTCCATCCGCGACAATCCCAACCGCGTCTTCGTCATCGAACTGTCCGAGCGGTCCCTGACAGAGCGTGTGGCGATGCATGACGTGCTGCATAACCTCGACCTTTTGCGCGAACATGGCATCCAGATCGCGCTAGACGATTTCGGGGTAGAGGCGAGCAACCTGAACCGGCTGACAGAATTCCCGATCGACATCATCAAGATCGACAAATCCTTGGTCCAACAAATCGAGACCGGCCCCAAGACCCGAGAAGTCTTGCGTTCGACCGCGATCATGGCGACGAAACTGGGCATCCGCACCATTGTCGAAGGGATAGAGACCGATCAACAGGCCCGCATCGTCCACCATATGCGCGCTGTCTTGCAGCAAGGGTTCCTGCACGCGCTGCCCATGCGGCCTGAACAGATTTACGAGAATCTTCTCGACATCGGGGCGGATATACGGTCCGCACATGAGCGGCCCCAAGCCGATGTAATCAAGCACGCTTCGCCGGAATTCGCTCGCGCGATCAGGCGACGATAAACGTCCATTGACAGGTCAGCTCCGAACACGGGACTTTGCGGCATTCGTTTATGATATTGATCGCCATTTGCAGACCGGAGCCGCGACAAACCATGCCCAACGGCCTATACAACCTCCCGACCAATCTAGACCTGCCCTACTGGATCTCTGCCCTTAGTCCGACCGCGCGCCTTGGTTCAACCGAACTAGGACAAGCAGAAACCATCGGCATCGCCTATTTGGAAAGTGGCACCTCGCCCTATGGCGAGTCCCTGCGCGCCTTTACCGATGCAGAGAAGGCCAATGTTATGGCCTCTTTGGCGGCGGTGAAGGACGCCAGCGGGCTGGAATTCGTATTTGTCGATCCCGCAGAGGCTTCGGTTCGCATAGCAGTCAGCGATTACGCCGACGCCGGTAGCGTCTATGGCCGAACTTGGAGCAACACGTCCTCTCCGGTGATTACACTGGCCTATGACGCCGTTTATGACAGCACCGATGGGCTGGCGAACAACAGCTACATCTACATCCACGAACTGATGCACGCGGTCGGTTTGAACCACCTGACGCTCACGTCAGAGCGCGTCGGTACCTCTCTTTACGGGTCTTGGACCAGCGCGTGGCAAGATGGCCTGCAACTGTTTGACACCGCCGCGATGCAGTATCTCTATGGCGTAGACCCGACCCAGCGTGCGGGAAACGACACCTATGACATGGGAACGCTCGGCGCATTTTCCCAAGACCGGAGCACTCGTTTAAACGACCCTCTGATCTGGGATGGTGCAGGCAAGGATACCATTGATCTGTCCAGCGCCATGGGCGCTGCACAAGCGAGCCTGACATCCGGCGTCATGTCCCGCGTCGGCACCTCCAGCGACCTGATCACGGATGCAGGCACCTTTTCAATCAACTACGGCACGCAAATCGAAAAGCTGATTGGCACCGATTACAGCGACACTTTGAGCGGGAGCACCGCCAAGGACAAGCTGGTTGGCGGCCTTGGCGATGACACCGTCATGGGTCTAGAGGGCAACGACAAATTAGCAGGGGCCAAGGGGGATGACAGCCTGATTGGCAACGCCGGCAAAGATAAATTGATCGGCGGTGCGGGGAATGACACCCTGTCAGGCGGCGCGCAAAAGGACAAGATTGTTGGCGGCGCAGATGACGACATACTGTCTGGCGGCGGCGGTCGCGATCGCTTTGTCTTTGCGGCGAATGACGGGGCGGACACGATCACCGATTTCCGCTCTGGCAAGGATCGCATCGTCATCAAATCCGGAGCCGAGAGCATAGATGACATCACTGTTTCCGACGCCGTCGATACGGTCACCCTCTCTTACGCTGCGACCTCAGTCACCCTAGAGGGCGTTGCGCTGAGCGATCTGGCAGAGAGCGACTTTCTGTTCGTCTGAGCACTCCGCCCCATTGGGACGCCCCTTGCTCTGTGCCAAAGTGCCCACACACACCCAGAGGGAGGGACAGAGCATGAAGGTTTCGGTGATCGGCGCAGGGGCCATCGGAGGCTGGTTGACCGCTGGTTTTGTCAAAGGCGGCGCAGAAGCTACCGTACTGGCGCGCGGCGCTTCTCTTGTAGCGCTCCAAAACACTGGCCTTGTGTTGGAGGCAGACGGAACCGCGGAAACGATCCCTGTGACAGCCACCAATGATCCCGATCAGTTGCGCGGCGCGGACCTGCTGCTATTGGGGGTCAAGGCGCATGACCTACCCGCCCTAGCGCCTGTGATCGAACAGATCATGACAGCCGAAACTCTTGTCATGCCCGCCGTCAACGGCCTGCCCTTCTGGTTCCTGTCGGGCTTCGGCGGGCCGGCAGAGGGCAAAACTCTGGCCTCTGTCGATCCGGGTGGGACACTTGCCAAACTGATGCCGGTCGAGCGTGTTGTCGCGAACGTGGTCCATGCCGCCAGCCGCGTCGCGGCGCCAGGACATATCCAGTTGGTCAAGGCGAACAAGGTCATCCTAGGCGGTCAGCCCGACGGCCTCGCCGATATCGCCGCATGTCTTCAGCGGGGCGGCATCCCGATTGAGACGACCGACGCAATCCACCGCGAGGTTTGGATGAAGCTGTGGGGCAATTCCAACATGAACCCTCTGTCCGCGCTGGCACGTGCGGATGCGGCGCAACTTCACGACGATCCGGGCGCGAACACCGTGATCAAAACAATGATGCAAGAGATGGCGGACTTAGGAGCACGGATTGGTTTGGAGGGCTTCGACGATATCGACGGACGCATGGCCACCACGCGCAAGCTTGGCCCGATCCGAACCTCGATGCTGCAAGACGTTGAGGCTGGCCGCCCTTTCGAGCTTGGCCCAATCCTAGGGGCTTTGGTCGAATTGGCCGAACTGGTCGATCAGCCCGTCCCAATGATGAAAGGGATCCACGGGCTTGCCGGTTTGCTGGATCGCAATCTGCGCGTAGAGTAGCCCGTACAAGTAAATACGCCGCCCGAGGCATTCCCCGAGCGGCGTGAAAGTCTCTTAGCGCCAGCCCAATGCGGGCGCCACGTGGGTCATGATGTTTTCCAAAACATGGGTGTTGTACTCGACCCCCAGCATGTTCGGCACGGTCAGCAGCAGCGTGTCAGCCTCGGCAATCGCCTCGTCTTGTTTCAGCTGCTCGACCAAACGATCCGGTTCGTCCGCATAGCCACGGCCGAAGATGCCGCGGAAATTGTCGATATACCCGATTTGATCATCGCTTTTGCTACGGCCAAAATAGGCGCGATCAATGTCATTGGTCAGAGCAAAGATTGACCGGCTGACTGAAACGCGCGGTTCGAAGTCATGACCGGCCTCTTTCCATGCCTCACGATACGCGCGAATTTGTTTGGCCTGCTGGATGTGAAACGGCTCGCCGCTCTCATCGACCTTCAGCGTCGAACTCTGCAAATTCATCCCCATCTGTGCGGCCCAAATTGCAGTGCCGTTCGATCCCGAGCCCCACCAAATCCGGCGGCGCAAGCCTTCGGAATGGGGCTCCAGTCGCAAAAGGCCCGGCGGGTTAGGGAACATCGGCTGCGGGTTTGGTTGGGCAAAGCCCTCTCCGTCCAGATGCTTCAGGAAAATTTCGGCATGCCGGCGCGCCATGTCCGAGGGGTCTTCACCCTCGACCGGCTGATACCCGAAATAGCGCCAGCCATCGTTGACCTGTTCAGGTGATCCACGACTGATCCCTAGCTGCAGACGCCCGCCTGAAATCAAATCCGCCGCGCCTGCATCTTCGATCATATAAAGCGGGTTTTCGTAGCGCATATCGATCACGCCAGTCCCGATCTCGATCTTGGATGTCTTGGCCCCGACCGCCGCAAGCAACGGAAACGGCGACGCGAGCTGCCGTGCAAAGTGGTGCACGCGGTAATAGGCGCCGTCGACGCCCAATTCCTCGGCCGCGACAGCCAGATCGATGGACTGCAGCAGGGTGTCGCCGGCAGTTCTCAGGGGCGAACCCGCTTCGGGGTTCCAATGACCAAAGGACAGAAAACCGATCTTCTTCATAACGCACCTCTGAAAACTACTGTTCGCTAGAGGCAGAGCTAATCACGCGTCCCCCGCGACATAAGTTGCCGAACCGCGCAGGCCCTGTTCTTCAGAGCGCAGTGCTCAGAGACGGCGCAGCAGATCGAGAGAGGGCTCTCCGGTCACGGGCAGGCCCTGGCTGCGTTGATAGGCACTGATGGCGCTACGGGTTTTGTCCCCGAACACCCCATCCGCGCCCCCCGCATCAAAGCCGCGCGAAGTAAGCCCGCGCTGCAGGGCGATCCGGTCGTCCTTGGTAAAGCCATAGGAGTCCGGCGGGAAATCCGCGCGCAGCGGGCCGCCGCCAGCAATTCGGTCGGCCAGATGCCCCACTCCGATCGCGTAGGCGTCAGAGTTGTTGTAGCGCTTGATCGCGCGGAAATTGGCGGTGGTGGTAAAGCGCGGTCCACCCGGCTGAGGCTGAATCGTTCCGGATGCATCAGGCCCCGCCTCTGCGCCCCACCGCAGGCCGCGTTGCCATCCGTTGCGGGCCAGATAGGCTGCGGTCGAGGCAAGTGCATCAGTGGGGTCCTCGGACCAGATATCCGCGCGACCATCGCCCGTGAAATCCACCGCAAAGGCCAGATACGACGTAGGAATAAACTGCGTGTGCCCCATCGCGCCCGCCCAACTGCCAGTGAAGTTCTGTGGTGCCACCTGACCACGGTCCAGAATTTTGAGCGCCGCGATGAGTTGCTTTTCAAAGAATGTCCCGCGCCGCCCGTCATAGGCCAGCGTAGAGGTAGACGAGATTACCGGAATATCGCCGCGCCGTTCCCCGTAAAAGCTCTCGAGTCCCCAAATCGCCGCGATGATGTGGGCATCCACGCCGTACTCACGCTCCAGCGCGGTCAAGGTCGATCGGTGTCGGGCATAGGCCGCCCTGCCCTTTGCGACCCGTTCGTCGGACACGGCGATTGACAGGTAATCCTCGAGCGAGCGTTTGAACTCTGTCTGGTTGCGATCCCGTTCGACAACCCCTGGCAAGAAGCCCGTGCCGCGAAATGCCCGATCCATAAGAGCGTTCGAGAAGCCCTGCGACGTGGCCCTTGCGCGGAAACCGGCCACCCAATTGCTGTAGCCTGCATTCGCCACGGGGCGCATCCCTTCGGGCACACCTGCGCGGCGCGCGGGCACCTGCGGAGAGCTCGGTGCGCAGGCAGCCAAGGGCAGCGCCGCAACGGACAGGGCAAATTGGCGTCTATTCAAGTGCATGGGCAGCTCCTCGGGCCTGTGGCAGAGCATAAATGGGACGAACGCGCGCCCCGTTTTCTAAATGTGTGACGTGGGGCAACGTGAATGGCAATCAATGTCGTGCGGGCCAAAGATCGCGTCCGGAAAATCAGCAATTATCCGCTGGCACCCCGCAAAAACATAGGGCACCCACCGTAGCGGGTACCCTGATGCCGTTAGGTTGCTACGAACAAAAACCGCGTGCAATTACCCCTCAAAGGCCTTGGTGAAGAAGGTGTTCAGCTTCTCGAACGGGATCTTGTCCAACTTGTCATAAAGGTCCACGTGGTTCGCATCCTCGACGATGAACAGCTCTTTGGGCTGGGGCGCAGCCTCGTAGACATCTTCGGAGAAGTAACGCGAATGGGCGTCGTCCCCCATGATCAGCAGGATCGGCCGGCCAGCCAGCCACTCTAGATCGTCCAGCAACGCGAAGTTCATCCATGACTGGGTCGAGCTCATGGTAAACTGCGCAATCGCTCGGTGGTGGTAGCCGCGTGGACGCGAGTAGAATTCACCGAACTCTGCGCCGACAGGGTTCTCTTCGGCGTCCCATATCAGGGGCGCACCGCGTGCGGTCAGAACAGGATCACCGCTCTCGTAATCGGCCCAGCGCTGTTCTGCGATGGTTTTGAGCGTGGCAAGGCGATCATCGTCTGACATGCTATCCCCGAAGCCATTCTTTTGCATCCGGCTGATGTCGTACATCGAAGCGGTCGCCACGGCCTTGATCCTCGGATCGACTTTGGCCGCCGACAGGGCAAAGCCACCCGACCCACAGATACCGATCACGCCAATCTTGTCGCGGTCCACATAGGGGCGCGTCCCGATATAATCGACGCATGCCAAGAAATCCTCGACCATCTGGTCGGGCGAGGACAGGTGCTTCGTCCCGCCTTCGGACGCGCCGTTCCACGCAGGGTCAAAGGTCAAGACCACGTAGCCCATCTGCGCCAGTTGATTGGCGTAAACACCGGGCCCCTGTTCTTTGACACCGCCATATGGCGCGCCGACAATCAAGGCGGGATAGCGTGCAGTTTGGTCGAAATCTGCAGGGGTGTAGATGTCCGCTGACAGCGTCACGCCAAAGCGTGTTTCGAAAGAAGCAGGGGTGCGGGTGACGTTCTCTGACAGATCAAAAATGTAGTTGTCTTTAGGCATTGGAGTGTCCTCTAGAATTGGTTCAAACACGGCGCGTTATGGTCCGTTTTGGCTGAGCCAAGGATCACAACGGCCTGATGCCAAACGACTTATTCCGATGAGCCCAGAGGATTACCGCCCCTTATTCCATGCGCGGCATGAGCAGTTTTCATAGGTGTAGCGGGAACCTGCTCGGGTTTCATGAAGGACGCTCATTACTGCATCCCGTATTCACGCCATGAAGACTGTGGGCCCGCCGCCTAGCTCTTTGGGGAAGGCAACGGATGCTCCGTGCCACAGGCCAAAGAGGCCGCCTCCAGACCATAGGAGACGACCAAATGAAGACGATTTCCCTGACCGCGCTCGCCCTTGCGATTGCCACCACAGGCGCCACCGCCCAAGAGATGACACAGACCACCCAACTGGAGCGTGGCGGCCAGATTGGCGGCGAAGAGACCTTTACCGGCACTGTTTTCGTTGCGCCTGTTTTCCCCGGCAACGTGAATGACGTGAGCGCGGGCGAAGTGACCTTCATGCCCGGCGCGCGTTCGGCATGGCACACGCACCCCATCGGTCAGTACCTTGTCGTGACCTCGGGCACCGGTTGGTATCAGGAAGAAGGCCAGCCCAAACAGATTATGCGCACTGGCGACGTCGTCTTTGCCCCAGCGGATGTGAACCATTGGCACGGCGCGACCGACAGCACGGCTGTCACACACTACGCGATCCAAGCAGCCGAAGACGGCACCGCAGTGGTTTGGGGTGATCTGGTCACCGACGAAGAATACGCGGCTGACTAAGCCTATGTTTTGGCGCGGCCCCTCGGGGCTGCGTCAGATGACAGCGCGTACAGGCTCGGCATTATCGAGCACAACGCGTATGTGCAAACGGCTCGGTGATGGCGAGTCCCTATCGACAAACTCGACGACGAGTCGCTGCTTGAACAAACGCCCTTCGGCGACAAAGAAGAGTTCGGCTGGAAACGGGCGCAAGCTAATATCGGACCGCGTGCAGCCGTGGGCTAACTTCATCCCCGTTCCGCTTATGTCCTTGACTGGCAGGTTATATCCGCCAAACACGAGCGTCCCCGCAACACGCATACGCGGGAATTTCCGACGTTCGTTGCGAACTTTGGTCGGGACGGGATGCGCAATCAGTGTGTGGTAATCATAGTTCGGACGCGGCCCGATTATGCCGCCCGGTATCTGCATATCAGCCCAAAGCGGGGTATTCCCCTCTCCCCAGTGCTGAGGGTAGTCCGCCTTCGCGGAGGGTCCCAATATTGCCTGATGTGTCATTTTCTCTCCCCCACCCTCTGCGTATTGCAAAAAAGGATACGTTCTAATCAACGGACTGCAGTTACAAAGTGTTATATCTTTGGAGAAAATTTTCTTCGAAAAGGTGGTAAGCTATTTAGATAGCTCGCCGCGCGGGATCTCAGGGTCCTACTTCCATCCAATGGTGCCACGGCATCTTTGAACCAAAGCGCGGACAAGGCTTCCTCGAGCAAAAGCCGACACAATACTCAGATGATCCATCTATTGATCACGATTCGACTAGTAATAGACGCTTAACTCTGCGCCTACGGCAGCGACACGCCGCCGAGCGGGGCCAGCCTGTCATTCGGTGGATACGCTGATTTTCTCGCCTCATTCTTCTGGTTTCAGCGCAAACTCCCCCAATTTCCCCCTTCCACGGCACGGAAAATCCATGAACCATATCGCGGCGTATCGCTTCGATGCGCCAGTTTTTGTTTGTTTCATTGGTTAACAGGTTATCTGGAATGGTCAGTCCGACTGTCTTGGCTCAGGCGAGCCTTTTCTCTCATCTTGTCTATGGCGAAGACCGCCTTCCTGCGTCCTACCGTGGGTCTGGCGACAACGGCATGGACGATAGGTACGACAGCTACCTAAGCACGCTGGGTTGGGACGTTTTGGAACTGCCGCTCTCGGGCAACGCGGCAAGCTATAAAACCGGCGGGCTCTACAGCGGTGGCGCGGACCAAGGCGACGCGGATGCGCAGGCCTTGGTCGCGGAGACGGTGATGCCTGATGGGTCCAGGACCGTCATGCTCAGCTTTCGCGGCACTGATGACATCGCGAACGCTGTGCAGGGCCAAGCCTTTACCAAAAGTGGGCTGCAAGCATATTACGCAGGCTTCGACGCGCTGATTGATGCCGTGGTGACTTATGTAAACCAGAGCGGTAACGGCATCGACCGTCTGGTGGTGACGGGCCACAGCTTGGGTGGGTCCATGGTCGATGCCTTCATGATGTCGGATCGGGATCGTGTTTCCTCTAAGGTAGACCTTGAGGCGGTGGCGATCGGGTCGGCAGGCTTGCACCCAGATATGATCAAGGATGTGGATCTAAGTGGCTATACGCTCGTCTCGCATGACGGCGATCTGGTGGTCCAACCTGAACTGGCGAAGTGGTGGCTGCCGACCACCGTCCTGTTGAACAATGCCCATCCCGATGGCGTTGAGTTTGTTTTCAAGCTGCCCAATCTGGCTCGCCTGCCCAGCGGTGTGAATTGGCAGTCAACAAACTATGCTGTCGGACTGCAGCACGAAAGCAAGCTCTACTACGAAAACGCCTATGCCATCGCAACTGACCCGCTGGCGCACTATTTCACGTGGTCCAAGGCGATCATGGGGAACGGCGCAGACGCGGATGGCGACAACGTCGAGGCAACAGGATCGGACGCTGATGACCCCAGCGCGAATGATAGCGGGAGCCGGACTTTGACCGGCACCAACGTCAAAGACTTTATCTTGGGCCGCGAAGGCAACGACGCCCTAAAGGGGCGCGGCGGTAATGATTTGTTGTCGGGCGGGACGGGCAACGACACTGTGTACGGGGACAAAGGCTCGGACCGGATGCATGGGGGCTACGGACACGACAAGCTGGACGGCGGAGAGCAAAATGACTGGCTCTGGGGCGGGTCTGGCGATGACACGCTCATTGGCTTTCACGGTGATGATGCTCTGGACGGCGGAAGTGGCAAAGACCGTCTCTTTGGCCAAAACGGGCACGACCGTCTGGACGGAGGAGATGATGGCGATCTGCTGCGCGGTGGCTCTGGCAATGACAAGCTCGTTGGTGGTGGCGGGAACGACACCATGTTCGGCGACACAGGGAACGACAGCCTGCTCGGCGGAGATGGATCGGACCAGATGCGCGGCGGACGCGGGCACGACAACGTAGTGGGCTATGGCGGCAACGACCGGCTATACGGCGAAGATGGGAACGACTGGATCAAAGGCGGAGACGGTCATGATAGCCTGTACGGAGCCGACGGGAGCGACCGGCTCGTGGCAGATGAGGGCAACGACCGGCTCTATGGTGGCACAGGCGCGGACCGCATGGCCGGCGGCGCGGGAAATGATGTGCTAAAGGGCGAAAATGGCGCAGATTTCCTACGCGGCGACAGCGGCAATGACACCCTGCATGGCGGAGCCTACATGGACACCTTGATTGGCGGCGCGGGGAACGACACGCTGACGGGCGGCACAGGTCCGGATGTGTTTGTCTTTGCCGAAGGGAACGGCAAAGACGTGATCACGGATTACGAAGCAGGCTTTGACCGGCTGCAGTTCAACGGGCTGAAATCCAGCGATTTGAGCGCCTCGCAAAAGGGATCAGATACAGTGATCGTGGCGGATGGTCTGGAAATCCGGCTGAACGACGTGGATCTATCGGACCTGACGGCCTCGGACTTCATCTTTTGATTGCGAACTGCGCGGGGCAGGCCCCGCGCGTTTTTAGACCTCTAGCAAAACCGCTCCAGCGCGCTGGCCAGAGGCCACGATATCGTGTGCTTTGGGACAGTCCGCAAGCGGCATCACCTCGGCCACCCGCATTGCTAGCGCCTTGCGCTCTAGCAGGTCGGTCAATTGCACTGCGCAATTGGCCCGCTGGTCCGCGCTCAGGATATAAACCAGCACCAACTCAAGCGTCACAGCTTTGAACATCAGCGGATAAAACGGCACGACAGGCGACATATCCTTGGCCGAGCCATAGGCCGCAATGGTGCCACGCTCTGCGATTAGCTTGGTGTTGGTTTCGGCATTTGCGCCAAACTCGACCTCTACAATCCGGTCAATCAATTCGCCATCGGTGGCATCTAGCACCTGCTCGGCCAGATCGGACGCGCTGTAGTCAAAGACCTGCTCGGCCCCTGCAACCTTGGCCGCGGCGATGCCTGCCTCGCCTCGTGCTGTGGCAAAAACACGGGCCCCCGAAGCCGCAGCGACTTGGACCGCCAAGTTGCCGACTGTCCCTGCCCCGCCAGAGACCAGCACGGTTTTGCCCCTGACATCGCCACCGCCCAGCACGCTCTGGACGGCGGTCATCCCGGGGATCCCCAGAATAGCGCCCTCTTCAAAGCTGGTGACATCAGGCAGCGGGACCGCCTGTAACGACGGCACCGCAATGTATTCGGCCGCCGTGCCAAAGGCGCGCTGCCATTGACCGTTCCAGATCCAGACCCTCTGACCCACGCGGGCGGTGTCGACGCCCTCTCCCACCGCCTCGATTACACCCGCGCCGTCGCTATGGGGGATGATCAGCGGAAAGGGCGGCTCTGTGACGCCAGGCCGCGTGCCTGCCCGTGCCTTGACGTCCGAGGGATTCACCCCCGACACTTTCAGTCGGACCAGAACTTCGCCGGCTGCAGGGGCCGGCGTTTCGACCTCTTGCAGTTCCAGTACCTCGGCTGCAGCGCCGAAACGGTTGTATGTGATTGCGCGCATCATCCTCCCCTTCGATGAGTTTGGCCTATTCGCTGGGGCAAACCTTGCCCCGTTGTGGCGGCCAAAGAAAGGACCCGATCGTATATCCCTGAAATCGTGACCGGCGCGACCGGTCAGCGCATGGACGCGCCGCCGCCGCGTTCTAGTTCGCTCATCACGCTACAATGCGAACAGGAGGAGAAACGATGTTCAAAGGTCTTGGCCTTGCGATGACCCTGATTTGTGGCGGCATGCTGGCCGTCCCAGCGCTGATACTGCAGCTGGTCTAAGCATCCGAGGGGCGCGGCATTCAAACGTTTGCCGCGCCTGACTTAAATGGCGCGTTGTTCCCGTGGGGTGACGCCAAAGGTTTGACGGTATAGCCTGCTGAAATGGCTGGGGTTTTCAAATCCGCAGGCCAACGTCACTTCGGTCACCGACATCTCGGTTTCCTGGAGCAATTGACGCCCCTTGGCCAACCTCAGGGACATGAGATACTTCTTGGGCGTCACATCCAGATACCGTTTGAACAGCCGCTCCAACTGCCGGTTCGAAACGCCGGATTCCTCGGCCACGTCGGTCATAGTGATGATCTGGTCCAGATCCCGCTCCATAATCCGAATAGCTTGCGAGAGCTTCTCTGATCGAATGCCGTAGCGCGCCTGAAAGGATACGCGCTGTGGCGCACCACCCTGCCGCACGGTGTTGTACAGCATCTGATCAGAGACGGTCTCTGCCAAGGCCCGCCCATGGGTGTCCTGAATCAGCGACAGCACCAGATCCGCCGCAGCTTGCCCGCCGGCCGCGGTCATGACCGGTCCGTTTTTGATGAACACCGCATTACTGAGATGGACCTGTGGGAATTCTTCTTTGAAGGGCGCGTGAAATTCCCAGTGCAGCGCAGCCTCTTGATCATCCAGTAGGCCAGCCTCTGCAAAGGCAAAGGCGCCGGAACAGAAGGTTGCGATGGTCGCGCCTTGGTAGCGGGCACGCCGCAAGAGCGAGAGCAAAGGTTTGTCGATATGGTCGCGTAGGTCGTTGCCGGGCACCAGAAACAGGTAGTCGTACTTCACCACGTCAGCAAAGCTGTGATCCACCATCATCCGCACCTCGTTCGAGGCCGTAACAGGCGCCCCGTCCGCAGACATGAAGGACCAAGAGTACAGACGCTCACCCGACATGCGGTTCGCAATGCGCAAAGGTTCAAGGGCGTTCGAGAACGCAAGGTGGGTGAATTCCCCCACAAACACAAAGAGCACTTGCGACGTCGTATCCATCACATTCCTTTACTCGAATTTCAAATCCGGCCAAATGCCATACTTAGGCGGCGTACCGGCGCGTTCACAAGAGCCACAAATGTCTCAGT
This sequence comes from Donghicola sp., assembly GCF_025210255.1. Lineage (NCBI taxonomy): Bacteria > Pseudomonadati > Pseudomonadota > Alphaproteobacteria > Rhodobacterales > Roseobacteraceae > Donghicola > Donghicola sp. The sequence goes on along the minus strand of NZ_JAOARZ010000014.1, from coordinate 51,486 downwards.
CGGTTTCGCTTAGGACTTTGCGCGCCACGCGGAAACACTCTAGCGCCTGCGGGACACCGCAATAGATGCCCACCACGTGGATAATGGCGCGAATTTCATCAGGCGAGACGCCGTTGTTGATTGCGCCACGGCAATGGATTTCCCATTCATGCATTTTGCCCAAGGCACCTATCATCGACAGGTTCATCATGGACCGCGTCTTGGGATCGATCACATCGTCGCCCCAGCCAAAGCCCCAGCACCATGCGGTCATGGCCTCTTGGAACGGGCGGGTGAAATCATCCGCGGCGGCCAAGTTCTTCTCAACGTAATCCGCGCCCAGGGTCGCTTTGCGTTGCTCTAGCCCCTTGAGGAACAGGTCTTCGTCGAATGTGCTCATGGCGGATCTCCTGCTGCTTCGGCCAGATTTGGCTCTTAGGCCTATCTACCGCCAAGCTATGGGTCAGGTCACCTGTGCAGGTAGCGAAAGGGGCGCTGAAAATGCGCCCCTGCTCTCATGTTCTCTGGCTCACGCGCAGATCATACCGCGCTGCGGCGCCCCCAAACTCAGGCATGTGCTTTGAGATGCTGAGCAATGGTCTTCGTCCCCTTGCTCTGGCGCGTCGGCAGGACACGGTAGATTGTCTCGATCCAGCAATAGATGCCAAAGGCGAACATCCCCGCAGCCAAAAATCCCAACAGGTATCGACCGTAGGCTTGGCTCCGCACAAGTTCAAAGGCTTGAGACAGGCCACCCGCTTGGTCCGCATCGGCTTGCATTGCAGCAAACAAGAAGAAACCGCCGATGATGGCCACGACGACGCCGCGCGCCATCAAGCCCAGCCGGATCGGGGTCGAGAGTTTCTCCAAAATGGGCGACCAGCGCAGGTTTTCACGGTATTTCTCGGACCAGCCTTTGTACAGGTACGCGAGGCCAGCGCCGATCACACCCAACCCCACGGCTCCCACAATGATCTGTCCGAAAGGCATGGCGAGCAGCTTGGAGGTCAAAGCCTCTTTTCCACCACCGCCGCCACTACTTCCAAGGGCAAGTCGCGCAATGGATAGCGACAGGGCGACGTTCACAGCGCCGCTCAGACCTTGGCCGATCCGCGCGATCACGCCCTTGGTCTCGTTGCCCTCGTCTTCTAAATCCATGTAGCCGCAGACCAGACGCCATATGCCGTAGCACAAGAGCCCCGTTGCAATCGCCAGAATGATAGATTGGCCAAAGGGCTGTCCAAACAAGGAACTCAGAGCGCCCTTCTTGTCCTCGCCCGACCCGCCGTGCCACGCAGACAACAGCGCCAGACCGCCGGTCAAAAGGTAAACTACACCACGTGCAGCATATCCTGCCCGCATCAAATACTCGACCCAGACGGGTGCCCGCTCTGCCATGAAACAATCCTCTTTCCGTATGGGGACCCAAGAGAAAAGCAGGACCCTTTGTTCCCTGAAATCTTGCAAAGCGCCTTAATTTCTTTGGGCCAGATGGATGGCACCCACGGGCTCAGACCCAATCGCGCCGCCCCACGCGGAGGCTCTGGTTGCCATGCGGGCCGCGCTTACTCTCTGGCCAGTGGGGCGAAGGTTTGGCTTTCGAGAAATATCATCCTGCAGGCCAATCCATCTTACTCGCGGCGCAGAAGAAATACATGAAAAAGCGGATAAAAATTCGATTACTCCGGAAAACCTCTATTCTTTCGAGTAGGGCTCTCGTTATACTCACGGTTGTTTCGCTTACATAACAACAAGAACTTTTGTTTCAGGAACGGTGCATTGGTTGAACTTGGATTACTCGCTCTCATGGCTGGGCTTTCGCTCGGGACGTTTTTTATGGATCAGGACAATGACGGAGGCGACGATGACGGCGCGGACCCGGTCCCTGACACCGACCAAGAGACCGCAGAAACGCCGGCGGCCAGCACTGTCGTCAACATAAGCCAGAACGACGGTGTCGATATCCAAGTGCCAGAGGACGAGACGCGTTCGCTTGCTGTGATCTATTTTAAGGACACGCAGGACGACCCCGATGACTTTGTAAAGACAGACGAAGCACGATTCTATCTGGTCCCAGAAGATGTGGATTGGTCCAGCGTTTCTTGGGAGACCCAAGTGGAGATGCCCGATGCAGGCCCCGTTCCAGAGGGGACTCAGACCCTGTACAATTATAATCTGCCAAGGTTCGAAGAGCATTTCGGTCTGGAGCTGATCGCGACTGTCGACCTCAAAGGCGTTTCAGACGAGGTCGAGAGCCCTGCCGACCGGCTTGGCGGGATTACATCGAATGTCCCGATCGAAGGCTACTATCTGGAAGCCGTTACTGATGGCGACAACCTCGGGTCCTTTTTGCCAGAGGACTACGTGGAACTCCGTGATGGTCTGGCACAAGAAACCGTGACCGAGGACACCACCGGATCGGACTTCGCGGAATGGTTTTACGCAGAGACGGACGGCCTGACGATTGACGGTGCCGGTGGCGACGACATTCTAGAAAGCGCCGGGGACCATGCGTCTATCATCGGCGGCGCCGGCGATGACCGGATTGACGTGACCGGCGTTGATACCGTGATAGATAGCGGCGCTGGCGACGACCAAGTTACAGCCTTGGGCGGCACGTTCTCTCTTGGAGCGGGCGACGACAGTGCGCGCTTCTCTGGAGGAGAGATTTTGGCCCATGGCGGTGCCGGAGACGATACGATCAGTGCCTACGATACAGACGACGCTCTCATTTACGGGGAAACCGGTGATGATAACCTTAATGTTTCGGGGATCGGCGCCGTCGCGCGCGGTGGCGGCGGCGCAGATTTCGTTAGCGTCAACAACGGCGCGAAAGGCTATGGCGGAACCGGCGATGACCACCTGAGTGTCGATAGTGGCAGCACGGGCGTTGGCGGCGCGGGCGATGATCTGTTTACCGTGTGGAACTTTTTCCGCGACGAAGACGGTGCAGCCACAGTCACCGGCGGCGAAGGCGCGGACACATTTGATGCCCAAGTGCGGAACGCCTATCGCGGTGAAACCGACGACATCTACATGCGCATCACAGATTTCAATCCAGACGAAGATGTCTTGCAGGTCGGCGTATTCTCTTCGCACAACGCGGTCAAAAGCATCGACATTGTCGAAGCAGAGGATGGAACCTACACAGACGTCATGGTCAAATACAAAGCGTACCAAGGCATCAAAGGCGGCGTAGCTGTCATTCGTCTGGATGGCACGCCAGGCATTACACCAGATCAAATCGTGATCACCGATTGATGGACGCGCTGACAGGGCCCCTGTCAGCGCTTAACCTTACCGGTCGGGTGGCCGGTTAGAAGATCACGATGTCTTCGGCGATCACATCCAGCGCCGCCTCTGTCACGCCAAGCAGCGTGATGATGTTGTCATTACCAAGGTCAAAAACCACATCGCCTTGGGCGTTCACTCCGCCATAAGCCTCGACCAGTGCGTCTTGGTCGGTGATGCCGTCCGTGGCAAAGTCGTCAATGCGCAACATATCGACACCCAGTTCATAATCGAGGACAGTGTCCTGCCCCCAAAAGGTCGAAAACACAAAGACGTCGTCGCCATCACCGCCACCTAGGGTGTCTTCCCCGTGACCGGCGTCCAAACGGTCGTTTCCCGCACCGCCGAACAGAGTATCCGACCCTTTACCCCCTAAAAGCGTGTCGTTGCCGGACATGCCAACCAACGAGTCGTTTGCCGTGCCGCCGTCCAGCACGTCATTGCCCTTTTCGCCCCATAGGCTGTCGTTGCCCTTGGCGCCTTTGATAGTGTCGTTGCCTGCACCGCCTTTCCCGAAGTCATGACCGGCATCGAGCCACAAGCTATCGTGTCCCGCGCCGCCATCGACAGAGTCGCCGCCAGCGCCACCGCGCAAGACGTCAGTGCCACCGCCCCCCTTGAGCAGGTCTTTTCCGGCGTTGCCTCTCAAAACGTCAAAGCCCGCGCCCCCGTAGAGTTTGTCGTTCCCAGCAGCACCGCACAAGAGATCCTGCCCTCCATCCCCATGAAGTTTGTCCCGCCCATTATTGCCGAGCAAAGTATCGTTGCCCGCACGGCCAAAGAGCTTGTCGTGCCCTGCCCCGCCTTTGATAAAATCGTCGCCATCGCCGGCATCTAAGGTGTCGTTGTTCTGACTGCCATACAGGCTGTCCCCATAAGCCGATCCCGCGATCTCTACAGTCGCGGCTCGGTCCATATCTGGCAGGGTCAGGCGGATTTCGACCCCCTCGCCGGACTGGCCGTTGATCTGATCCAAGATGTCCCCGAAGTTAAAGAACTCGAGCAAACCAATGCTCAGATCCACGTCTTCGGCGAACTGGAACTCGACGCTCTGGGTCAGGGTGCCCGTGCTGATATCGTGATACAGAAATTCAGAGAGCCGACTGTCAGCCGCTGCAGCGTGCCACGCGTCGATGTCATCAGTGTCAAACTCTTGGGCCGGATCGATCCGCGCGGGAAAGCTGCCGGTAAAGGTGTAGGAGGTTGCGCCATCGACCGGCGTATAATTGACGATTGTCGGATCAACACCCAAGACCGCAAAGGCATTGGCCCCGCCCGTGGTGAGCACGCTCCAACTCTGATCCGCAAACGCGTCAAAGATGAAACCGGATGTCGTGCTGACACTCAAACTTGGGTCGAGCGAGCGGATTTGAATAACCGTCGTCATGAGATGAAATCTCCAGAGCTATAGAAAGAAAGAATATCTCTTTCTATCGCAAAGCCGCGAAAAATTCTATTTGGATTAAGGCAACCGACTAACAGGTTTTCCGGACTTGATTTGTTGATTTCAGAATTTCGAAGGTTCGCAGAGGTTTGTCAGTGATTTCACCATTCTTGATCACTTCTGTCAGATCGATTTGAAAATCCCAGCCAATCCACGGGTAGGTTCAGGTTGGTATAATCCCCCTCAGCCTCATTAAATTGTAATCCTTGCATTCACAACCACCGCAAACGAGCGCTCACTCGTTACGTATGCCGTACATCATCGACGCAGGCTTGGACGCGCGACGCAATTCCGGCGCAGCCTCTAGAATTTCAGCAGGGCTTTTGCGAACCCCACCTGATCGCAATTCTACTCTTGCAGAATTTATTGTCGAACTTGGACGAGCGCCAATCTGTCGAAAAAATCCTTATTTTATTGGGTTATTGTTTCCATAAACCGCCAGAATCAATCTAAAGTTGTACGCACGGTGCTTTATAAACCTGAGTTTAATTAGTTCAACTTTTCACGAGGATCACAGAGATGACCGCTATTGGCCAGCGCGTTTATGACGATTATGCCTTTACCAATGACTTACCAATTAACCCCCAGATCGACACCAAGTGGACAAAGTCTCTGACCTTACAAATGCAGGAGACTGAGCAATTCCTTGGCATGTATGACGAGGATGGCAATAAGCTGATGACGTCCGTGTGGGGCTATTCGATGCCTGGCATGACGCCCGGTTTTCATGGCCCGACGATCATTGCTTATGAAAACAGAAAGCTCGCGATCACTTACGAAAACGCGCTGGATGTGGACGGTCACCTTTTGCCTGTGGATGACACAATTCACCAAGCGCGCCCGTCGAACGGCACCATTGACGATGGTGTCATTCCGTTGGTCGCCCACTTGCACGGCGGTCACACAGACTCGATCTATGACGGCAGCCCAGAGCAATGGTATACGCAGGATGTAGAAACCAGCTCGGGCTACTCGGCCAAGCTCCTGTCGGGCTCTCTCTTTGGCGGCCTGCCCATCCTTGGCGATGTGCTCAAGAACGTCGGCCACTGGTTCTCTTTCAAGAAATCTTGGTACAATAACAGTGGCAAGGACACACCAGAGACCAATCCTGGTGACACCGGAGAGGATTATTCCGGCAACACCTTTATCTACGACAATGATCAAGAGTCTGCGCCGCTGTGGTACCACGACCACGCCTTGGGCCTGACGCGCCTGAACGTCTACGCGGGCCTTGCGGGCATGTATATCGTCAAGGACAACGAGCGGAAACTGCTGGAAAAGAAGGGCATCCTCGCGGACACCAAGGATGTGGTGGACGTGGTTCTGCAGGACTACTCCTTTGATGACGAAGGCAACCTGTATTACCCCGGCCATGGGCACGACGTCCTGCCCGGCGATCCTGACACGATGGTCATGGATGAAATCCCGCAGGAGTTCTACGACGACAATGGCGATGATGCTGTCTCGATCCTGCCCGAATATTTCGGTGACGTTATTTTGGCCAACGGCATGGCTTGGCCCAAGATGGATGTGGGCACAGGCGAAGTCCAGATGACGTTCCTGAACGGGTCGGACTCGCGTTTCTACAAGCTGGAATTGGACAACGCGAACGTCCGCGCCACGCTGGTCGGCACCGAGGGAGGTCTCCTGCCCAACGCGCGCAAAGTCTTTGACGGGGACGGTAAGTTCGAAGCCAACGAATTCATTTTGCTGGCCCCCTCAGAACGGGTCGAGGTTGTGTTCGACTTCTCGAAGCTCAAGGACGGTGAAAAGGTCACCCTGCTAAACACCGGTGCCGCCTATGAGCCCTACAAAGGCGTGAGCTACAACACCGGCGAGTTGAACGTTGCAGAGGCCGCGACCATCGACGATCCCGTCGGCGCAGTTATGCAGTTTGTCGCGGACGATAGCATCGAGATGGAGAACCTGCTCGTCAAGCACAACACCAAGCTCGACTACGACTTCAGCACCATCAAGAAGCGCGACATCGACAATGTCCGCAAACTGGGTCTGTTCGAAGGGTCCGACGAGTATGGCCGCATCAAGCCGCAGCTCGGCACCGCCGAGGAGGGCAAGCTGCACACCGATGACATGACGCCCGACGGCGCCTTTGGTCCTTTGGGCTGGATGGCAGAGACAACCGAGAAGGTGAAACTCGGCGACTCTGAGTACTGGGATATCTTCAATTTCACCGAGGATGCACACCCCGTTCACATCCACCTCGTGCAGTTCCAAAATGTCCGGAAATACGCCATCGACTATGAAGACGAGGACGAAGATGGCATTCCCGACGATCTGGATGGGGATGGCGAGATCACCTACGGCTACCAGAAAAAGGGCGATACCCTTGGCGCGGATTGCGATGTGATGATCTTTGACAAAAAGAGCTTGTCTTTCCGTACCGAAGATCGCGGATGGCAAGACACCACCACCGTCGGGCCCAAAGAGATGGTGCGGGTCGCAGCCACTTACGACAAGCCCGGTGAGTATGTCTGGCACTGCCACATTCTAAGCCACGAAGATAACGACATGATGCGTCCCTTCATGGTGGAAGAGTTCATCTAAAACCATGTCTGGCCGGAATTGCTTCCGGCCAGACGTCAACGGATTATGGATACGGCTAGCAGGCCATCACGGCATAGTCCCTGATCAGGTTTGGAACACATACGTCCCCGGCGCAGCCCCATGAACGGGATAACCCGCTTTGGGGGCTCCCATCTGGGGGGCATCTGTTTGTCCCGACGATCGTCCGGCCAGCCATTTGGCCCAGTGCGTCCACCAAGATCCCTCGATCGGTGGCTCCGAGGCGAACCAAGTATCTGGATCAACATAGCGTTCCCCCTCCCCGCGATGCCCCACACGGTAGTGGCGACGCGGGTGGCCAGGCTCGCTGATGATGCCGCCATTATGGCCAGAGCTGGTCAGGGCAAATGTGAGATCGCAGTCACTGAACAGGCGGATTTTGTAGACGGACTTCCACGGTGCGATGTGGTCGCTTTCTGTCCCCACGACATAGAGCGGCACCGAAATATCCTTGAGCGCGATCACGCGGCCCTCTACGGCAAACCGCCCCGCGGTCAGCCGGTTTTCCAAGAACAGACCGCGCAGGTATTCAGAATGCATCTTGGCAGGCATCCGCGTGGTATCGTTGTTCCAGACCGTCAGGTCCGAGGGCAGATCCTCTTTGCCCAGCCAGTAGCGTTTGACCGCACGGGTGTAGATCAGATCCTCGGCCCGAATGGTCGCGAAGGTTCGGCTCATTTGCGGGCGGTCCAAGTAGCCTTGGGCCCACATTAGATCCTCTAGGAAGGCGACCTGACTTTCATCTAGGAAGAGCAGAAGTTCCCCCGCCTCGGAGAAATCGGTTTGCGCGGCCAACAAGGTCACAGAGGCAAGGCGATCATCCTCGTCCCGCGCCATGGTGGCCGCTGTGATGGACAGGATCGTACCGCCCAGACAGTAGCCGACCGCCTGAATCTTCTGATCGGGGACGATGGCACTGATCGCATCAATCGCCGCCATAACCCCGTCTTTGCGATAGTTTTCCAGCGTCAGGTCCGCATGATCGCGGTCCGGATTGCACCAAGATATCGCAAAGACCGTAAACCCTTGGGATACCAGATAGCGGATCATTGAGTTGTGAGGCGACAGGTCGAGGATATAGTATTTCATGATCCAAGCGGGCACGATTAAGATCGGCTCTGCCTGCACCTTGGCGGTGGTCGGCGAGTATTGGATCAGTTCGAACAGGTCATTGCGGTAGACCACTTGCCCCGGCGTGCAGGCCAAATCCTCGCCCACGCGAAACCCTTCGGGCGCTTCGGGACGTGCTTGGGTCATGGTGTGGATCATATCCTCGGTCAGGTGCCGCGCCCCTTCGATGATATTGCGCCCGCCGCATTTGCGGGTCTGCTCGATGATCTCTGGGTTGCTGATCGGCAGGTTCGACGGCGACACCACATCCAGAGCCTGACGCACCATAAACCGCACTCGGTCGGAATCCGCCTCGCTAAGGCCCCGAAGCTCTTCGGTCGCGTGGTTCCACCAGTCCTGCGTGGCCAAAAAGGACTGCTGCCAAAACCGGAAAGGCATCTTGGCCCAGCCCGCATGGGTAAAGCGGTGATCATAGGCCATCGGTTTAAAAGGCGGAGGATCGGTTGGTTCAAAGGCATTGCGCGCGGCGTCCGCCATCACTTTGAACGCGTTTATCACGGCCCTCTCGCCCAATTCCAACTGCCGCCCCGGCGCACGGCTCATATGGAGCGCCCAGTCATTCCACGCCTGATAGATCGAAAACGGAGAGACCCCGCCCGTATTCCGCGCCAGAACCGCGCGGGACATTCGATCCAGATCGGCATAGGGATGGCGGTCGGCGGCAGTTTCGGCTGATTGTTTCTCTTCTTGGGGGCGAATGTCTTGGTGGTCGCGCATGTCACATACTCCTCGGAAACGGCAGAGGCTCGCTTCTGGTCCTGTCGCAGTCTTTGCGGTGACGATAGGCGGGCCAAAGGGTGCCGCCTTGATTTCGGTCAATGAAACGCGGACCTCACGGAGCTGTGCGCAGACCAAACGGATGCAGGAGGAAGCGGTGACCCGCTCCCCCCTTTTGCCGCCAGAGGAGGTTGTGCTGGCGGTTTACCAAGGCCACCAATGACCACACGCAAACAGACACTCGTGACACACAATCGCTGGGATCAGACAGAGGCTCGCAGTGGCGGCTGATCCTTCTTGATCCGGATGACGAAACAGGCCCCGCCCAACGTGCGCGGGCATTCAGCAGCAATTGTCCCGTTCATCCGCTCGACCAACCGTTTGATGATCGACAGGCCAAGACCGCTGGACCCCGATACATGCTTGGGCTCTGAAGTCTCGAACGGCAAAAAGACTTTGCGGCGCTGTTCTGGCGCAATGCCGCGGCCGTTGTCCTCGAACAGGATTTCGATCCCGTCTGCCTTGTCTTCACCCGTGAACAGCAGAGAGATATCCTCGCGCTGGCCATGCTGGATCGAGTTCTCGATCATATTCTCGACCACCCTCTTGAGCGCCTGCGGATCGGCAGAGACTTCGACCTGATCCAGTCCAACCACCTGCACTGCGGCGCGGCCCTTGAACTGTTCAGCCACACCTTTGATCAGCTGACCGACTTTGACGGGGGTAAAGTCCATCGGTTCGCTATGACTGTGGATGAAGTGGACGAAGCTGCGGCTCAGGTCCTCGACCCGTTTCAGCGTTTTGAGCAGCAATTCATCAACAGCCTCGTCGGTCATGCCTTTGGCTTGCTTATAGCCCTCTCGCATGGTGATCAGAGTGCGCGCATTGCGGATCGGCGCTTTCAAATCATGAGAGAGCGAACTGACCAGCAAAGACTGGTCCGCGTTTTGCCGCTCGATCATCTTGGCCTGCAATTCATTTTTATGCGCAAGGGCCGCATTCTCTGCCCCGAACTGCAGGACACGGGTCAGGCCCATCACCAGCAGCGTGAACATCCCAAAGACAACAAGGCATTCAAGCACATTGTCGGGGTGCGGCACGTTCGAGAACCAACTCAGCAGCAAAAGGACTGCCACAGGCGCCGCTAGGTAATGCTGCCAATCCTTCAGGATCAGGCGCGTTTGGCGCACCGCCACGACCCATAGCACGGCCGCAAATGTCAGGATCGTCGCGATCCCCATCCCATTGCCAACGGTCAATTGCAGAATGTGTTCGTCCTCCATCATCAGGTCGATCACGCCATAGAGGGTCAGCCCAAGCACGATGAAAAACCGCGCTGGCTGCGCAAAGTCCTGACGGAAGCCTGCCAACCGGACCGCGACGATCATTGCAAAACCAGTTTCCAAAGTCGGCACGCCGGGCAAAGCAACGCCTGCGCGATCCGACAACTGGGTGAACGCAAAGTGGCTGAGAAAGACATTGGAGAGCTGGAACAGCACCACGATCATCGAGATCGCGATCAGTGCATTTCCCGCACATCGCTGCAATTTTTGCAACAGCACGGCAGTCGGGCGGTACATCAACGTGCACAGCACGATCAAGAGTACGGCGGCAGTGGCCTCGGTTCGTTCAACACGCGCAAAGAAAGGAAGAACCGTCTCAATCTGCGCGCGCCAGATTTCGAGGTATTGGGAAATCGCAATCACAAAAATCATAAAAGACCAGAACAGATTGTTCTGCTGCGTAGACATACGCTTGAGGAGTTTATGCGTCTTCATACTTTTATACTTGTTCAACCACAGCGCATTCTGGCGGTGCGGCGGGCAATCCGGCTTTTAAGTTATGTTCAGGACAGCCCACTTGAGGGAAAGGCAGCACAGTCAGCACTGGGCAGTGAGGGGAGAATGTCATCGGCGGGTTCGGGAGTGATCCAATTCCACCAAGGACGGCACAGTTCAGTTGGGGCCAATTTCGTGCCCATATTGTATGTAGACCTTCTGGCCTATCTTAGTTTTGTATACATGATGTAGCATCTAGGTCCGATAGTTTCGCATCACTTACAAAAGTCTTAACGGCAAAATCGCGAGATAGTTTCGCCAAACTACCAACCTCATCTCATTGATAACAAAATATCTTTTGATGTACGACCATCGTTCCACCAGAGATGTTAGCGCTACCGCATTGATACAAAAAGAAGATTTGCCCAGTGCCTGAGAAATCTCCCACTTTGGTCTGAGATTGTTTTTTAATCACTTGGTCCAGATTTCCAAACCTCGCGGTCGCCGATGCTGCTCTTTACGACAGCCAGGGTCCGTACACGGCCCCCTACGATTCCGACTGGCACGCCCCAAATTCCCCAAGACCTGCCGGAAATCACTGGCCATTCCGATGACGCTTGCACTGGTGTGACCACCTGCCTAGAACTTTTGCATTGGTTTATTTTGTCTTAGGTCATTTCCCATATGGCGCCTCTCACCATACAACGCAGCGCTTCGGTTCCCGATGAACTGCGCGTTGCGCGCTGTCTGAGTGCCCCGCACCGTGGCCCAAGACTGGTGTTTTTCAGTGGTGGCAGTGCGCTGAACGGCATCTCGCGCCGATTAAAGCGGTACACCCACAACTCGGCCCACCTGATTACCCCGTTTGACAGTGGCGGCAGTTCCGAAGTGCTGCGCAACGCCTTTGCCATGCCCGCCGTTGGTGACCTGCGCAGCCGCCTCATGGCCTTGGCCGAGGAAACAGATCTGGGTCAGCCAGATATCGTGCGGCTCTTTTCCCATCGCTTTCCCGTAGACGCCGCCCCTGCTGTTCTGGAGAGCGAGGTGGAGCAAGTGCTGGCGGGCGAACACCCCTTGGTCCGCGCTGTGCCGCAGCCCATGCGGATGCTTGTTGTGTCACACCTGCAGTCCTTTGCCCAACAGGCGCCCGTAGACTTTGACTATGCTGGCGGCAGTGTTGGCAATCTGGTCATAGCGGGGGGCTATCTGGCAAACGAACGCCTGCTCGAGCCCGTTCTTTTCATGATGTCCAAAATGATGGATGTGCTTGGCACGGTCCGGTCGGTCGTGGACGTCAACCTGCATATCGGAGCGGAGTACGCAGATGGGCGCGTGGTCATCGGTCAAAAAGAGATCACCGGCAAAGAGCTGCCCCCGCCCGAAGAACGCATCCAGCGCCTGTTTCTGTCCGACGGCACGACCGAAGTGCCCAGATCTGAGATCATCCTGCCAAAGCGCAATCGCCGCTTGATCCAGAAGGCCGATCTGATCTGCTATCCTCCGGGCAGCCTGTTTTCCTCGGTGGGCGCGAACCTTTTGCCTGCACGTGTCGGCCAAGAGATCGCCGCAACGCAAGTGCCCAAGGTATACGTCCCCAGCTTGGGCTGCGATCCCGAAAGCTATGGTATGAGCCTGTGCGAACAGGTGGGTGCGCTGCTCGACATTCTTTGGTCAGATGCGGGCCCAGGGGTGCCAGCGACCGCGCTCATGACCCACGTGATCTGCGACAGCTCTGTGCCGGCCTCGGAATGTAATGCTGTCATCGAACGGTTCGGCATTCCCTGCGTGCCCCTGCCCTTGGCCGATGAAACAGGCAAGCGCTACGATGCGACGAACTTTTGTGAAATGTTGGTGTCACTGGTTTAGCGCGCTGAAAATCGACTGCCATCCGATTGCCCCTTGCGTCACGAGACACGGCAGACCACCATACCGATATGGTCAAAGAGCTTACATATCCTGATGGATTCGAAGGGATTATTGCCCGCTGGGAAGAGCGCCGCGATCCACTGACTGCGCGCGAGGGCGAAGGTTTGCCACAGCTGGATTGCGATCTGGATGCTTTGGCGACAGGCACGATGCCTGATCCGCCGGAGCCCTTAATCAAGCCAGCGTCAAGCTATGCCTTCAAGGCCCATGCACTGGCAACCGAGCTCGCCGGAGCCTCTCGCCTTGCACATCTGAACGCGCTGCTCATCGCGCACCTGCGCCGCCGTGCATGGCCCGATCATGCCCCCGCCCTTTTCTGTCGTATCTGGGAGGAGCACGCAGCAACCCTGTTGCAAGAGCTAAATGCCAGATGGTTGGTGTCGTCTCTTCAGACCTTCGCCGACCATGGCCAAACAGAGACGCAACGACGTGTTGGTGCCAGCCTTGGCCTGCTTTTTTCGATGATGAAGCTCTACGAATTCGAGCGCACCTTCAGCGGCACTCCGCCCGAAGAGCCCTATCGTTTGGGCAAACGCGCCAAAGTCCCCCTGCCCATGGAAATGGACGACTTCTCGCTCAAATCCGGCGGTCTGGACTACAACACCCTCGCTCCGCTGTGGCGCGACGCGAGCTCTGATCCAGTCATCGCCCCATTGGCACATCACTTGCTGGATATGTTGAACCGCGATCCCGGCACGCTCTTTCACCGCATCCAAACCATGAGAGAGCGCATCGCGCGCCGAGAGGAGCGCGGCGCATGACACGTTGGGGGATTGTGGCGACCGTCAAAGCCACCGCCAAAGAGATCATCAGCTTTGTCGCTTACCATCTGGAACTCGGCGTCGACGAACTGCACCTTTATCTGGACGCCCCCTGCCCCCGCGCAGAGGCTGCGCTCGCGGACCACCCCCGCGTTAAACTCATCCAGACTGACGACAAATACTGGCGGATGCGCCGCCCGCGCGAGGAACATCAGCGTCCGCCGATGCACCAGGCTCGCCAATTCGCGAATGCCAAATGGTCTTATATGCACAACAACGTCGACTGGCTGATCCACATCGACGTGGATGAATTCCTTTGGGCCGAACAGGACGTACGAAGCCAGTTGGATGCGCTCCCTCAGGATGCACTCTGCGCCCGCATCCGCCCGCTCGAAGCGCTCTCGACCGACGGGCAAGACATCACTGACGGCCTGACGCCCTTCAAATCCGCCGCGCTTGAATGGGATCAAAGGCGCAAAGAAACCCGCGAGATTTACCCAACCTATGGCGAATTTCTGAACGGCGGCTTCCTGTCCCACTTGGCGGGAAAGATGGCCGTGCGGACCCACCAGCCTGACATGATGGTCCGCATCCACAACGTGATCCAGAACGGCACACAGAATCCAGGCGAAGCGGAATTGCCGGATCTGACCCTCTGTCACCTGCATGCCCACACGTGGGACCAATGGCGCAAATCGCTGACCTATCGCCGCCGCAAAGGGTCTTATCGCGCAGAACTCGCCCCCCCTGTTGCCCCGCCCGGCACGAAACCTGATCCCGACGCCCCAAACCTGAATCGCCTATTCGAAGAAATCGAAGCTGGCGCCGGCGAAGACGGACTCAAGGAATTCTATACCGAGGTGTGCCTCGCCACGCCGGATTTACGCGCGCGGTTGGACCGCTTTGGCCGATTAAAGATGCGAAATCTGGACCTACAGGGCGCCCGAGAGCGCCAATTCGGCCCCCAATGGGCGTAAAATGCCTGTCTGATTGACCGCAAACGCTTTTTCCGCTATGCCGCCCTCGGAAACAGCCCTCACCGGAGGGCGTTTGGCGCAAATCGCGCCTCCTGAAACCGCTACGGGCCGAGACGCGTCCGTAAACCACGGATACACATGACGAAATTTTCTGACCTGTCGCTCGACCCGAAAGTCCTGAAAGCTATTGAAGAAGCCGGCTACGAAACGCCGACCCCGATTCAGGCCGGAGCGATTCCGCCCGCTCTCGAAGGGCGCGACGTTCTTGGGATCGCCCAAACAGGCACAGGCAAGACCGCCAGCTTCACGCTGCCGATGATCACCTTGCTTGGCAAGGGCCGCGCACGTGCACGCATGCCCCGTTCCTTGGTTCTGGCGCCAACCCGCGAACTGGCGGCACAGGTGGCCGAGAACTTCGACACCTACACCAAGCACATGAAGCTGACCAAAGCTCTGCTGATTGGTGGCGTATCGTTTAAGGAACAAGAAGCCCTGATCGACAAGGGCGTCGACGTTCTGATCGCGACCCCCGGCCGTCTGCTCGACCATTTCGAGCGTGGCAAGCTGCTGTTGACCGGCGTGCAAATCATGGTGGTGGACGAAGCTGACCGTATGCTCGACATGGGTTTCATCCCCGACATCGAACGCATTTTCAGCCTGACGCCTTTCACCCGCCAGACCCTGTTCTTCTCGGCGACGATGGCGCCCGAAATCGAACGGATCACCAACACCTTCCTCTCGGCCCCTGCCAAGGTTGAGGTGGCCCGTCAGGCCACTGCGTCCGAGCGGATTGCGCAGAACGTCTGCATCTTTGAAGGGGCCAAGCGCGACCGTTCCGGCACCCGCAAACGCGCCCTGCTGCGCAAACTGATCGATGCCGAAGGCGAAAGCGTCGACAATGCCGTGATCTTCTGCAACCGCAAGTCGGACGTGGATATCGTTTCGAAATCGCTCAAAAAGTATGGTTACGACGCCGCGCCGATCCACGGTGATCTGGACCAGTCGCAACGGAACCGTACGCTGGATGATTTCCGCGAAGGCAAGATCAAATTCCTTGTAGCCTCTGACGTGGCTGCGCGCGGTCTCGACGTTCCAAGCGTGACCCATGTGTTCAATTTTGACGTTCCGACCCACGCAGAGGACTATGTCCACCGCATCGGCCGGACTGGCCGCGCAGGCCGTGATGGCAAAGCTGTCATGATCAGCGAGCCCCGCGACGACAAGAACTTGGCTGCAATCGAAGCGCTGCTGCAAAAAGAAATTCCCCGTCTGGAAAACCCGCTCGCGGACGAACCAGAAGAGCAAACCAAAGAGCCGCGCAACAGCCGCTCCAAGTCGCGCTCGGATGATCGTCCCAAGGCAGCGGCAGAGGCCGCACCCGAAGAGCAGCCCAAGCGCAACCCGCGCAGCAGCAAGTCGCGCAAGCGTGGCGGCAGCCCTGCCGATCAAGTGGCCGAGAGCAACAGAGGCCGCGGCGTGATCGTTGGCATGGGCGACCACATGCCGAGCTTCATCGCCATGAGCTTTGACGAACGCCGCGCAGCCGGCCTCTGATCAAGCCACCAAAGTGAAACGCAGAAAGCGCCCCCGTCTCGGGAGGCGCTTTTTTCTTGTCCGTGTCTCTGACACGAAGCTCATGAAAAAGGCCGCCAGAGGCGACCTTTTCTAATCTTATGCGAGGCGGCTGATGACCACGGTGACTTCGGGCTTCTTGCCAATCTCATCCAGAGCGGACTTGCGGGCGGCTCGGCGCAACGCCTCTTCTAATGCGTCATCGTCAACCAAGGTTTTGTTCCCTGCCCGTCCGATGGCTTGCGAAAGGTCTTCTTCCAGAACGTCCACAAGCGGCGCGCCGCTGCGACCCATCTGCGGCAAACCCTTGACTTCGCACCAAGGTTCGCCAAGAGGTTCATCCTCTTCGTCCATGATCACCGTCACAGTGACATGTCCGTTCAACGCCATGCGGATACGATCACGAACGATCCCGTCCATCGCGCCAATCTGAACCGAGCCGTCCAAGTAAGTGCGGCCAGTGTCGATGTATTCAGCAACCTTGGGCGCGTCGCCAGTGAGGTCGAGCATCATGCCATTGACCGCGACGATACCTTGCAGGCCACGCTCGGCGGCGACCTTCACATGCTCTCGCAGGTGGCGGTGCTCACCGTGCATCGGAACCAGCATCTGGGGTTTCACCAGATCATGCATGGTCACCAGATCGGGGCGGTTCGCATGGCCTGACACGTGATAAAGACCTCCGGCGTCGTCCACGATGTCCACACCCATTTCTGAGAACTGGTTCATGATGCGGATCACGCCGCGCTCATTGCCCGGAATGACTTTGGACGAGAAGAGGAAGGTATCGCCCTCTTTCATAGTCAGGCCCAGATACTTGCCCTGCGCCAGTTGCGCGGTCGCGGCGCGGCGTTCGCCCTGCGATCCGGTCACGATCAGCATCAGGTTCTCGCGCGGAATGCTGTTGGCATCCTCGGCGCTTACGGTCTTGGGGAAGTCCGTCAGGATACCGGTTTGCACGCCCGTTTCGACCATGCGGCGCATGGCGCGCCCCAGCAAACAAATCGAACGCCCCGCAGCCTGCCCCGCTGTCGCAAGCGACTGGAGACGCGCGATGTTCGACGCAAAAGTGGTCGCAACGACCATGCCTTTCTGCGCCGCAATCAACTCTTCGAGGTTCGGCTTCAAGGTTGCTTCGGAACGGCCAGGATTGTCACTGAACACGTTGGTGCTGTCACACATCAGCGCCTTGACGCCAGACGAACCGATTTCGGCCCACATCTGATGATCAAAGGGTTCGCCGATGACCGGTGTGGTGTCGATCTTGAAGTCACCCGAATGCACGATCCGGCCCGCGGGAGTGTCAATCACCAGCCCCGAGCTTTCGGGGATCGAGTGTGAAATCGGGGCAAAGCTGACCTTGAACGGGCCAATCTCGGTCGTTTCGGGATAGGCGGACACGGTGCGAACCGCACCTTCGTGCACGCCGTATTCCGCCAGCTTGTGACGTGCAATCGCCGCAGTAAATGCACGCGCATAGATCGGCGCGCCGAGGCGGCTGTACAGGTGGCCCACGGCGCCCACGTGGTCTTCGTGCGCGTGAGTGATAAAGATCGCGTCCAGCTGGTTCTTGCGTTCTTCGAGCCACTGGATGTCGGGCATGATCAGGTCGACACCGGGGGTGCTGTCCATGTCCGGAAAGGTCACACCCAGGTCAACGAGGATCAGGCGCTCGTTGTCCTTGGGGCCGTAGCCATACACATAGGCGTTCATCCCGATCTCCCCCGCGCCACCGAGGGGAAGATAGATCAGTCTCTCACTGCTCAAGCGTTTTATCCTTGTTGTAGTCATGGATGACGGTCAAGCCGTGCATCGTCAGAAATTCGTCAAACACGTCAAATAGGGTATCACCCTGCTGGAACAAGGGTGCAAGCCCACCCGTGGCAATTACTTTCATCGGGCGTGCTCTTTCTGCCTTGATCCGGCTGGTTATGCCGCTCACCAGACCAATATAGCCCCAAAACACGCCGGATTGCATACACGCTACTGTGTTCGTTCCAATAACACGATCCGGCTTGCTGACATCCACATGGGGCAGTGCTGCGGCGGCTTGGTGCAGGGCTTCAAGGCTCAGGTTCACGCCGGGCGCAATCACACCGCCGATATAGGCACCATCACTGTCAACAACGTCGAAAGTCGTCGCCGTCCCGAAATCCACCACGATCAGATCGCCGCCGTAGCGGTCATAGCCCGCAACCGTATTTACCAGACGGTCGGGACCGACTTGGGTGCCGGCGTCCACGCGAGCTTCAACCGGCAACTCACATCCCGGCTTACCGACAACCAGCGGGCGGGTGTTGAAATACCGGTCTGCAAAGACACGCAAGTTGAAAACAACGCGCGGCACAGTGGTCGAGATAATCACATCGGTGATGTCAGCCTCGATCCCACGATGCTTCATGAGTGTGGTCAGCCAGACATAGTACTGGTCGGCGGTGCGTTGGTGTTCGGTGGCAGTGCGCCATGTGGCGATGAATTCGCTACCGTCCCAGATCGAAAACACGGTGTTTGTGTTTCCGCAGTCAATCGCAAGGAGCATACGCTGGTCCTCTTAGAAAAAGACGTCGGCAGCGGGGATCGCTTCGCGCCCCTGTGCGGTCCTTAGAACCAAGTTGCCGTGTTCGTCCAAAGTCTCGAATGTGCCGACTCGCTCGGTATTGCCGGTGCGGGCGGAAATGACTTCGCCAAGCTTCGCCGCGCGGGCCAGCCACGCTTGGCGGATGGGCTCGAAGCCATAGGTCTGAAATTGGGTCTCATAGGCGGCATAGGCTATGGCCAGCGCCTCAAGGAATTCTTCAGGGGTTACGTGCGCGCCGGTCTCTGACATCAGAGACACAGGACGGATAGCGCGTTCCTCAAGTTGTGCGGGATCGGGCGCGGCAATCAAGTTCACACCGATACCCACCGCCAAGTAACTCACGCCGTGAAAGACCCCCAACGACTCGAGCAAGATACCAGCGACTTTGCCGCCATTCAGCAGCACATCATTGGGCCATTTCAGCGAGAATGCCTCGGGCCGACCGCTGACCGTCACGAAAGCCTCGTGCAGCGCCAGTGCCGCAACAAAGGACCGCAGGGCCGTCAGATGCGGGGCCTCAGTCGGACGCAGCAGCAGGGTCGCTGCGAAATTTCCAGGAGGATTGGCCCACACCCTGCCCCGCCGACCGCGTCCGGCGGTCTGTTCTAGCGCAAGGATCCATGTGGGTTGGGTCGTTTCGGGCGCAATGCGCGCCGCTTCGGCGTTGGTGCTGTCTACTGTGGACAGCACCCGCCTTGCGTATTCAACGGGCCAGCCGCTCATGCACTCTGGCCCGCGATCATTAGTTGACCAGCGACGCGGCTGCTGCCGCTGCTGCACCGTCGATGCCAAACATGTTCAGCAGGACAGCGGCGATCATCACAACAGCCGAACCAACCAGCAGACCCGACAGAATGGGGTTGCGGGGGGCGTCCAGCTCTTCGGCTTCTTCGCCAAAGTACATGAAGAACACGATGCGCAGGTAGTAGTAGGCACCGATCACCGATGCGACCACACCGGCCACGGCCAGCCAAGCCAGCCCACCTTCGTAAGCAGCACGCAGCACGTAAAGCTTACCGAAGAAGCCGAGCATCGGAGGCACGCCGGCCAAGCTGAACATCAGCACGAGCAACGAGAACGCTCGGCCCGGTGCATAGCTGGACAGGTTGCTGAGCGACTTGATGTCGGTCACGGGGGTGCCATTGCGTTCCATCGACAGGATGAAGGCAAAGGTGCCAACGTTCATGGTGACGTAGATCGCCATGTAGACCAGCATCGATTCAACACCCAGCGCGGTGCCCGACGCCAGTCCCATCAGAGCATAGCCCATATGAGCGATCGACGAGTAGGCCATCAGACGCTTGATGTTGCTCTGACCGATCGCAGCGATCGAGCCAAGGAACATCGACAGAACCGCGAGGAACGCGATGACCTGCTGCCAGTCGCCTACAGCACCGCCAAAGGCATCGTGCATAACGCGCGCGAACAGACCCATCGCAGCCATCTTGGGCGCGGTCGCGAAGAACGCGGTGACGGGGGTCGGCGAACCTTCGTAGACGTCGGGGGTCCACATGTGGAACGGAACTGCCGACACCTTGAAAGCCAGACCCGAGGTGATGAACACCAGACCGAACAGTACGCCGAGCGACAGGTGATCGCCCTGCACCGCCTGAATGATGCCCGAGAACGATGTCGTGCCAGAGAAGCCATAGGTCAGCGATGCACCGTAGAGCAGCAGACCGGAGCTAAGCGCGCCGAGGACAAAGTACTTCATACCCGCTTCGGTCGACTTTGCGCTGTCGCGGCGCAGCGATGCCACAACGTACAGCGCCAGCGATTGCAGCTCGAGACCCATGTAAAGCGCAATCAGGTCGCCAGCAGAGACCATCACCATCATGCCCACCGCAGAGAGCGACACGAGGATCGGGTATTCGAAGCGCAGGATATCCCGACGCTTCATGTATTCCTGGCTCATGACCAGAACGATGGCCGCTGAGATCAGGATCACGACTTTGGAGAAACGGGCAAAGCCGTCATTGATGAAAGTGCCGTCGAACGCGATCTGGGTGGTTGCGTCCCCCAGACCGATCCACGCGGCCAGCACCAGCATCACGGCGCTGGTCAGCCAGACCAGTGCGGATGCCATTTTGTCCTTGCCGGTGTAGACGGCAGCGAGCAGTGCAGCCAGAGCGAACAGCGACAAGAGGATTTCGGGCAGAAGGATTGCTAGGTCAGCCTGCATCGGGCCACCCTCCTCAGTGTTGGGCCACTTGGCCGGCGGTTTCGTGGGAAACCGCTGCCAGTGCCGTGTCGTAGTTGTCGATCAGAGCCGAAACGCTCGGCCCGATGATGTCTGTGATCAGTGCGGGGTACACACCCAGCAAGATCGTCATGATGATCAGCGGCGCGAAAATGGCTCGCTCGCGGGTCGACATGTCGGTGATCGCCTTCAGGCTTTCCTTGATCAGCGCACCCATGACAACGCGGCGATACAGCCACAGCGCATAAGCCGCCGAGAAGATCACGCCCGATGCCGCAACTGCCGCAACCCAGGTGTTCTCTTGGAAAATGCCCATCAGGACCAGGAATTCACCAATAAAGCCCGAAGTGCCCGGCAGACCCACGTTCGCCATGGTGAACAGCATGAACACCAGCGCGTATTTGGGCATACGGTTTACCAGACCACCGTAAGCGTCGATCTCGCGGGTGTGCATACGGTCGTAGATCACACCAACGCAGAGGAAGAGAGCGCCCGAGATGAAGCCGTGCGACAGCATCTGGAAGATCGCGCCGTCGATACCCTGCTGGTTCGCAGCAAAGATACCCATGGTCACATAGCCCATGTGCGCGACGGACGAATAAGCGATCAGCTTCTTCATGTCTTCCTGCACCAGCGCAACCAGCGAGGTGTAGACGATCGCGATGGCGGACATCCAGAACACCACAGGCGTCAGGATTTCAGCACCAACGGGGAACATCGGCAGGCTGAAGCGCAGGAAGCCGTAGCCGCCCATCTTCAGCAGGATTGCCGCCAGCACAACCGAGCCAGCAGTCGGCGCTTGAACGTGTGCGTCGGGCAGCCATGTGTGGACGGGCCACATCGGCATCTTCACCGCAAAGGACGCGAAGAAGGCGATGAACATCAAAGTCTGCATGCCGCCGATGATCTGGAAGCCAAAGAGGTTCAGCGTTTCCGAGGCAAAGGTGTGGTTCAGCAGGGTCGGAATGTCGGTGGTACCCGCGTCGGTATACATCGCAACCATCGCCACCAGCATCAGCACCGAGCCGAAAAAGGTGTAGAGGAAGAACTTGAACGATGCGTAGATGCGGTTCGCGCCACCCCAAATCCCGATGATCAGGAACATAGGGATCAGCGAGGCTTCGAAGAACAGGTAGAACAGAACCAAGTCCAGCGAAACGAACACGCCGATCATCAGGGTTTCCAGCGCAAGGAACGCAATCATGTATTCCTTGACGCGCTTGGAGACGTCCCAGCTGCAGGCAATAACCAGCGGCATGATAAAAGTGGTCAGCAGCACAAATAGAACCGAGATCCCGTCCACGCCCACTTTGTATTTCAGGCCCAAGAGCCAGTCCCGCTCTTCGACATACTGGAAGCCAGTGTTCGCAGGGTCGAATTCGGCCAGAATGAAGAGCGAGATCAGGAAAGTGACAGCGGTGGCGACGAGCGCGAGCCATTTGGCGTTGCGCTGCGCAGCCTCGTCATTGCCCCTGAGGAAGACGGCGAGAACAATTGCCGCCACCAGAGGCAAGAAGGTTACGATTGAGAGTAGGTTTCCCATTAGTTCGCTCCCCCGGTGAGCGTCATCCAGGTGATTAGTACGGCGATACCCAGCACCATGGCGAAGGCATAGCCGAAGATGTAGCCAGACTGCGCACGGCCAGCGAGGCGGGTGAAGAAGGGAATGATACCCATCGCCAGACCATTGATGGCCCCGTCGATGACCGTCCCGTCACCCTTCTTCCAGAAGAAGCGGCCGATGGCTTTGGCAGGCTGAACGAAGATGAAATCGTAGATTTCGTCGAAGTACCATTTGTTCAGCAAGAACTGGTAGAGCGGGCGCTGGTTTGCAGCCAAACGGCCAGGTAGCGACGGGTTGATCAGGTAGAACCAGATCGCCATCAGCAGACCACCGAGCATTGCGACAAAGGGGCTAACCTTGACCCAGGCCGGAACAGCGTGCGCGTCATCCAGCACCGTGTTGTCTGCACCGATGTAGATCGCGCCCTCGCCCGGTTGACCGGTGAATGCATAGTGATGCTCGCCCTCAGCCGCGTCGCCATGATGTTCTTCGGCTTCGGCGGCGTGATCATCCGCAGCGTGGGTTTCGTCCGTGTGGCCATCCATCTCGTGCTCACCCTCGGCAGCATGTGCCGAAGCCTCTGCGACGGGGATGCCAAAGAACTTACCAACCTGATCGGCATGGCCGAAGAAGCTGTTGTACCAGAGCATACCAGCAAAGACCGCACCAAGGCTCAGGACGCCGAGCGGCACCAGCATGACCATGGGGCTCTCGTGAGCGTGGTCGTGGGTGTGCTTATCGCCGCGAGGCTTGCCGTAAAAGGTCAGGAACATCAGACGCCAGCTGTAGAACGAGGTGAACGCAGCAGCGATGACCAGCATCCAGAAGGCATACATGTTGCCGCCTGCGAATGCGCTTTCGATGATTGCGTCTTTGGACAGGAAGCCAGCGAAACCGATGTGGGTCAGCGGGATACCAACGCCGGTGATCGCCAACGTACCGATCATCATCGCGTAGAAGGTCATGGGGATCTTCTTACGCAGACCACCGTAGTTCATCATGTCCTGCTCGTGGTGCATCGCGTGGATGACCGAGCCGGCGCCAAGGAACAGCATCGCTTTGAAGAAGGCGTGTGTGAACAGGTGGAACATCGCCGGACCGTAGGCGCCTACACCAGCGGCAACGAACATGTAGCCGAGCTGCGAACAGGTCGAGTACGCAATCACGCGCTTGATGTCGGTTTGAACCAGACCGATGGTCGCCGCAAAGAACGCGGTTGTGCCACCAAGGAAAGTGATGAAAGTGGTCGCGTTGGGCGCGAATTCCATGATCGGCGACATACGGCAGACCAGGAAAACACCCGCGGTAACCATGGTTGCCGCGTGGATCAGGGCCGACACGGGGGTCGGGCCTTCCATCGCGTCAGGCAGCCAAGTGTGCAGCAGCAACTGAGCCGACTTACCCATCGCGCCGATGAACAGCAGGAAAGCAATGATCTCGGCCGCGTTCCAGTCCTGCCAGAGGAAGGTGATCGTGGTCTGCGAGATGGTCTCGGCGTTAGCGAAGATGTCGTTAAAGTTGATGCTATCGGTCAGCATGAACAGAGCGAAGATGCCCAGTGCGAAACCAAAGTCACCGACACGGTTCACAACGAACGCTTTCATCGCTGCCGCGTTCGCCGAAGGCTTGCGGAAGTAGAAACCGATCAGCAAGTACGAGGCCAGACCTACGCCTTCCCAGCCAAAGAACATCTGAACGAGGTTCGAGGCGGTGACGAGCATCAGCATCGCAAAGGTGAACAAGGACAGGTACGCAAAGAAGCGCGCCTTGTAATGCTCGTGATGGAAGTTCTCGTCATGCGCCATGTAGCCAAGGCTATAAAGGTGCACGAGCGACGAGACGCTGGTGATCACGATCAGCATGATCGCGGTCAGGCGGTCCAGACGGATGGCCCAAGATGTATCGAGCGAGCCGGACTGGATCCAGCGCAGCACATTGATGGTCTCGGTGGTGCCATCGAAGCTAAGAAATACGATCCACGACAGGAGTGCGGTAAAGAACAGCATGCCCGTTGCGAAATAACAGGCGATCTGCTCGCCGATGATGCGCCAGCCGAAGCCGGCGACAATCGCCCCCACTAGCGGGGCAAAGAGAATGATGGTTTCCATTGGCCCCTTAGCCTTTCATCACGTTGACGTCTTCCACGGCGATGGTGCCGCGGTTCCGGAAGAAGCAGACCAGAATGGCCAGACCAATCGCGGCCTCGGCTGCAGCAACCGTGAGGATGAAGAGTGTGAAGACCTGTCCGACGAGATCGCCCAAGTGGCTGGAGAAAGCCACCATGTTGATGTTCACGGCCAGCAGCATCAGTTCGATCGACATCAGCAGAATGATGACGTTCTTCCGGTTGAGGAAGAGGCCGAAGATGCCAATGACGAACAGCGTCGCCGCGACCACCAGGTAATGTTCCAAACCAATCATGTCGTCCCTCGGGTCTTGTCCTTGGTGGTGCCCGCCGTTCGTTGCGGCGGACGTTTCAGTTCTTGGGTCGGGCGCCGGCCTCAGCCGACGCGCCGTCTATTTCTAAACCAGCGCAAACCAATCCATGTTGCGCCCGCTTTCAAAGCCCACATCGCTGCTACACCAACCACGCCAAACCGTGGCCCAAAAGCGCTCGAGCAGCAGCGCAAGCTCGTGCATCTATCAGAGCCCTTGGCCGGGCTTCACGTCCTTCAGTTCCATCGCCTTTGCAGGGTCGCGGTACATCTGGGCCAGAACGTTCTGGCGCTTGACGTCCGGACGGTGGCGCAGAGTCAGCACAATCGCACCGATCATCGCGACCAGCAGGATCAGACCCGCAAGTTGGAACAGCAGGAAGTATTTGTCGTAGATCAGCCCACCCAGCTGAGCGGTGTTCTGAACATCCGCAGCAACAGGTGCAGCGCGCAGACCTTCGGCCAGTTCGCTGCTGTCCCATGCGCCGAACGCCATCGCGAATTGCATCATCAGGATCACAGCAATCAAAAGCGCGACCGGCAGATACTTGGCCATGCCGGCCTTCAGCTCTGCAAAGTCAACGTCCAGCATCATGACCACAAAGAGGAAGAGCACAGCGACCGCGCCCACATAAACGATGACCAACAGCATCGCCACAAATTCAGCGCCCATCAGTACAAACAGACCCGCCGACGAAATGAACGCCAGAATGAGCCAGAGCACCGAGTGAACAGGGTTGCGTCCAAGCACGGTCATCAGACCGCCGATCACGGTGCTTAGCGCGAAGAGGTAGAAGGAAAGTTCAGCTACGCTCATTTCGGTTCGTCCTTTGTCTCTGCCATGACCTCTTGGGCGATGGACGCCGCTTTGGACATGGCGGGAATACCCGCGAACATCGCCATCTGGCCAATAGCCTCGGCGATCTCCTGTTTGGTTGCGCCTGCCTCGAGCGCGTGGCGCACGGTCAGACGAATTTGGGGTTCGGCCACTGCGCCCTGACAGGTCAGACCTGCCAGCGTCAAAAGCAGCCGCGTCTTGCTGTCCAGACCTTCGGGATTCATGGTCTTGCCAAAAGCAAGTTCCATCATATCCCGCGGGACCGTCGGCCACATTGCCTCGAAGTCTTTGGGCGAGAAGTTCTCAAGCGCGGGGTTGATGGCCTTCGCCATTTCCAGCGATTGAGCCATCATCTGCTCGAAGATGTTCTTGGCGTCGGTCATCGGTAAGGTGCATCCAGCTCGAGGTTACGGGCGATCTCTGCTTCCCAGCGTGCACCGTTCTCAAGGAGCTTTTCCTTGTTGTAGAACAATTCCTCGCGGGTTTCGGTCGCAAATTCGAAGTTCGGGCCCTCGACAATGGCGTCCACCGGGCAGGCTTCCTGACAGAAACCGCAGTAGATGCACTTGGTCATGTCGATGTCGTAGCGCGTGGTGCGGCGGCTGCCGTCGTCACGGGGCTCGGCGTCGATGGTGATGGCCTGAGCGGGGCAGATCGCTTCGCAGAGTTTGCAGGCGATGCAGCGCTCTTCGCCGTTGGGATAGCGGCGCAGGGCGTGTTCGCCACGGAAACGAGGCGACAGCGGGCCCTTTTCGTGCGGATAGTTCACGGTCGGCTTGGGCGCGAAGAAATACTTCATGCCAAGCTTGAAGCCTTTGAAGAAGTCCGCGAGCAGGAAGTACTTGGCCGCGCGGGTATAGTCGATCTCAGCCATTAGCTCTCTCCGTGAGTTCCGGTCATCGCTGCCCACCGGAAGATGGCAGCGGCGAGTTCCGATTGCTGGGGGAGCGGATGTCCATCCGCATCCTCAGCCGGAAGGTTGCAATCTGTGACAATGAAATCGGCGAGCGAGATCATGTCTTTGTATTTCGCGTCCAGAATGGCGCCGCGCAGGTCCATCTTAGCCCCCTACCGTCCAGCGAGCATATGCGCCCCAGAACAGTTCGAACTTGGCAAAGAAGGAGACGATCACGACCCAACCCAGCGACAGCGGCAGGAATACTTTCCAACCTAGGCGCATCAGCTGGTCATAGCGGTAACGCGGAGTGATCGCTTTGACCATTGCGAACAGGAAGAAGAAGAACGCCATCTTCGCAACCATCCACAGAACGCCATCGGGCAGACCGGGGATCGGCGACAGCCAGCCACCAAAGAACAGCAGCGAGGTCAACGCACACATCAGGAAGATCGCGATGTATTCACCGGCCATGAACAGCAGGAACGGGGTCGAGCTGTATTCCACCTGATAGCCAGCAACCAGTTCGGATTCCGCTTCGGGAAGGTCGAACGGGGGACGGTTGGTTTCGGCCAGCGCCGAGATGAAGAACAAGAAGACCATCGGCAGGTGCGGCAGCCAGTACCAGCTGAAGAAACCAAAGCGTCCATCCTGAGCAGCAACGATGTCACCGAAGTTCATCGAACCGGTCGAGATGATCACACCGATGATGATCAGACCGATCGAAACCTCATAAGAGATCATCTGCGCCGCCGAGCGCAGCGAGCCAAGGAACGGGTACTTTGAGTTCGACGCCCAACCGCCCATAATCACGCCATAAACTTCGAGCGAGCTAACGGCGAAGACGTAAAGGATCGCGACGTTGATGTCCGAAACGACCCAGCCATCTGCGAACGGGATCACCGCCCAAGCAATCACCGCCAGAACAAAGCTGGTCAGCGGGGCCATCATAAAGACGACCTTGTCCGAGCCCGCCGGGATGACGATCTCTTTGGTGACGTATTTCAGCGCGTCAGCCACCGACTGCAGCAAGCCAAAGACGCCCACCACGTTGGGGCCACGACGCATCTGGACCGCAGCCCAGATTTTACGGTCGCCGTAAACGAGAAAGAGCAGCGAAACCATCACGAACCCCAGCACGGCAAGGCACTGAGCTAGGATGATGACGAAGACGCCCAAGGGGGTGGTGAAAAAGTCAGCCATAGGTCCTCACACCGTCGGTATTCCGTTTTCTGCGCAGTTCTGCACGGTGACTTCGGCGTCAATCGTGCTAAGGCCGCGCGGCAGCGCCGGCGAGATGGTGTAAACCGCATCTGCTCGCCAAAGGCTACCCTGATTATCTACATTCGTCCGCACATGGCGGGCAAAACCGTATCCGCGGATCAACGCATATTGCGCGGCCGCACACTCTGCATAGGCTTCCAGATCCTCCGCGCCCCGTGCGCCCTTCATTTCGACGAGGAAATTCACCAAGTCGCCCTCGAGCAATGCGGTGCGAACACCGCTGTACTCGGGGGTAAAGGGCACAGGTTCAGCCGCATCGGTCGAGGCACAGGCCGCGACCGAAAGGGCCATCAGGCCGCAGGATATGGCAACCGAGCCGCGCATTACTCGGCGGCGATCTTCTGGTCGCGGCGCGCTTTGGCATTGGCCGACAGTTCGGCCATCAGTGCGCTTGCGCGGGCAATCGGGTTGGTCAGGTAGTGATCCTTGACCGCGTTAACGAAGCTTGCTTCGCCCTTGCCCAGAGGTTTGTCCTCGAGGCTCGGCGCTTCGTTTTCGATCACCTGATCCACCATCGCGAGGTGCGCGACATCACCGACCAGCGCTTGACGCAGCTGGATCAGTGTGTCCCACGGCTGGGTGGCGTCCAGATGTGCGGACAGCGCACGCAGGATGGCCCAGTTTTCTTTGGCATCACCCGGAGGGAAGGCAGCGCGCAGCGCCAGTTGCGGACGACCTTCGGTGTTCACGAACAGGCCCTGCTCTTCGACATAGGCTGCGCTCGGCAGAATGATGTCCGCGCGGTGCGCCCCGCGGTCGCCGTGGCTGCCCTGATAGATCACGGTCGCGCCCGCGTCGATTTCGACTTCGTCCGCGCCAAGGTTGTAGATCACATCCGCACCTTCCAAGGCCGCCTTCAGGCCGCCCTCGGTCACTGCGTTGACGTCCATCGCACCTACGCGCGATGCAGCGGTGTGCAGAACCAGAACCTTAGCGCCCGACGCTGCGGCCATCTTGAAGACAGTCGCCAGAACCGCTTCGCCGTCCAGCTCGTTCAGAGCGCCCTGCCCCACGATGATCACGCCACCGTTGACAGACGCACCGGCCAGAGCTGCGCGGTCGGTGCCGAGATGGGTGTAGTCATAGGTCAGGTCGACACCTTCGCCGATGACCGACACGTTCGCGCCGCGCAGCCATGCCTTGCGGATGCGTGCGTTCAGAACCGGGGCTTCGGCGCGGGGGTTGGTGCCAACCAGCAGGATCTCTGCCGCGTCATCCAGATCCTCGATTGCTACAGTACCAGCGTAGGCGCCGCGAACGCCTGCGGGCAGCTTCGCGCCATCGGTGCGGCATTCAACGTTGCCACCCAGACCTTCGATCAATTGCTTCAGAGCGTAAGCAGCTTCGACGGGAACCAGATCACCGATCAGACCAGCGACCTTCTTGCCCTTCATCGCTGCGGCCGCAGCGCTCAGCGCTTCTTCCCACGATGCGGGGCGCAGCTTGCCGTTCTCACGGACGTAGGGGCGATCCAGACGCTGGCGGCGCAGGCCGTCCCAGACGAAACGCGATTTATCCGACAGCCACTCTTCGTTCACACCATCGTTGTTGCGCGGGATAATGCGCATAACTTCGCGACCTTTGGTGTCAACGCGGATGTTCGACCCCAGAGCGTCCATCACGTCGATGGTTTCGGTCTTGGTCAGTTCCCACGGACGCGCGGTAAACGCGTAGGGCTTCGAGGTCAGCGCGCCAACGGGGCACAGGTCGATGATGTTGCCCTGCAGCTCGCTGTCCAGCGTCTCGTTCAGGTAGCTGGTGATCTCTGCATCTTCGCCGCGACCGGTCTGGCCCATCTGGGTGATGCCGGCGACTTCGGTGGTGAAGCGAACGCAGCGGGTGCAGCTGATGCAGCGGGTCATCGCGGTTCCGACAAGCGGACCGAGGTTCAGATTGTCCACGGCGCGTTTGGGCTCGCGGTAGCGCGAGAAGTCCACCCCATAGGCCATCGCCTGATCCTGAAGGTCACACTCGCCGCCCTGATCGCAGATCGGGCAATCCAGCGGGTGGTTGATCAGCAGGAATTCCATCACGCCTTCGCGGGCCTTTTTGACCATGGGCGAGTTGGTTTTCACGACGGGCGGCTGGCCTTCGGGGCCAGGGCGCAGGTCGCGGACCTGCATTGCACAGCTTGCTGCGGGCTTCGGCGGACCGCCAACAACCTCAACAAGGCACATGCGGCAGTTGCCCGCGATGGTCAGGCGCTCGTGATAGCAGAAGCGCGGAATTTCGACCCCGGCCTCTTCACAGGCCTGAATCAAGGTCATGGCGGGATCGACCTCGATCTCTTTGTCGTCAATGATGATCTTGCGAAGTTCCGTCATCTTCTCACCTGCTTTCCAGAACAGCGCCCACGGGGCTGCCCTTCGTCATCTCTTCGGTCCCGAACGCGCAAAGGTCCTTGGCCTTTTGCGGGTCGAAGCCACGTTCCTTGATCTGGGCCACAGCGGCCTCTTCGATCTCTGCGTTGAAGGCAGCGTCCTGCAGAGGCGCTGCTTCTTCGACGGTATAATTTTCCGCTTCGATATGCGCGGTCACATCCAGCTGCAAGGCCAGAAGCCCCTCTGTCGAAACAGAAATCTTTTTACAGCCCTGCGCGACCTTCGCCGCCAGAACCGAAGTTGTTACGAACCCGCGAACACTCTCGTCCGCTGTGATGTCCCGCGCCTGAGCGGCCAGGGGCATCAGAACGGCGGCGGAGATCAGGATCAGCTTGCGCATTCTCAATTCTCCCTCAGAAGTTGGCCGATTGGCGAGTTTGCGGCGATCTCGGCACGGCCGAGGGCACACAGGGTCTTGGCGTCCTTGGGCTGCGCGTTGTGGGCGCGAATGTAGTCCGCCGCCAAACCAGCCACACGCTTCTTCTCGGACTTATCGGTGACGAAATCTTCGATCTCGTCTTCCGAATATCCCATTGCCTTGGCCTGATCTTCAAGCTGACCGATATAGCGCCACGCCACAACGAGACGGGCCGAGATATCGTCACAGTTCACACGGATATGGTCCGCGATCGCAACAGCGGTCAGCCCATCATTGATCGGCTTCACATCGCTAAGCGGGACTTTGGCCTGCGCCGTCCCTGCCGCGAAAAGCGTTGCTATGAGGATTGCTGCTCTCACGCGGCGCACTCCCCAGAGAAGGTCACGACTTCGCCGTCAATCGGCAACTGGTCGTCCGGGGTCTCCGGACCCACGGTCCAGATGATGTCCGACGTTCCAAAGTAGTGGATGCAGTGTCGGGTCGCTTCGAATTCCGCCGCAGCCTTTGCGCCTTCTAGGCCATCAGACACGCGCTTGGTAGGGATGACCATCACAGCACGGTCGGACCGAGCTGACTTGACCTTTGCGCGGTGGTTCGAGCCCGCATATTCATAAGGATCCTTGCCGCAAGCCGACAGAGCCAGCGCCGAGATCAGAAGAGTTGCTGTCAGACCACGCATACCAATCACTCCGCAGCAATGGCGCCGCAGCGCCCTGCCTTGTATAGTTTCGCCTGTTCGAGCCACGCCCAATCAAACGCAAAGTCACTGGAGCCGTGCTCGCGCAAATGCGCCAGCTTTTCGAGGCCTTCTTCGAGTGTCGGCTGGTGTCCTTCGGGCACCCACCACATCACGAAATACATCTCGCCAAGAACTTCGAACCACTCGGTCCGACGCTCGTAAAACTGGCGGTGCACGGTGTTCCAGACAAAGTTTTCCAGCGTCTCTACATTTTCCCAAACCGTCAGGTTACTGACGTGCAGGGGATCGCCGCCGATCTTGGCTTCGGTATTGCCGGTGCCGGGCTCACCCGACCCTTCCATCATCCAGACAAAGCCGGGCATCCGCTTGCCAAGGCCATTGATGCGGTCAATCGCACCAATGAACTCGGCCACGCGCGGATCGTCGGTCGGCGCAACAAGGCGCCCGACGTTCAGCTCTGCCAGATGGTGGTTGAGGGGCTGCTGCACTGGGTCTTACTCCGCCGCAACCGCTGCACTGATTTTGCCAGCCTTCTGAGCCTTGATACGATCCTCGATCTCCTCGCGGAAGTTGCGGATCAGACCCTGGATCGGCCATGCAGCCGCGTCACCCAGAGCACAGATTGTGTGGCCTTCGACCTGCTTGGTCACTTGGAACAGCATGTCGATTTCTTCGAGCTCGGCTTCGCCGCGAACCAGACGGTCCATGACGCGCATCATCCAGCCCGTGCCTTCGCGGCAAGGGGTACACTGGCCACAGCTCTCGTGCTTGTAGAACTTCGACAGGCGCCAGATCGCTTTGACGATGTCGGTCTGCTTGTCCATGACGATGACCGCTGCAGTGCCGAGGCCCGAGCCCAATTCGCCCCGCAGATAGTCAAAGTCCATGACCGCATCGCGCATCTTTTCGCCGCGCACACAAGGCACGGACGAACCGCCGGGAATAACCGCCAGCAGGTTGTCCCAGCCGCCACGGATGCCGCCGCAATGCTTTTCGATCAATTCTTCGAACGAGATCGACATCGCTTCTTCGACGACGCAGGGGTTGTTGACGTGACCAGAAATCGCGAACAGCTTGGTGCCCGCGTTGTTGGGACGGCCAAAGCCAGCGAACCACTCGGGGCCACGACGCAGAATGGTCGGCACAACTGCGATCGATTCAACGTTGTTCACGGTGGTCGGGCACCCATAGAGACCGGCCATCGCGGGGAACGGCGGCTTCATGCGGGGCATGCCCTTTTTGCCTTCGAGGCTTTCGATCAGAGCCGTCTCTTCGCCGCAGATGTATGCGCCCGCGCCGTGGTGCAGGTAGAGGTCGAAGTCGTAGCCCGACTTCGCTGCATTCTTGCCCAGAAGCCCCGCGTCGTAGCATTCGTCGATCGCCGCCTGCAGCGCCTCGCGCTCGCGGATGTATTCGCCGCGGATGTAGATGTAGCAGGTGTTGGCGTTCATGGCGAACGACGCAATCAGCGCACCCTCGATCAGGGTATGCGGATCGTGACGCATGATTTCGCGGTCTTTACAGGTTCCGGGCTCGGATTCGTCCGCGTTGATAACCAGATAGGCAGGGCGGCCGTCGCTCTGCTTGGGCATGAACGACCACTTCAGACCGGTGGGAAAGCCCGCACCGCCGCGACCGCGCAGGCCGGATGCCTTCATGCGCTCGATAATCTCGTCGCGACCCAGCGCGATCAAATCAGCAGTTTTGTCCCAATGGCCGCGCTTTATTGCGCCCTTCAGGCTACGGTCTTGCATCCCGTAGATGTTGGTAAAGATGCGGTCCTGATCCTTCAGCATGAGAGATCACCTTTCATTGTCGTGACGGTTGGTACGCCAGATCCGGAATGCCACGACGATGGCCCAGACAAAGGCCGCCAACGCAGCGAAATCAAACAAGAAGACGTATCGCACCGGCAATCCCAAACGGGGACCAAGCCACTGCGCCGCCATCCAAACCAGCATGGTGCCGGCAACAACCAAGGCCAGGGTCCGGCCCTGACGGGCGGTATGTTGGTCTTGATGGCTGCTCATGCGCCCATCTACTCCTTGCTCGGGGGCCCTACCCCCACACCTGTGCCGCAGACAGTCCTGCGACGCGACTTACCCCTCTGCGCCGGTCCCCTGCTCCGCGCCTTCGCGGAACGTGGAGCCAACCGGCGAGACGGGTGACATTTCAGATCCCAGCACAACCGACTGGGAGACATTGGACAACTCAGCAACGCCGACGCCCAACTCCTCGGGGCAAAGCATCCACATCAGGTAGAGCCCCGCGCTCAGGAACATGATGCCAGACCATGCGAGCGACACGATGACCGAGAATTCCGCCATCCCCAGGGACATACCGAACACAATCACAGCCAACACACCCGCAATGCCCCAGCATGCGGCGGTATGGTCCATCTTGTCGGTTTCGGTGGTCATTGCGAAGGCTGTGTCCCGGTCAGTCGATTAGTTGTCGTAAATGCCGTCTTTCTTGGCACGTGCGGCGAACTCGGTTTCCTCGCCTGAGGCGAGTTGCTTGGCCTGAGAGACCCACTCGTCACGGCTCGCGCGGCCTTTGAACCCTTCGAGGTTCTGATCGACCCATGCCAGTTCCTTGTCGGTCCAGGCAGCGATCTGGTCAAAGTGGTAGAAGCCCATGCCATTCAGCATTTCTTCGAGCTTGGGACCGACACCTTTGATCAGTTTCAGATCGTCGGCTTGACCGTCACGTGCCGCGTCCAAAGTCGCGGGCTTGTCTGCCTCGGCTGCAACAGGCTCGTCTTTGCTCTCTGTGGCGACCGGCTTGGTGGTGTCGGTCTCGGGCTTGGCCGCACTATCATCTGCGACCGGTTTCGTCGCAGGGGCTTCGGCTGCTGCTTCGCGCTGGGTCTGCGGTCCACCGGCCTGACGCGAGCCGTGATCGGCCGCCTTGTCGAGCCAAGGCGCCGAGAACGGAACTTCGGTCCCGTCGATGCGCTTCAGAGTGTCGCCGATGTCGTGCGCCAGCTGAACCGAGCCGTTGTACTCGTGCTCGCGGTCACCTTCGGTCAGCGCGGTCAGACCGCCCTTGGGTTCCGACGTGTAGCGGCCATTCGCGGGACCGGGCAGCGGAACCTCGCCTTTGGCCATATCGTCAATCATCTTTTCCAGACCCGCAGGGGTCAGGTCTTCGTAGTAGTCTTTGCCGATCTGGGCCATGGGCGCGTTGGTGCAGGCACCAAGGCACTCGACCTCTTCCCAGCTGAACTTGCCGTCTTCGGACACCTGATGCGCTTTGGCTGCGATCTTCTTTTTGCAGACCGACACCAGATCTTCTGCGCCCATGATCATGCAGCTTGTGGTGCCGCAAATCTGGAAGTGTGCAACAGAACCAACGGGTTGCAGCTGAAACATAAAGTAGAAGGTCGCAACCTCAAGCGCGCGGATGTAGGCCATCCCCAGCATCTCGGCAACGTGTTCGATCGCGGGACGGCTCAGCCAGCCTTCTTGCTCCTGAGCACGCCACAGCAGAGGGATAATGGCACTGGCCGCACGGCCGTCGGGATACTTCTGGATCTGCGCTTCGGCCCACTTCTGGTTGTCAGGCGTGAACGCAAAGCTCTCGGGTTGTTCAGGATGCAGACGGCGAAGCATATCTTTACGGTCCTTACGGGTCTTGCGGCGCGCCAGCGCTGGGGCCGCGATGTAGCAGTATGTCGCCCGCCCCGTCGGGGCAGGCGCGAAATTAGGTCAGCGGTCGATTTCGCCGAAAACGACGTCCATGGTTCCGATGATCGCCGCAACGTCAGCCAGCTGGTGGCCGCGGGTCAGGTGATCCATCGCCTGCAGGTGCAGGTACCCCGGCGCGCGCAGCTTGGCGCGGTAGGGTTTGTTGGAACCGTCGGACTTGATGTAGACGCCAAACTCGCCTTTGGGCGCTTCGACAGCCGCGTAAACCTCACCTTCGGGCACGTGGAAGCCTTCGGTGTAGAGTTTGAAGTGGTGGATCAGAGCCTCCATCGAGGTCTTCATCTCGCCACGCTTCGGCGGAGTCATCTTGCCACGTGCCAACACGTCGCCTTGGTTTTCCGGCATCCGCAGTTTTTCAACGGCTTGCAGGATGATGCGGATCGACTGGCGCATCTCTTCCATACGGACGAGATAGCGGTCGTAGCAGTCGCCGTTTTTGCCAACAGGGATCTGGAAGTCGAATTCGTCGTAGCACTCATAGGGCTGCGCGCGGCGCAAGTCCCAAGCCAGACCTGTGCCACGGACCATCACGCCCGAGAAACCCCATTCCTGGATGTCTTCTTCGGTCACAACGCCGATGTCGGCGTTACGCTGTTTGAAGATACGGTTCTCGGTCAGCAGGCCGTCGAGATCCTCCATAAACTGGGGGAATTCGTTCTTGGCCCAATCCTCGATGTCGTCGATCAGCGCGGGCGGCAGATCCTGGTGAACACCACCGGGGCGGAAGTACGCAGCGTGCAGACGGGCACCACAGGCGCGCTCGTAGAAGATCATGAGCTTTTCACGCTCTTCAAAGCCCCACAGCGGCGGAGTCAGCGCGCCAACGTCCATCGCCTGCGTGGTAACATTCAAGAGGTGGTTCAGAATGCGGCCGATTTCCGAGAACAGAACGCGGATCAGGCTCGCACGGCGAGGCACCACGGTGCCGGTCAGCTTTTCGATCGCCAGACACCAAGCGTGTTCCTGGTTCATGGGCGCCACGTAGTCGAGGCGGTCCAGATACGGCAGGTTCTGCAGGTAGGTGCGGCTTTCCATCAGCTTTTCGGTGCCACGGTGCAGCAGGCCGATGTGCGGGTCAACACGCTCCACAATCTCGCCATCCAATTCCAGAACCAGACGCAGAACGCCGTGCGCCGCAGGGTGCTGCGGGCCGAAGTTCAGGTTGAAATTGCGGATCTTCTGTTCGCCGGTCAGGGCGTCGTCGAATTTTGCGCCATCCATCATGTCACAAGCCTTCCCTTAACCGTTCGCCTTGGACTTCTCGTCGCCGGGCAGGATGTATTCGGCACCCTCCCAAGGAGACATAAAGTCGAACTGGCGGTATTCCTGAACCAGTTTCACCGGTTCATAGACGACACGCTTCTGCTCTTCGTCGTAGCGGACTTCGGTGTAACCGGTGGTCGGGAAGTCCTTGCGCAGCGGGTGGCCACGGAAACCGTAGTCCGTCAGCAGGCGGCGCAGGTCGGGGTGACCCGAGAACAGGATCCCGAACATGTCGAAAACTTCGCGCTCGAACCAGTTCGCGCTGGGGTGAACCGGCGTGATCGAAGGCACAACGTCCTCTTCACGGGTCGCAACGCGCACACGAATACGGTGGTTCTGGTACATCGACAGGAAGTGGTAGACCACGTCGAAGCGCTTGGCGCGCTCGGGGTAGTCCACAGCCGTGATGTCGACCAGCGAGTTGAATTTGCAGGTCGCGTCGGTCTTCAGCCAATCGACGAAAGCGACGATGTTAGACAGCGCCACATCAACGTTCAGCTCACCGTAAGCGACATCCCAACCGATGACACAGTCAGGACGCTGCATTTCGATGTGTGCACCAAGTTCTTTCAAAGCGTCGGACATGGGGCCTTACCTTTCGATCGTACCGGTGCGGCGTATTTTACGCTGCAGCTGAAGGATGCCGTAAACCAGCGCTTCTGCGGTCGGAGGGCAGCCGGGAACATAAACGTCCACAGGCACAACTCGGTCACAGCCACGCACAACCGAATAGCTGTAGTGATAGTAGCCGCCGCCATTCGCGCAGGAGCCCATCGAGATCACGTAACGCGGCTCGGGCATCTGGTCATAAACCTTGCGGAGCGCGGGCGCCATCTTGTTGGTCAGGGTGCCGGCAACGATCATCAGGTCCGACTGACGCGGGGACGCACGCGGTGCGGTACCGAAACGTTCCAGATCGTAACGGGGCATCGAGGTGTGCATCATCTCGACCGCGCAGCACGCAAGACCAAAGGTCATCCAGTGCAGCGAGCCGGTACGTGCCCAGTTGATGATATCCTCGGTCGAGGTCAGCAGGAAACCTTTGTCCTGCAGCTCTTTGTTCAACTGCTGGGTTGCGACCTCACGGTCGAAACCTGCGGTGTTGGCTCCGGTCATCACTCCCATTCGAGTGCTCCCTTCTTCCATTCATAGGCAAAGCCGACGGTCAGCACGCCAAGGAACAACATCATGGACCAGAAGCCGACCATGCTGAGGTCCTTGAACGCAACGGCCCAAGGGAACAGGAAGGCGATTTCGAGGTCGAAAATGATGAACAGGATCGACACGAGGTAGAACCGGACGTCGAACTTCATGCGCGCATCGTCAAAGGCGTTAAAGCCACACTCATATGCGCTGACCTTTTCGGGGTCGGGGTTGCGGACGGCGATAATGGCTGCTGCTAGGATCAGCACGATCCCGAGGCCGATTGCGACCGCCAGAAAGATGATAATGGGGAGGTATTCCCGTAGCATCTCTTCCACGCGTGGCTCCTTTCCTGCGATAGACGCATTCACTGGCTGCTATGCTTGGCCTGCTTCTTACGCCTGACCCCTCAAAGGGTCAACACAGACAGGCACTTATTCACAAAGTGGAATGTTGAAAAAATCCTTTGTGTACATAAGTACACCGGATTTTTTTCTGCACGCTACGGATGTGGTCACTTTGTCCATGCTGCAGGGCGGCGCTCAAAGAAGGCTGCGATTCCCTCAGACGACTCGTCACCTGCCCAGATTTCAGCCAAAGCTGTAACAGAAACATCGATTTGCGCGGCGTCAGCCCCCCCGCCCAACTGACGCACCAGCGCCTTCGCACGTGCAACAGCGCCGGGGGCTGTCTTCAGGTAGGGAGCGACCTCGGCCTCGACCGCTTCGTCCAGATTTTCAGGGGAAACCACACGCGACAGGAGTCCCAGCCTCTCTGCCTCGGGTGCGTCGAAAACACGCCCCTGAAAAAAAACTTGCCGCGCGCGTGCCGCTCCCATGCGAGCGATAACATACGGACCAATGGTCGCGGGGATCAAACCGAGCTTGACTTCCGTAAGTCCCATTTGAATTTGGTCCGCCCCGATGGCGCAGTCGCAGACCGATGCAAGACCCACGCCGCCCCCCAGCGCATTGCCCTGAAGTCGGCCGATCAGGGGCTTTGGCAGACGATCCAGCGCCAGTAACATCTCTGCTAGTCTACGGGCTTCGCTCATTCGAGTGGCAGAGTCTGCTTCGAATTGGTCCCGCATCCACGCCAGATCCCCGCCAGCGCAAAAGGTTTTTCCTTCGGCTGCCAGAATCACCACACGGACGGAATCATCAGAGCCAAGCGTTTCGGCCGCATGACGCAATTCATCCATCATGAGTGCTGACATGGCATTATGCTTTTCAGTGCGGGTCAGCCAAAGGGTTGCGACACCGCGGTCGTCCTGGTCAATGCGGATGGTATCAGGCATCGTTCGCCCCTCTGATCTGGCGAGCAAGTGCCGCCGCTTTGTCAAGAATGTCAGGGTCGAGGCCAGTGCTCAGCCCCAACTGTGTCAATCGCCGGTGGACAGCCTCTGTTGCGACGTTGCCAGCTGCGCCGGGCGCATAAGGGCAGCCCCCCAATCCACCGACGGCGGCATCGAAAACCCGCAGACCTTTGTCCAAGGAGACCTCGATGTTCCTCAGCGCCCTACCGGCGGTGTCATGATAATGGCCCGCCAGTTTGCCGGCGGGTATCACGGCCAAGACTGCGTCCAGCATGGTTGCCAATCTCTCTGGCTGCGCTTGACCAATCGTGTCGCCCAAGGACACCTCGTAACAGCCCAAGGTCACAAGCCGCTCGACCACCCGCGCTGCATCGGCAGGGTCAATTTGTCCGTCATAAGGGCAGTCAGTCACGCAGCTGACATAGCCTCGTACCGGCAGACCGGCCTCCCGCGCGGCCTCCGCAACGGGGGCAAAGCGGTCAAAGCTTTCGTCGATGGTGCAATTCAGGTTGGCCTTGGAAAACCCCTCGGATGCCGAGGCGAAAATCGCGATCTCATCTGCTTTGGCTGCGATCGCACCTTCTAATCCCCGCATGTTCGGGGTCAATGCGGCATAGGAAATCCCCTGCCCTCGCCTGATCCCCCCCAACACTACGGCACTATCTGCCATCTGCGGAACCCATTTAGGGCTCACAAAGCTGGCGACCTCAATCCGCCGGAAGCCTGCTGTGCTTAGCAGATCGACCAATGCCACTTTGTCAGCGGTTGGGATCAATCGCTTTTCGTTTTGCAGACCGTCCCTTGGACCGACCTCAAAAATCTCTACCTGTTCCATACTGCCCCTCCCCGAGCGGTCCGGATCGCCTTAATTGAACAGATGTTCACTTAACTCGGCAACCCCTTTCTGACAGGTACAGAACATTCTCGGCTTTACCGATATACATTCATATGTATTTATTTGTCTCGGGAGGATTTCACATGACCAGATTTTTCATCGCCGCGCTTCTAAGTGTGAGCGCAACCTTTGCCACCGCAAGCGAAGACATCCCGGACCAATATCCGCAATCCGAACTCTACGCCAAACCGGTCGAAGTCATCCCACATGTCTTTTCCGCCATCGGCGCGACCGCGCCACCGACCTACGAAAACTCCGGCCACAATAATAATCTGTCTTTCATTGTGACATACGAAGGCGTGGTGGTGATCAATGGTGGCGCGTCCTATCGACTGGCGGCAGCCCTGCACGAAGAAATCAGGGCCGTTACGGACCAACCTGTTGTACTGGTGATCAACGAGAATGGCCAAGGGCACGCGATGCTCGGCAATTCCTATTGGGCGGAGCAAGGCATCGAGATTTTAGCCCACGTGGACGCGATTGCAGCGTTTGAGGAGGAGGCCGATTTCATTCTTCAGGGAATGCAGCGGTATAATCGGGACAAGGCCGAAGGCACCACCATCGCCCTGCCCACGCGCAGCTTCACTGACCGTGAAGTCGTGTCTTTGGGCGGTGTCGATATTGAGGTTCTGCACCTTGGCCCCTCACACGATCCGGGCGATACGCAGGTTTGGATTCCTCAGTGGGGCATAATAATCGCGGGCGACATCGCGTTCCATGAGCGCATGCTGCCGATTTTCCAAGGCACTTGCACCAAATGCTGGATCGAAACGTGGGACGAAAAGCTAGAGCCACTGGCGCCGACCTACGTGATCCCGGGTCATGGGCACCCGACCAACTTTGACCAAGTGCGCCGCTACACCCGCAATTATCTGGTCGACCTGCGGGACAAGATCGGTGCGCATATTGATGAGGGCGGCGATTTGGCGGGCGCCTACTACGTGGATCAAGAGCGGTGGAAGCACCTCGACACGTTCGAAGAGCTGGCCACCAAGAACGCGGGCCGCGTCTATGAGGAGATGGAGTGGGAATAACCCACTCCTTTATCCTTTGGCGATGACGCCCGCGGCGGCGGCCACGGCCCCGCCAGTGTGCGGAATTTGTAGGGCCTGAAGGCCTGCTTCCATCACGCCGATCACACCCATCATCCCGTGGGCGTTCAGGTGACCCATGTGGCCGACGCGGAAGAACCCGTGCCACGCCGGATCGCCCATCTCGACCATCCCAAGGCCGATCCCAAGCGTCACACCCGCGTTCGCGGAGACCCAGTCGCGCAACGCAGTCGCGTTCGGGCTTTCCAGACGCAAAGAGGTCACCGCGCGGCTCCGGCAGGCGGGATCGGCGATGTTCAACTCCATCGGACCATCCTGCCCCCAGACGTCCGCAGCGGCCCAAAGGGCGCGAGCCAGAACGTCGTGACGCTTCCAAATCGACTCGAGCCCTTCCTCGCGCATCATGTTCAGGGCTTCTCGCAGGGCGAACAAGTGATGGGTCGGCGCGGTGCCCCCAAAGAATTCGTAGAACATCTGCGGGAAGGCGCGTGCGTTCCAGTCCCAATGGGGCGAGACCATCTTCATCCCCTCGCGGGCGGCCTGCGCCTTGGGCGAGAAGAAGATGAAAGCCATACCCGGCGGGGTCATCAGGCCCTTCTGGCTGGCGGTGATGGCCAGATCGACGCCCCATGCGTCCATCTCGAAACGGTCACAACCCATAGACGCGACACAGTCAGCCCAAAGCATCGCCGGATGGCTCAGATCGTCCATCAGTTTGCGCAGAGCCGGAATATCATTCAGCACAGAGGACGAAGTATCAACGTGGGTCGCGAGAACGGCTTTGATCTTGTGATCCTTGTCCGCTTCGAGCGCGCGGCCCACGACCTCTAGGTCCATAGGCGCGCGTTTGCCGAAATCGATCAATTCGACCTCAATCCCCATGCGCGTCGCGAATTCTGCCCAACCGTGACCAAAGCGTCCGCAGGACGGCACCAGCACCTTTTCCCCCGGTGCGACAGTATTCGCGAGCGCGGCCTCCCAAACGCCATGACCGTTACATATATACATGGCAACGTGGTGCTCGGTGCCGGCGACCCACTTCAGATCGGGGACCAATCCGGCGGTCAGTTCGACCAGCGCGCCTTCGTAAATATTCGGAGCTGGTTGGTGCATCGCCTGCAACACACGGTCCGGCATGATCGAAGGACCAGGGATAGCAAGGTGGGAACGACCGTTCGCAAGACTCATGACAGGCTCCGTTTATATTGTCCCGCGACCTTAGTCTCAGTCGCGGCAACGTCAATTCCCCCCAACCTCTTGCCTCGACACATGTTAGGCGGTAGGGCAACGTGGCTTGAAATTCAGGACGGTAAAGAATGTTGAAAAAGATCAAAGACTGGATCTTCGACCTCGAAGTGCGGTTCCGCAATTCCTTCGGGGACGACATCTCGACGCCGTACAAGCG
This sequence comes from Donghicola sp., assembly GCF_025210255.1. Lineage (NCBI taxonomy): Bacteria > Pseudomonadati > Pseudomonadota > Alphaproteobacteria > Rhodobacterales > Roseobacteraceae > Donghicola > Donghicola sp. The sequence goes on along the minus strand of NZ_JAOARZ010000014.1, from coordinate 9,290 downwards.
GTTCACGGCGCACATGCACCTGCAGTTCATCGACCATATGTTCCTGCGCTACCTGTGGACCAACGAGTTCGAAATCGCGCCCGGCGTGTGGCGTTCTAACCAACCGGACCCCTACCGCCTGAAGAAGTTCAAGAAACGCGGCATCAATACGGTCCTGAACCTGCGCGGGGTGGACACCTATGCCCACTACCTCTTTGAGAAAGAAGCGACCGACGCACTGGGGATGACTCTGATCGACCGCAAACTCTATGCCCGCAAGGCCCCGCGCCCCGAGCGGATCATGGAAGTGCTGGAAACGTTTGATACGATCGAAAAGCCTTTCGTGATGCACTGCAAATCCGGTGCAGACCGCGCAGGCTTTGCCAGTGCGATCTACCTACTGGATCAGGAAAACGCGCCTGTCGCCGAAGCCAAGAAGATGCTGGCGTGGAAGTACTTCCACCAGCGCTACACCAAGACCGGCATCCTGGATCACGTGCTGGACGCTTACGAAGAGCGGATCAACACCAAAGGGCAAATCCCCTTCCGCGAGTGGGTGCAGACGGACTACGACTACAAAGGCTTGCAAAAGAAGTTCAACGCAACGCCAATGTTCGAGCGCTAAGGTCTTTTACTCGGGCATCTTTGCGCCTACCTCTGGCGCAAAGGAGTTCCCATGCCAGAGCACGCCCGCAAGATTTACGAGATCACCGGCCCCGACGCCCGCGATTTTCTGCAGAACATTGTGACCAATGACATGGCCCGGCTAAAGGACGGTGCGATGTACACAGCTATTCTGACCCCGCAGGGGAAATATCTGGCCGACTTCCTGCTGGTGGCCCACGGCGACGCGATCCTGCTCGACGTGGCAGAGCCTCTGGCGGCGGGCTTGGTTCAGCGACTGAACATGTACAAACTGCGGGCCGATGCGCAGATCAGCGAGAGCCCTCTCAAGGTACAGCGTGGCACTGGCGACGCGCCAGAGGGCGCCGTCGAGGATCCCCGCCACCCTGCTCTTGGCTGGCGTCTCTATAACGAGACCGATGGCGACGATGGCTCGGACTGGGACGCAATCCGCGTGGCGCACTGCATCCCGGAGAGCGGGATCGAACTGACTGGCGATACCTTTATCCTCGAAGCGGGTTTCGAGCGTCTGAACGGCGTCGACTTCAAAAAGGGATGCTATGTGGGCCAAGAGGTCACCGCCCGCATGAAGCACAAAACAGAACTGCGCAAAGGTCTGGTGACCGTGGACGTCGACGGCAGCGCCCCTGTTGGCTCCGAAATCAAAACCGAGGACGGCAAAACAGCGGGCACGCTGTTTACCCAGTCAGGCAGCCAAGCCATCGCATATCTGCGCTTTGACCGTGCAAATGGCGCCTTGAGCGCCAACTCTGCACGGATTTCTATGCCACAGTCCGTGGGATAAAGTTCGGGGCGGTTGTTCCTTTGTCTTAAGTCTCTATAACGCGCGGCAAGTGCCTTGGCCCGTTAGCGCCAATCAACTGCCACCGTTCTGGCCCCCGCAGCGGGGCCGGACCAGAACAATCGGACACGAGATGAACTTGACCGCCTATCGCCAGCAATGGTTCGGCAATGTGCGCGCCGACCTTTTGTCGGGCCTTGTCGTTGCCCTTGCGCTGATCCCCGAAGCCATCGCATTTTCCATTATCGCAGGCGTCGACCCCAAGGTGGGTCTCTATGCCTCTTTCTCGATCGCCGTTCTGACCGCCATCGTCGGCGGACGCCCCGGCATGATCAGCGCCGCCACCGCCGCGACTGCGGTTCTGATGGTTACGCTGGTCCGCGATCACGGTCTTGAGTACCTGCTGGCCGCAACAATCTTGGCCGGTGTGCTGCAGGTGATCGCAGGCTTTGCCCGGCTGGGTTTTGTGATGCGGTTTGTGTCGCGATCTGTGATGACGGGCTTTGTGAACGCGCTGGCGATCCTGATCTTCCTCGCGCAGTTGCCCGAGTTGGATCCGTCCAACGTGCCCTTCCTGACCTTCCCGCTGGTCGTTGCGGGCCTCGCGATCATCTACCTGTTCCCGTATGTAACCAAAGCGGTGCCGTCGCCGCTGGTGAACATTTTGGTTCTGACAGCAGCCGCGATCCTCTTTGGCTGGGACGTGCGTACCGTGTCCGACATGGGCGCTCTGCCCGACACCCTGCCCGTGTTCCTGCTGCCTGATGTTCCGCTGAACCTAGAGACTTTGCAGATAGTATTCCCCTACGCTGCCGCGGTGGCCGCTGTGGGCCTGCTGGAATCGCTCATGACCCAGAACTTGGTGGACGATCTGACCGACACCACCTCGGACCGCAATCAGGAATGCATCGGCCAAGGCGTCGCGAACTTCTGCACCGGCTTTATCGGCGGCATGGCAGGGTGTGCGATGATCGGCCAGTCAATGATCAACGTCAAATCCGGTGGCCGTGGCCGTCTGTCCTGTGCCTTCGCCGGTGTGATGCTGCTGATCTTCTGTGTGGTGCTTGGAGACTGGGTCGGCCTAATTCCGATGCCCGCACTTGTCGCGATCATGATCATGGTGTCGGTTGGTACGTTCAGCTGGTCCTCGATCAAGGATCTGCGGGAACACCCTGCTTCATCCTCGATCGTTATGGTCGCGACCGTCGTTGTCGTGGTCTGGACCCACAACTTGGCGATTGGCGTGCTGACCGGTGTGCTGCTGTCGGGCATCTTCTTTGCGTGGAAGATTTCGCAGCTGTTCCGCGTTCGCTCCGAGCTATCCGCAGATGGCCGCGCCCGCACCTACCACGTCGAAGGACAGCTGTTCTTTGCCTCTGCCGAAGACTTCATGAAGGCGTTCGACTTCCGCGAAGCACTGGAAAAAGTCACCATCGACGTTACTCATGCCCACATCTGGGACATTTCGTCGGTTGCGGTGCTGGACATGGCTGTGCTCAAGTTCCGCCGTGAGGGGGCAGAGGTCGAAATCCTTGGCCTGAATGACGCCTCGCAAACCATCGTTGACCGTCTGGCGCTGCACGACAAACCGGGCGGCATGGACAAGTTGATGTCGCACTAAGGAGCGGACCAGATGAGCAATTCAAACATCCTCGCCCTGATCGACGGCTCGGCCTATTCGGAAAGCCTGTGCCACTATGTGGGTTGGATCGCAGCCCGCAGCGCGGCCTCGGTCGAACTGACACACGTGCTTGGCCGCCGCGAGGGCGGCGCCGAGCAGGACCTGTCCGGCTCGATCCGTCTGGGGGCCCGCACTGCCCTGCTCGAAGAGCTGAGCTCGCTGGACGCGCAGCGCAACAAGCTGGCACAAGCCACGGGCCGCGCCATCTTAGAAGACGGCAAAGCCATCGTGGAACAGCACGGAGAGATCACGGTCAGCACCCGCCTACGTAGCGGTGACCTGATCGATACCGTGTCAGAACGCGAGGCCAGCGCCTCGATGCTGGCAATCGGCAAACGCGGAGAGGCGGCGGATTTCGCCAAACTGCACCTTGGCTCGAACCTAGAGCGGATCGTGCGTGCGACATCGAAGCCAGTTTTCGTTGCCAACCGCGCCTACTCAGAGCCCAAGAAGGTCCTGATCGCCTATGATGGTGGCGTGTCCTCGATGAAGGCAATCGACACAGTTGCGCGCGACCCACTGTTTGCGGGCCTAGACGTGACCGTCGTGACTGTCGGCACCGAGAGCGATAGCCTGCGCGCCGATCTCGACAGCGCTGCGGCAACACTGGCCGCTGGCGGCCACACAGCGACCACCAAGATTGTACAGGGCAGCCCTGACCACGTGCTTGGCGATATGACCGACCACGAAGGCTACGACCTGCTGGTTATGGGCGCCTATGGCCACTCGCGCATTCGCAGCATGATCATCGGCTCGACCACCACTGAAATGATCCGCAGCTGCAAAGTGCCAATCGTGCTGATGAAATAAGAAAGACCCGCCTGAGCAATTCAGGCGGGCCTCATTTATCTAAATGCGTTCAGAGCGGCCCCGAAACAGGCCGCTTTTCTTATGCGCGTTCGACGTATTCAAAGGTCTCGGTGTTGACGATGATGTCTTCGTCCTGACCAACGAAGGGGGGCACCATTACCTTGACGCCATTGTCGAGGATCGCAGGCTTGAAGCTGTTCGCTGCCGTCTGGCCTTTGACGACCGGCTCGGTCTCGACGATTTTGCACTGGACCTTCTGTGGCACAGTCGCGTTCAGCGCTTCGCTTTCGTAGAATTCTACAACGATGGTCATGCCATCCTGAAGGAAGGGACGACGGTCCCCCAGCAGGTCTGCGGGTAGTTCAATCTGGTCATAGGTCTCGGCGTCCATGAACACCAGCATGCCGTCGGACTCATACAAGAACTGCTGGTCTTTCTGCTCCAGACGCACGCGCTCGACCTTGTCGGCGCTGCGGAAACGTTCGTTCAGCTTGGAACCGTTGCGCAGGTTCTTCATCTCGACCTGAGCGAATGCGCCGCCCTTGCCGGGTTTGACGTGATCGACTTTGACAGCGCCCCAGAGGCCGCCATTGTGTTCCAGAACATAGCCGGGACGGATTTCGTTACCGTTGATCTTGGGCATAAGACTACCTTGCAGGACGGTTGATATTAGGATTTCGATCCCTATATCTGGGGCTCAAGACCAAAGCAAGCGTAGTAGCAGCGCAATACCCATGTTGAAGCTATGCATTAAATGCATAGCAGGCATTCAAAAACAGGTTGCCAGAATCGACATAATTACGTCATAAAGCGCGCCACGCCCCAAGACGCAAGATCGAAACAACAAGGACGAATCATGAAAGATTTCGTTGACGGCACGGCCTACAGTAATGAACAGGGCAACCGTGCACGCAAACTTTTTGCCGCTGTTGTGTTGGCGGCTCTAGATGATGCCATCGCCGATGATAAAAAATACGGCAATGGGCCCGAGCAAATCGCACGTTGGGCACGTTCGCGTGATGGGCGCGAAGTGTTGTCCTGCGCAGGCATCGATCCCAGCGAACGCGTTGTCTCTGGACTGATGGAATTCGTTGCCAAGGGTGTTCGCACCTCTGTCGCGCTGTCGCGTGAAGAGAGCGAGCGTCGCAACGCTGCCGTAATGCATCTGGACGCCGCATAACTCCGGCTTTCTGATATCCCCGTTAAAAAAAGGGTGCGCACCGGGCGCACCCTTTTTTGTTCCGCCCTGCTCCGCCTTGAAAGATCTACGCCATAAAAAAAGAGCGCCGGAGCGCTCTCGTTTTTTTTAATTCAGGTCACTTCAGGCGAGGTCTTGTATCGCCAGCGCACGGTTGATTTCGCGTCGGATCAACTTGCGGACGTTGCGCGTGATACGCTCGCCCATCTCGCCCTGCAGTTCTTCGCGGACAATCTGGGCCACCATAGCGCGCAGCATATCCTCGTTCAGGCCAACGAGACTGCCGCTCGCCGTGTCGTCATGTTCGTCGATCGTCTCGTCCTCAAATGCATCGCCATCCATGTTAGAGGCGTCTTCTCCTTCGGCCCTGCCGGACAGCGGGTCGTTGGGATGTGTTTCGGCCCACGGCAACGGTGTTTTGGACAGTCCCCCAAACATGTCGCCCTCTTCGGGCTCGTACTCCTCAGCGGCTCGGCTGACCGCAGCGCTGAGTGACGAAATCTTGTGATTGATCGACAGATTGTCAGAGGGCCCACGATTGAGCAGGAGCGGCGCCTCAGCGACATTTTCATGCTCGGCTGGGGGTACGTCCGGTCCGCTGTCATCAGTGGCCTCAGCAGGCTCGGGCGGCGTCTCTGCGTCTGCAATCCGCAGCGCAGGTGTCAAGACCAGCCGATCTGCAGAACGCTGAGGCTTCACTTGATCTAGAACAGCATCATGCGCCTCTTCCGACACAAGCCGCCGGATCGACGTGAGGACATCCTCGATATCTACGCTGGTGGTTGGTTCTGACATGAAACCCTCACGAAACACTGGGGTAAGGGTAGCCGCTGGCACGCGATCTCACAACCGTTTGCCAGCAGATCTGTTACTTTTTGCCGATCGCGCGCAGGACGTCGTCCAGCTTCTCACCACGGGTGTTGATCATCGCAGGCGCGTTCTTGACCGTGTTGTAGTAGGCTTCGGGATCATAGGTGGGCACGTTGAGCTTCAGATACTCCACGTTTAGCAGACCCATAGCGGATAGCAGCGAGTAGGCCGCGATATATTCATTGGCAGCCGCAGTAATGCTCGATGCACGTGCATCCAGCAGGTCCTGCTCTGCATCCAGAACGTCCAGAGTGGTCCGCGCGCCGAGCGAAGCCTCTTCCCGGACACCGCGATACGCCACAGTATTCGCACGGATCGATTCTTCGGCCGCGTCGCGGGCAGCGCGGGCTTGGGTCAGCGCCGAGTACGCGACACGCACGGCCTCTTCGACCGACAGTTTCGTTTGCAACAGTTCAGAGCGCGCCGAATCGCGACGCGCCATTGCTTGGCGCACAGCAGAGCTGATTGCGCCGCCATAATAGATGGGGCCAGTGACGTTTAAACCGACCGAAGCACTATTTGTGTAGTTCCCCTCGGAGCGATCCGTGTCTTCTGCCAAGAAACGCGTATGTCCCAATTCCGCGCCAAGCGTCACCTCCGGCTTTCGTGCCGCCTGAGCAATCTTCACGCCAAGTTCAGCCTGAGTGACTGCGTGCTGCGCCGCAAGAAGCGTCGGATGGCTGCGCATCGCAATGCGCAGGGCTTCTTCGACTGTGTCCACGGCGACAGGAAATGCACCGGGCGTGCTCACGGAGCCTGCGCCCTCGCCCACGGCGGTGATGTAACCGGCGCGCGAGTCGGCCAAGTCGCCCTGTGCTGCCACGAGATCGCTGTTCGAGCTCGCGCGCGCCGCTTCGGACAGCGCCACATCAGTACGAGTGATTTCGCCCACGTCAAAGCGTTCACGTGCAGCGCGAAGCTGTTCGCTCAGCACACGCAGGTTGTTTTGCTGCAGGGTAACGATCTGGCCAGACGCCAGAACGTTCATGTAGGCGGCCACTGCGTTTAGCAGAACCGTCTGCTCTGCCGCGCGAAGTGTTTGACGGGTCGCAAGGACGGCTTCCTTGGCCACATCAATCCCCATGCGAGACGCGCCGCCGTCGTAAAGGAGCAAGCTCGCGGTCAGCCCCAGCGTTCCAAGCGTGGTCTCGTCGACGCCGGTCTCAATCCGGTTCGTGCTTGTGCCGGTAACGGTGAAATCACGGCTGGAGGTAATGCCAGCCGAATATCCAAGAATGGGACGCAGTTCAGCGACCGCGCCGGCCACATCCTCGTCCGCCGCGCGCAGCAGCGCACGGTTTTGTTCCAGCAGACCGCTATTCTTGTAGGCTTTGACCAGGGCGTCTCCCAGGGTATCTGCGCTTGCAGGTAGTACTGCCGCAACCGAGAGCGCGAGAGCCGCTACGCCGCCCCGCAGGTACTTCTTAAAATCCGCCATTTACAAACTCCTTCGCCCCTAACGCATGGGACATCTTTAAAAATCAACACCCATGCCGCAAGGTTCAGAGCGCAAAGCTTGGCTGTTTTGCAAATCCTTTTAACACCGGAGCGCCGGCATTGAACGAATAGCGCCAATTGATCAGGCCATCCAGTTTGTAACCGATTTTAACAGTGCCTAATGCGCCCTCTTGAAGGATGCAGCCGATTCGACCGCCCTCTTTCAACTGATCTGCGATGGCGGTCGGCAACTCTTCGACGCCGCCTTCGATAACGATGACATCATAAGGACCGTGCTTGGCCGCTCCTGCAGCCAACTCACCTTCGACGACAGCGACGTTATCGACGCCGTTCTGGCTCAGGTTGGCTTCGGCTTCTTTGGCGAAATCTTCGGTTTCAACAGCGATAACAGCCTCGGCCAGATGGGCAATGACCGCAGCAGAATAGCCATACGCGCAGCCCAGATCGAGCACCAGTTCATCGGGCTGGATATCTAGCGCGTCCAGCAGTTTGCCTGTTGTGCGGGGCTCCAGAACAACACGGTCCGCCGCCAGTTCAATGTTTTCCCCCATATAAGCGGCTTCTTTACGCGCTTCGGGGACGTAGACTTCGCGGGGAACTGCCAGCATCGCTTCGATCACGTTAAACTTGGTCACGTCCGAGGGGCGGACCTGCGTATCCACCATCATTGTGCGGCGATTTGCGAAATCAGTCATGGACTAAACTCTTTCGTTCAGTGAGGTCTTTGGGGTCATGCCACATTACCACAGGCACGGCAACGGTTGTATCGTCGTTTCATCGAACATGAGGGCTTGCGCCCCCCGAATGGATCGTCTAATCAGCGCGAACCACACCACGGCGGCGAGTTGGCGGAGTGGTGACGCAGCGGATTGCAAATCCGTGTACACCGGTTCGATTCCGGTACTCGCCTCCAAAATTATTCTTTATTTTCAGTGACTTAGCGGATCGAAATTTGCTTCGTACAAATTTCGTACAAAGTGTGCACTCAAATTAGACGATTTTGGCGTGTAGCCAAGGGCAAGTGAAAGGAGGCGCACATCGCCTCCATTTATTCATATTTATTAGACACTTAAGGAATAAACCTGAGAATCTAACCGCGTTAGATTCTCCAACTTGCCTCCTCAGAAAGTCGTCGATTTAGAGCAGTCTAGGCAGCCTGTTAGGACCGTCCAAACTGCTTCGCCAAGATCGCCGCGGCAGAGAGGTCCAGAGTATTCTCATCGTCTTTGATGATACCATCCTGCGTAGGCCGGAATAGTGATGCGAGTACAATCGCCTCGTTGGCCCCATCGACATCGGCATCCTCTTTCATGGCCAAGAACGTCTCCGCAAAAGCTTTCTTCTCGCTAGCGTCGAGTGAGAGGTGTCGTTCACTTAGAAAGACACGGTATTGCAGTCGGACAACCCACAGACTCAAGGAAAAAATCATCAGCAAGCCAGACACCGTTATGGGGCCTCTTGCAGAAAATTCGCGGCTGCACTCAGTGCCGTCAGGCCCACTACAAACGACCTGATAGAAGCTGTCAGCTATATACGTCCCGGCAAAGAATGGGACCACTGCTGCCAGAAAAATGATTACGACAGACAATCCTACAAACAATTTGAAAGAGGTATCGGCATTCTGTTTGTGTTTCTCCGACCTGCGCTCCCACAGTTGGACCGGCGCTTTGTATTGAAGTTGCGTTTTATATAAGTCTTGCAATCGCTCAAAGGTAACGGCTCCATTGGGACCGCCTGCCTGAGTTGGGCCTGATGTCTTAAGCTATGTCATTATTGGCGTCGTTACTGACGTCATATGGAGCTGCTTGCGGAACCGTCAGACTTCTTGCGCGCTCGGGGCGATCCAGTTCCATGGGAGTAATTCGTCC